>JBARQW010000258.1:0-9970 GCA_049643905.1 Bipolaricaulia bacterium
AGCCCGCGTCAATGGTGAGGAGATCGACGTGGCATCGCTCGATGCGATGACGAACCAGCTCTTCAACCAGTATCAGAACCTGTATCAGCAGATCGGACAGGACGCTCGTGTGTTGCTCGAGGGGGCGAACGGCGCGCTCTTCCTCCTCCGACTGCGATCGGACGCCGCGAGTGAAGTGATCCGTCGGATCCTCTACGAGCAGGAGGCCGAGGAAAGAGGCATCCGGGTTTCGCAGAACGATGTAGATGTCGCGTTCTCCACCGCATACATGAACCTCCTTCAGACGAACGGGATCACTGAGGACCAATTGGCCGCTTACTTGACGCAACAGGGTAACACGCTCGAGTCACTCAAGGCGTCGCTGCGTGCAGAGGCCGAAGCGAACCTGCTCGACGAGGCGGTTCGCGGGGCAGTCGCGGGGCTGGTCGTTCCGACCGAGGACGAGCTGTCCGGCTACTTCGAGGAGAACATCACGGAGTACGACGTGGAGGAGAGGGTGCGCGCGTCACACATCCTGGTCGAGGGACTCGAGACCGCCCTTGAAGTTCGTGCTCTCTTGGACGAGGGGGCCGACTTCGCAGAGCTCGCGAGCATCTACTCAATAGACACAAGCAATGCGGAGTCAGGCGGCGACGTGGACTGGTTCGGTCGGGGTGTGATGGTCCCGGAGTTCGAGGAAGCGGCGTTCTCCATGGAGATCGGGGATCTGAGCGAGCCGGTCTTGACGCAGTTCGGGTATCACATCATCAACCTGACGGATCGTGAGGCGGCACACACTCCGACGCTCGATGAGGTAAGAGACGACGTGCTTGCCGACTACACAAGCGACGAGGCGGAGAACCGGGTTTCCGAGTGGTACCAGGGTCTCTACGACGCAAGCGAGATCGACGTCTCTTTCCCGCTGGTCAATGCGTTCTTCCTGCAGCAGCAAGATGAGGACCTCGGCCTCGCCGAGTTCGAGCGGCTCCTAGCAAGCGGCGAAGTGAGCGATCCGTACTTGCCATACTACGTCGGTCGGATCTATGAGACAAAGGCCGAGCAGGTCGCCGACGAACGGTTGGAACTCGAGGGACTCGAGGAACCGACCGATGAGGATCTGACCCGGATCGAGGCGCTCGCGGCCGAGCAGGAGACGAACGAGGAGGCAGCACTCGCCTCCTACTTGGCGGCTCTGGAAGACGTCGATGCGGACGAAGCCTTCCTCAATCGAATCCTTCAGCTCAACCCGGACAGCCTCTCTGCGACGTTCCTTCTCGGGAAGCTGTTCCTCGACCGCGGCGAATACCTCAGGGCCGAGGAACGATTTGCCGAGGTGATCGCGAAGGACGAGACGTACGTTGCCGCGTACATCGCGTCGGGAGACCTCGCCGTTCGGAATGGCAGCTATCCGCTCGCGAGAACCCGCTACGAGAAGGCACTCGAGCTTCGAGCCAATGATTCGAGTGTGATGCTGAAACTCGTCAACGTTCACCTCGAACTCGGTTCGATCGCCGAAGCCCGCGGCCTGATTGACGGAATCCAGGCGGTCGATCCCGGCAACATCAAGGCCGCGATCGCCGAAGGAGACCTCGCCAGAGCCCAACTTGCGGCGGCCGTTGCCGAGCGCGACGAGCTGGAGTCGAAGGACGCGCTTTCCGACGAAGAGTCGGCCAGGCTGTCCGAGCTGGGCGAGGCGATTGATGAGTTCTACGCCGTCGCTGTTGACCGATACGAGCGAGGCCTGCAGAGCGGCGGATCTCTTGATCTTAGGGTCAGGCTCGGGGATGCGCACTTCCTCTCCGGCAGGTTGGACGAGGCGGAAGACGAGTTCGAGGACGTTATCGTTCGCTCACCGTACACGACGGCGGCCTACGAGGGTCTGGGAAAGGTGCTGAGCGTTCGCGGGGAGATCGAGGCGGCTCTTGAGAACTTCCGAAAGGCGTTCTCGCGGTCGTTCGATGTGACGGAGAAAGAGCGGGTTGCAGAGCTGATCGTGGAGCTCGATCCGTCTGACGTCGACATGCGGATGCAGCTGGCGGAGGTCTATACATCTCAGTACAAGTGGAGTGCGGCGATTGGAGAATACGCCGCCGTTCTTGAGATCGCCCCGGCGTCGTTGGATGCCTCCCTCGGGATCGCTGAGGCATATCGCTGGCGTGGCGAGTACGCGACCGCTCTCGAGTACCTCCATCGTGCGATTGACGAGACAGAAGAGACCGATACGCTGATTCGTTTGAACGAGTCCGCCCTCGGGATTGTTGAGGAAGACGTGGGAGAAGGGGAGCCGCTCGGGCCGCAGGGCCTGGACGTACTGCTTGAGCTCGCACGGCTTCGCTTCTCGATCGGCGAGTCCGAGCTGGCGCTCGGCGAAATCGAGCGCGTGACCTCGGAGAACGCCGAGTACCGAGCAGACGAGGTCGCGGAGCTGCTTCTTCTGATCGAGCCCGAAGAGGAGCCTGCTGCGGCGGAAGACGATGCCTCGGAACCTGCGGGCGACGCTCTGGAACCTGAGGACGCGGCATCCGATGAGGCTCCAGGCGAGCCGTCGCCGTAGGATCGTGGGCCATTGGTGACGCTCGGTGATCGTGCTGGGGCAACGGAAGAGAACACCGGCTCCTCGTTCGAACGCGTTGTCTCTCTGATCGCGCGGCTGCGGGATCCGACCAGCGGATGCCCGTGGGACTGCGTGCAGGATCATCGAAGCCTCCGCACCTACGCCTTGGAGGAGGCGCACGAATTGGTTGAGGCGCTCGACAAGGGCGACGACGACCTCATCTTGGAGGAGCTGGGAGACGTCCTTCTTCAGGTCCTTCTCCACAGCCAGATCGCCGCGGAACGGGATGCATTCGCAATCGACGACGTCTGCGAGCACCTCGCCGCGAAGCTCGTCCGCCGCCATCCGCACGTCTTCGCCGACGCTTCACGAGATCTGCGTGAGGTCTGTGCGCGATGGGATCGGATCAAGGCATCCGAGGGGAAGCCACGTCTCGGACACCCCGCGCTGATCGAAGCAAGGAAGCTTCTCGACCGGCTACCTGCCGAGTTCGCGATCGACCGCGTTGAGCCCGACGGCGAGGAAGAACGGGCCGGCCTCCGTCTCCTTGGGATCATGAGGGAGCTTCGAGAAGACGACGTCGACCCGGAGATTGCCGTTCGTCGGGGCATCGCGGCGATACGGCGCCATCGCGAGGATGAGGACGCCACATGAGCGATGCGATCGTCTATTGGCTCGGCACGACGGAAGGCGAGGTCCACTTCATCGACGCAGTCATGAGCGCGTACGACGGACTGGCGAACGTTCGCCGCGAGTATCGGCTGAAGGACGGACGGACGGAGTACAAGGTCTTCGTGGCGCCCGGCATGGAGGATGAGTTCCACGAGATCGTCGATCGGCTACGAGTGACCGCCAACATCCTGTCCGTGGAGAGAGACGAGCAGCGTGAGGATCCTGGGTCTGCTGACGCCGCGTGAGACCGTGGCAACCATCTTCGAGATTGACTTCCTCGCGCTCCGGGACGCGGGAATGAGGGCCGTCTTGTTCGATCTCGACAACACGCTGGAGTACGGCCGTCCTTCCGTGCTTCGCACCGACACGCAGACGTTCCTGCGGGGATTGGTCAGAAGTGGCCTTTGCATAGGGATTCTAAGCAACCGCCGATGCCTGTCGACGGAGCGAGAGGAACGGTTGCGTGTTGAAGGGATCCCGACGATGTTCCATGCCGGCAAGCCTCGGCGTCGCGGGTACGCGTACCTGATGAATCTCATGGGTGTTCGGTCACTGGAGACCGTGTTCATCGGAGATCGTCGACTGACGGACATCGTGGGAGCAAACCGGGCAGACCTCTATTCGATTCTCGTCCGACGACCGGCATTTGGTGGCGAAGCGAGACCGTAGATCCAGACGCGTCGACTCACATCCGCGAGGTCGGATTTGCAGGAGCATCCTCGGGACGCATGTGCGGTCCTTGTCCTGCATTTGGGCACCCAGTACCATGCTGGACGCACCAGAACATCGCGTCATCAGGGAGAGAGAGATCATCATGGGTGAGCTGTTCCGTAGACATCGGGTTGTGGTTGTCAGCGCCGTGCTCATACTCGTCGCTGTCGTCACTGCGGTTGTGCTTCTTCAGACGGGCGTCTTCTCGAGCCGCGAAAGTGCGGACGACGGAGTTCCTTCTTTCGCCGCGGCTGTGAACGGCAGCGAGATCAGTCGAGAGGCACTCGATCGAGCTGCCGCGGAACTCACGGCGTACTACCGACAGGCTACCGGTGGGGAGGCCAGCTACTTCGTTGGGGCGAGCGGTGCCCACGTTCGGCTCCGGATCTTCTATGAGGCCTTCATCGAGCTGGTCCGCAGAGCGCTGATTCGACAGGAGGCGGATGCGCGAGGCCTCGCCGTGAGCGAAGACGACATCGACGAACGCGCCAATCTCCAGTACCAGACTCTTCTCGGGGAGTACGGGATCGCGGAGACGCAACACGCGGCCTTCCTGAAGGAATCAGGGAGCTCGCTGGAGGAGTACCAGCGGAACCTGCGGGACGAAGTTGAGCTCCAATTGGTGACCGAATCGGTCCAGCAAGCGATGATTGAGTCGGCGCAGCCGGATGAAGAAGCGCTCGCTGCGTACTACGAGGAAAACGGGGATCGATACGCCACAGCCGACGGCCAGGCGCAGTCGCTGGAGCAGGTCAAGGCCGATGTTCGCTCCGACTACATCGATGAGCACAGGGATCGGATCATCGGGGAATGGTACCAATCTCTCCTTGCTTCAGCCGATATCGAGATCACGATTCCACTGCTGCGAGCCTACGATCTGCAGCTGAAAGACCCGGAACTCGGTCTCGCTGAGTTTGACAGACTGCGTCGAGAAGGTGAGCTGGCGGACGCCCACTTGCCGTACTACATGGCGCGACTGGCTGAGGGAGAGGCGGCTGCTGCGACCGGGGAGCGCTTGGCGCTCGAGGGCCTCAGCGAGCTTACCGATGCGCAGGCGGCCGAGGTCGTGTCCCTCCGTGAGAAGGAGAAGGCGCGTGAATCCCAGGCGATCGCCCTATACATCGAAGCGCTGCAGCAGCTGGAGCCGGACGAATCGTTCGTGGGGCGCATCATGAGGCTGAATCCCGATGAGAAGATCAAGTCGTTCTTGAGCGGGGTTCAGCTCGCCCTTCGCGGAGACCAGGAAGGGGCGGAGGAGCTGTTCGATCAAGTGCTGGAGGACGATCCGTCGTTCGTTCCGGCCTACATTGTATCAGGCGACCTGGCCCTTCGAATGGGCAATAGCGCTCATGCGATGAGGCGCTACGAAGGTGCGCAGGAACACGAACCGGAGAACGTCAACGTCCTCCTACGAATGGCGCGGCTTTGGATGGCGATGGACGATCTGGCGGAGGCACAGAGCGTGCTGACGAGCGTGCGGAGCCTCCAGCCCAACTCGCCGTGGCTCCGCATCGCTGAGGGCGATCTGGCCGCGATCCGGTTGGAGGCGGCGGTGCTGGAACTCGAAACCGGGACGTCTGCGGAGCATCAGGTCGAACTCGAAGCTCAGGTCCTAGAGCAGTCAAGGCTGGCGATCGACGCGTATAGAGACGCCCTGGAACGATCGGGAGACCTGGAGATCAACCTCAAACTCGGACGCGTGCAGTGGCTGGCCGGTGATCTGGACGCGGCGGAGAGTGAGTATGAGTACGTGATTCGCTACAGCCCGTACACGGCGGACGCCTATGAGGGCCTCGGTGAGGTTCTCGCCTTGAGTGGGAACGTCGACGCGGCCACTTCTGCATTCCGCACGGCGCTCTTTCTTGCGCTCGGCGTCGAGAACCACATCCGTCTGCTGGAGAGGATCGTTGCGCTGCTGCCGTCGGAGGTCGCAGACCGGCTGGAACTGGCGGAGCTCTATGCGGAGCAGGACAGGTGGGCGGATGTAGTGCGCGTGTACAACGAGGTCATCGACAACGATCCGATGCTGGCCGATGTCTATCTCCTTCTAGGCGAGGCGCACCGCCGAGTCGGAGCGTTTGACTTGGCGCTCGATGCACTTCAACGGGGACTGGACGCGGCGAGCTTCGAGACGCAGCGGATGCGTCTCCTGGAAGCGATCGTTGCGACGTCGCGAGAGCAAGTCGGAGCAGATCAGCCGCTGCGCGTCGTCGGGCTAGACGCACAGCTAGAGCTCGCGGGTTTGGGGATCGACGCCGGAGACGTTGAGAGCGCGCTTGCCAGGATCCGATCGGTTCGCGACGCCGATCCGACCCATCGCGCGGCGGACGTCCGTGAGTTCCTCCGACGGATCGAGGAGACGGATCCCGCTCTGTTGACGGAGCAGGAACGAACGCCCTAGAGGAAGTGTGGCTGGAAACGAACGACAACAGGCGACGACGCCAGCCTGAAGGCGGGCGTCGTCGCCTGTGCGGGCTTCATGCAAACGCGTTCTGCTACCGCTTCGAGCTCGGTCGTAGGTAGGTGAACAAGCCGAACAACCCAATGACGAACCCTCCGAGAGAGGCGGCCATCGCCAGGAAGTTCAGGGGAAAGGTCGATGGGACCCAGTCCATCATCATCGCAAACGGCGCCACCGCTCCGAAGAGAAGCAGGACGAATCCGATGAGCATGAGCTGGAGCGAGCTCAGCCTACCCAGCATCTCGGCCTACTTGTAGAGCCAACACTCGACCGTGTGCCCCGGGAGCGGCTCGAACTCCGGCGGCTCGTCCACTTCACACAGACCATCGATCGACTGCGGACAGCGAGGGTGGAACCGGCATCCGCTGGGAGGGTTCACCAGACTCGGTGGTTCGCCCGGCGGGATGTCTCGGAACTTTTTCGCGTTCTCCGGATCCGGATCCGGGATCGCAGCAAGGAGGGCCTGCGTGTAGGGATGGAAATGGTGCTCGAGCAACGATTCGACCGGCGCCTTCTCGACTGTCTTCGCCGCGTACATGATGAAGATGCGTTCCGAGAAGTAGCGAACGGTCGACAAGTCGTGCGTGATGTAGATCACGGCGAGGTTGTGCTCCTCTTGGATCCGCCGCAGGAGCCTCAGAATCTCGACGCGAACCGAGGCATCGAGCATGGAAACGGGCTCGTCAGCAGCGATCAGCTTTGGTCGCAGGACCATCGCTCGTGCGATGACGACGCGCTGCTGCTGGCCCCCACTCAGCATGTGCGGGAACTTCGTGATGTAGTCGTCGGCCGGAGTGAGTTTGACCTCCTCGAAAACCTCTCGGATCCGCCTGTCTTGCTCGGCCTTGTCACGAATCCCGTTGATCTTCATCGGCTCGGTCAGGATGCCGCGCAAGGACATGAACGGTGGGAGCGCGCCGTAGGGATCCTGTTGTACGTACCCGAGGTCGGAGCGGTACTTACGCATCTCCCGTTGCTTGAGCGTGCTGAGGCTCAAGCCCTCGAAGATCACGTCTCCGGCCGTCGGCTTGTACAACCCCAGGATCGTTCGAGCGAGGGTCGTTTTTCCCGAGCCGGACTCCCCAACGAGGGCGAGAGCCTCGCCTCGTGGGAGGCTGAAGGAGACACCGTCTACGGCCCGAACGTACCCAGCTCGCGCGAAAACGAACTTGCGCAACTCAAACCACTGTTTGAGGTCCTTGACTTCCAGTATCGGTTGGTCCTGCTTGTCCAGTGTCTGCATAGGAGTCCTCTACTTGTAGAGCCAGCACTTGACCTGGCGGCCGTCATCGAGTGCAAACATGGGTGGCTCCTGTTCGCACATATCGAACCGTCTGTGGCATCGTTCAGCGAAGCGGCACCCCGTCGGTGGGTTGAGCAAACTGGGAGGTTGTCCGGGGATGAACTCGAGCTCCTTTCTTACCTTCAGCGTCGGAACACTCGCCATGAGCTTCTGCGAGTACGGATGGAACGGATTCAAGTAGAACTGCTCCGCGTTGGAGATCTCGACGATGTGCCCCGCGTACATGACGACGCCTCGATCCGAGAGTTCACTCGTTGTGGCGACGTCGTGGGTGATGAAGATGAAGCTCTGCTGGAGGTCTCGCTTGATCCCCTTCAGGACGTTCATGATGTTGGCCTGAGTCAGCATGTCGAGAGCCGACGTGGGTTCATCGAGAACAACCAGATCGGGCTTGGTGATCAGCGCCATGGCGAGGATCGCCCGCTGCCTCATCCCACCGCTGAGCTCGAACGCATACCGGTTGAGGAAGTCGGCCGAAACGCCGACCAAATGGAAGACCTCCGCGGCTTGGGCGAGTGCGACCTTCTTGCTGAGGCCCTGGTGAACGATGAGCGGCTCGCAGACCTGATCCCCGACCCGAATGACGGGGTTGAGTGCGTTCATCGCCGCCTGCGCAACCAGTGACATCCGTCGCCACCGGACGTTCGTACGGAAGCGCTCCTCGGAGAGCTTCATGATGTCGGTGTCGAGGAGAACGACGCTCCCTTTGTACGTGTGAACATTGCGAGGGAGGAGTCGTAGAATGGCGCGGATCAGAGACGTTTTGCCACAGCCTGATTCACCGATTACGGCGAGCGCTTCGTCTCGGGCCATCTCGAAGCTAATCCCGTCGACGGCCTGGACGGCGCCCTGGATGGTCTTGAAGTACAAGTACAGGTCGCTCACCTGCAGGAGTTTCTCCGCCATGATCAGATTCCTCTCAGTCGTGGATTGAAGATTCGGTCGAGAGCGAACCCGAGCATCGCGAAGGCCAATCCCGTGGTCATCAGCAGAATCGCCGGCTCAAGGACCCAGTAGTAGTAGCCGCGATAGAGGGCTCCCCCCGCGTAGGCGTCTCTCAAGACCTTGCCCCATGTTGGCAGAACCGGGTCCCCGAGGCCGATCACGGCCAGTGACGCCTCGAGGAACACGAACGTCGGGATGCCGATGACGAAGGTCGGAACCAGGACAGGAGCAATCTTCGGGATCATGTAGCGGAAGACGATCCTCATGTTGCTGGCCCCGTATGCACGAGCCGCTTCGATGTACGGCATATTCTTCACCTGCAGGAACATTGCGCGGTATCCCTTGATCGCGGCAGAGAAGATTCCAAGAGCGATGATCACCGCAAGCATCAGCCAGATGCTCCGGCTGTAGAACGTGCCGACCATGATCAGAATCGGCAGGAACGGCAACATCAGGTTCACCTCGGTGATTCGCTGGATCGCGGCGTCGAGCCACCCCCCGTACCAGGTTCCGATCGCCGCGATGATGAACGTGAGGATGCTCGTGCCGATCGTGGCGAGCAGGCCGAAGAGGAGCGCGATCGGCGTCCCCCACAGGAGAGCCACCGTCAAGTCGCGCCTTCGATGGTCGGTCCCCGCGATTCCGTAGACGTTGCCGTACAACGTGAATCGGCTCTGGACCGTCGATCCCTCTTCGAACGTGAGGGCCCGGATTCGGAGGGTGTACTCGCCCGGTAGAACCTCCGGCTCTGCGGCGTCGTCCGCGAGGCTCGCCTGATCTGCCAGAAGAACGACGTGCGGCGGCTGGTCCGGCGCGTGCTTCGTCAGCGAAGTGTCCTGAGAGATCGGATATCGATGCGACGAGCGGATCGCCTCGCGGAACATCGAGACCTCTCGGCCGTCCGGCGCCAGCCACGTGACCGCGACGTACGGCTGACGCTTGTCGAACTGCGCGTCGAAGAAGACGTTCATCTCCTGCGGGAATGTCTTGTAGTCGTAGCTGAAGGTGAACTCCGTGATCGTCTCCGTCGAGTTCTCGCCGACGGTCGTCACGCTGTTCTCGCTGTCGGAGTAGAGCGTGAACGTCACCGGAAGCTTGTCTCTTCGAAAGAAGTTCGTCCACGCCGGCTCGGCGTAGCGGGGTGTATCGGCCCAGATCTCCTCCGCGCCGCGCCATAGGGCGATTGCCTCACTGAACGGGATCACAACAACCGCGGTGATCGACAGCCCGACGAGCCCGAGAATGATGATGCTCGATCCGACGATCCCCGGGTAGAGCTTGAGTGTGCCGAAAAAGCGGGTGAGGAGTCTTATCATTGCGATCCCTCCGCTCCCAGTTTCACGCG
>JBARQW010000259.1:0-3240 GCA_049643905.1 Bipolaricaulia bacterium
GGCGAAGACGCCGTACCGGTGGACGAACCGCTCGCTCCACGCCATGACGGCGCGCACCCATCGATTTCGAAGCGCCAGCCGCTGGAACCGCGCGGTCCCTTTCAGACGATCGCCGACGAAGAAGACCGCGTAAGAGCCGGCGATCTTCCCGGCGACGGCGAAGACGAAGATCCATCCGATCGGGATCGACGCGAAGCCCATGACAGGGATCTCGCTCGGGGTCGGCAAGATGACGGCCGTGCCGACCTCATAGAGGAAGATCAGTAGAAGGACTCCGAGCGTGCGCATCCAAGAACAGTGCCGGGAATCGATCGGTCACGCAAGGGCTGGCGGGGCGACGTGCTACAGCACTGCCGGCTTCCGCGCTCGGATGTGGAGGAAGTAGGCGACGACTTGGGCGTCTTGCACGTCGGGGTACCCGCGAACCGTCTCGTCGCTCGGTCGCGGCTCGGCGACCCGCTCGATCACGAAGCCGACATCGATCAGCATGTTGATCCACTCACTCACGGTCCGAGTGAAGCGCGGAACTTCGAAGAGCGGCAGGTCCTTCTTCACTTCGTCCGGCGCGGTCGCGAAGAGCCATCGCATGATCCGCCCGTCGATCCGCTCGAAGTAGCCGCCGACCTCTATTGCGTAGGTCGTTCCCTCTTCGTCACGTAGGTTGCGGCGATGGGGCGTATCGAAACAGGGATGCGTGATCGAGAACTGCAAGAAGCCACCGGGTTCGAGAACGCGGAACGTCTCGGCGATGGCGTCCTCGGGAGACGGGATGTCCATAAGACTCATGAACGCGGTCACGAAGTCGAAGGCCGTGTCCTCGAATGGAAGCGACGCAGCGTCGGCTACTCGATAGTCTATGCCGAGCGGCTCGCGCGTCTCCTCTGCGCGCGCGAGGCACACGAATGTCTCGGAAACGTCGATCGCGGCCATCCGGGCGCCTTGCCGGGCTACGAGACGCGTGTTGTGTCCTTCCCCGCATCCGATGTCGATCCCGCTAAGTCCTGCCACATCGGGCAGGAAGTCGAGAAAGGCCGGGGTGTTGAATGCGTCGCGATAGATGTCGTACCCGGCTCGGCTGAGCTTCGTCCACGCCTCGGCGTTCTTCTCCCAGAAGCCTGCCGCCTCTCGTGCGTCCATGCGCGGAGTGTATCCTCGGCGTCCTGACGATCCATCGGGAAGGGGAGGGGCGAGCTGGAGCCGCCCCTCCCGGATGCACAGTGCGCAAGGATCAGCAGAAGAGCCGGCTCTCGCCCAGTTGCTCCGTGGAGCCGGCGAGGGGTGCTGTCCGGGCGAGTTCGCCGTCTAGGTAGGCGGAGTAAGCCGACATGTCGAAATGACCGTGTCCGGAGAATCCAATCAGGATCACTTTGGCCTCATCCTTTGCCGCGCACTCGCGCGCGATTTCAACGGCGGCGTGTACGGCGTGCGCCGTCTCCGGAGCCGGGATGATCCCCTCGGTGAGAGCGAACAGCACCGCGCTCTCGAAGACGTCGATTTGGTCGAAGGCGACCGGCTTTATCACACCGTCCTCGACGAGGTGAGTGATGATCGGAGCCATCCCGTGGTAGCGTAGACCGCCGGCGTGGATCGGTGGCGGGACGAAGTCGTGGCCGAGGGTGTGCATCCAGAGCAAGGGCGTTGTCTGCGCTGTGTCACCGAAGTCGTAGCGCGCCTCGCCATCGGTCAAGGTAGGGCAGACGCGCGGCTCGGCGGCGACGAACTCCCGTGGGCGGGATCTCGTCAGCGTGTCATGGTAGAACGGAAGCGCGATCCCGGCGAAGTTCGAACCTCCGCCGACACAGCCGACGATGATGTCGGGGTCCTCTCCAGCGAGCTCCATCTGGCGGGTGGCCTCGAGGCCGATCACCGTCTGATGCAGAAGGACGTGGTTGAGGACGCTGCCGAGCGAGTACTTGGTCGCTTCCCCTTTGACCGCCTCCTCGATCGCCTCAGAGATTGCGATGCCGAGGGAACCTGGCGACGCGGGATCCTTGGCAAGGATCGCCTGTCCCGCCGCAGTTCGATCCGACGGTGAAGCGAAGATCTCGGCTCCGAACGTTCGCATCATCGTCTTTCGATACGGCTTCTGCTCAAACGAGATCCGGACCATGTACACGGTACAGTTGAGGCCGAATGTCTGGCAGGCGAACGCGAGCGCGCTCCCCCACTGGCCAGCGCCGGTCTCAGTCGCCAGTCTCTTAATCCCCTCGGCCTTGTTGTAGTAGGCCTGCGCCACGGCCGTGTTCGTCTTGTGCGAGCCGGTCGGGCTGGCTCCCTCGTACTTGTAGTAGATGTGTGCCGGCGTCTTCAGCGCGCGTTCGAGATGGACCGCGCGATGGAGCGGTGTCGGTCGCCACCTCTTGTAGACGTCGAGGACCGGCTCAGGAATGTCGATGAACCGGTCGCCCGAGACCTCCTGTTCGATGCAGGCCATCGGGAAGAGGGCGGCGAGCGCCTCCGGCGCGACCGGCTCGTTCGTTCCAGGGTCGAGGGGCGGCTTCATCGGCCGATCGAGGTCGGCGAGGACGTTGTACCACTGCTTGGGAATCTCTTGCTGATCTAGGTCGAATCGGGTCTTCATGCTCTCTCCTTTCGAATCGGGTCTTCCAGATGAACGGGATTCAGGCGATGGGTCGCCACCACGATTCGATCGGAGGGATGGTGAGAAGGAATGGGCGAGCGGAGACGAAATCGACTACGGCTCTACGTGAGCCAAACAGACCCCCTTAGGTTCATCAGCGTCTCGCCTCCAAGCTTGGGATGCGGCTACCCTAGCATGAAGGTCGGGCGATGTCAACGGTCCTGTCGGGATTGCGCTTCGGATCCGGCTTCGCTACGCTGGATCCGTGGAGAGAGCGATGGCCAACATCGATCCGTACCGAGGCTTTGCCGCGCGCTACAGCACCCTTCGCCATGAGTCACCGGAGCGCACCGCGTTCTTTAAGACGCTCTTCGACAGTGATGGCGTGCGCCGCATTCTCGACTGTGCCTGCGGGACGGGAGAGGACCTTCTCCTCTTCAGTTCGCTTGGCCTTGATGTAGCGGGCTCGGACCTCTCCGAAGCGATGCTGGCTCTGGCGAAGGAGAAGCTCGCGGCGGCCGGCGTCGAGGTACCCCTCGTTCGGACGGACTTCCGCGAACTACCCAAGCACTTCGACGAGCCATTCGACGCCGCAGTCTGCCTGTCGACGTCCCTTCCGCATCTGCATGAGGATGAGGAGATCCTGAAGGCTCTCGACA
>JBARQW010000260.1:0-2352 GCA_049643905.1 Bipolaricaulia bacterium
CCTTGGGCATGGCTTCCTCGAGAGACGGGTAGCCTGCCTTTCGGTCCTTCTCGCCGACGCGGTGAGACTTGGCCCACGCTCGAGACCCTTTGAGCGTGATCTGCTGAGGCGTGCGGATGCCGGCGACGACGTCCTCGCCCTGGGCGTTGACGAGGTACTCGCCGTAGAAGTACTTGTTGTCGCCCGTCGACGGATCGCGCGTGAACGCGACGCCGGTGGCGGAGTTTTCGCCGCTGTTGCCGAAGACCATCGTCTGCACGTTGACCGCGGTTCCGAGGAGGCCGCGAATGTCGTTCAACTGGCGGTATCTCTCCGCGCGCGGCGTGTTCCAAGAGCGGAAGACGGCGTCGATCCCGGCGTAGAGCTGTTCCATCGGGTTGGTCGGGAACGCCTTGCCGGTGGCCTTCTTGTAGACCTTCTTGTATCGCTCGATGACCTCGGTGAGGCCGGCCGCGTTCAAGTCGGTGTCGAGCTTGGCTCGTCTTGCCTTCTTGACCGCCTCGAGCTCGTGCTCGAACGCATGATGATCGACGCCCATCACGACGTTGCCGAACATCTGGATGAACCGACGGTACGAGTCCATCACGAAACGCTCGTTGCCGCTCGACTCGATCAGCGCCGTGATCGTCGTCGGGGTGAGGCCGAGGTTGAGGACGGTGTCCATCATGCCGGGCATCGAGACCGCGGCGCCCGACCGGACGGAGAGCAGGAGGGGATTCGGCCCAGCCCCGAACGTCTTGCCCGTCGCCTTCTCGAGCCGCTTCAGCGCGGCATCGATCTCGCCCTTCATCGCGGCGAACAGCTTTGTCTTGCCGAGCTTGTAGTAGGCGTCGCAGGCCTCGGTCGTGCACGTGAAGCCCGGGGGCACCGGAAGCCCGAGGCTTGCCATTTCGGCGAGGTTCGCACCCTTGCCGCCGAGCAGTTCCTTCATCGTTGCGTCGCCGTCCGACTGGTCCTTGCTGAAGAAGTAGACGTACTTCATCCTAAGATCCACACCTCCGTGTGTGTTCCTTGCTTACTCGGTGAACAGCGCTTCGACGAACTCCGTCGCCGAGAACGCGTGCAGGTCATCGGCCGATTCGCCGACGCCGACGAACAGAATTGGCGCGTCGAGTCTCTCGCGGATTGCCAAGATCACGCCGCCCTTTGCCGTGCTGTCGAGTTTCGTGAGCACGAGGCCGGAGACTCCGATTGCCCCATGGAACTGCTCTGCCTGCGACACGCCATTTTGTCCGGTGGTCGCGTCGAGCACAAGGAGCCGCTCGTCCGAGCCGCGATCGAGCTTCTTCGCCACCGTTCGTTCGATCTTCTTCAGCTCCTCCATCAGATTGTGCTTCGTCTGCAGGCGACCGGCGGTATCGATGAACAGAACGCCTCCGATGCGGATGGCGTGGTCGATCGCGTCGTAGGCGACGGCGGCCGGATCGGATCCGGCTCGTTGCTTGACGAGGTCGGCGCCGATCCGATCGGCCCAGACGGCGAGCTGTTCGACCGCCGCGGCGCGAAACGTGTCGGCTGCGGCGAACGTGATCGGGAGATCGGGATCCTGGCCGCGAAGAAGCGCCGCGATCTTGGCGATCGTCGTCGTCTTTCCCGCTCCGTTGACGCCTGCGACCAGAAGGACCGTCGGCGACCCGTCGGATCGCAATGTGAGTTCTCGCTCGGCGCCCTCGAGACGTTCGAGGACGAGTCCCTTCAGGATGCTCACCGGGTCCTGATCGCCGCCTCGTATCCCTTCGCGCAGCCGCTGGGAGAGTTCGATGGCGACGTGGGCGCCGACGTCCCCGGCGAGCAGGATCTCCTCGATCCGTTCGAGGTCGTCATCGGACAACCGAGAACGCCCGCGAAGAAGCTGCCCGATGGAGTCGGTCAGACCGGATCGAGTCTTCGAAAGGCCGGCCCGCAATCGGTCGAACCAGACCACTACATCTCCTTCGGGACGGACATTCCGAGGATATCGAGGCTCTCGCGAAGAACGACCTGAAGCCCTCGAAGGAGGGCGAGCCTTGCCCTCGTGAGACCCGCGTCGTCGGACAGAATCCGGTGTCTGTCGTAGTACGCGTGAAACGCCCGCGACAGCTGAAGGGCGAAGTCGGCGACCAGATGGGGTGCGAACGACAGCGCCGCCGTCTCGACGACCTCGGGAAAGCGATCGAGCGCCTTGATCAAATCGAGTTCCTCCGTCTCGACCAGCAGGCTGAGATCGGGCGTCGCCGAGGCGGTCCAGTCGTCTCCCGCCTTGCGGAAGATGGATGAGATTCGTGTGTGCGCGTACTGAACGTAGGTCGCCGGGTTGTCGCGCGACTCGCTGCGGGCGAGATCGAGATCGAACTCCAGATGCGCCTCGGGCTT
>JBARQW010000261.1:0-12889 GCA_049643905.1 Bipolaricaulia bacterium
CCGGGAACATACGTCACAGTGACGCCTTCGATACGCGTAAGGCAGGCTAGGCCCTTGATGATCGGAGCGTTCTGGCCCGCTGCGGCGATTCGGGCGAATTGGCTGTGGTACGGCGAGCCGTTCACGGGAACCGGGCTAGTGGAGTACGGCACGACCCACTCGTCGAAGAGGTCTCCAACGATCACGAGTTCTGCGAGCGTCTGGTCCTTGGCAAGCCCCTCCAAGAACTCGGCAAGCAACTTGGCTCTGGGTGGTAGTAGCCATCCGTACGGCTTCTTGCCCCCAACGCTCTCGGCGGTCCCCATGTGAGGATCACTGATGAATACCCGCTTCGTTCGTGCCATGGCCCTCCCTGTGACTATGCGGCTTCTCGGTCCAAATCGTTGGATCTACTGCACGGCGCAGCCCTACGCCTTGAGCGACTCAGCCAACCGCAGGTTCGACACCCACCCCATGAGAGGTTCGTCCGCGGCTCCCTTTGCCGTGACGAAGATGTCCTGACAGAACGGAACCCGATCCATCTTCAGCTTTGCCTCCGCAATCGACGCATCTTCTGCGACTACAACGAAGGCCTTGCCGGGCCCGAATTGCCGACCCGCAGCCTTCTGCTCTTCGATGAATGTCTCAAGCGTGTGTTCTTCGCTGCCGCCAGTGCTGACGTACTTGTCGAGGCTGCTTTCGTGAATCATGTACTTTGGCCTGTTGCCGGAATCAACGATGGGTAGCCGACTGATCTCTCCAGCGAGTTGCCCGCGCAACCCAGAAAGCAGTATGTCTCTTTCGCTCTGCCCCTCGTGAATCGTTAGGTGCGTCGTTTCCTGAAACGGCCGCATGATCGACGAGACGGACGCCTGAGAGCGTGAGGGGGTCAGCTTGTCGACCATTTCCCGAACTTCTCGATTGGCGGATTCGAAGTTCTCCCTGCCGAAGTAGAACGCCAAGACCGTTCCGACCCACGTCGCGAAGACGGGAAGCACGATGTTGAAGATCTCTTTGGCGTCAGCAGACTTCGATCCAACAGCGACGCCTGCCAGCGCCAAGATCCCCGCTGCCGAGATGCCCAGCACGCTGTACGCGAGGACATTCCTTGTCTTCCTGCTTCCTGATTCCCCATTCTCAGCCATGAGCGCACCTTCCTTTACACAGGTCTCACGTCGCATCACACAGTTGAATGTATACACAGGATACCGCGGACACGCTGACAAGCCAATACGCTGTCGGCCGCTATACTTCCGCCATGCCACCACGCGTCCTCATCGTCGACAATGCCGTGCATCGATTCCTCTTCAAGCCGTGCTGGCATTGGAAGGCTCATCTGAAGGGGATCGACACGCGGATCGTCAATGTCCCATCCGGGGCGGCGATCCCACCGCTCGATGCCTTCACCCACATCATCCTCACCGGTTCGGAGGCGTCGATCATCGAGCCGAAGCCGTGGTTCGAGGTGGAGGCGATGCTGATCCGCGAAGCCGTGGATCGAGGGATTCCGATCCTCGGGTCATGCTTCGGACACCAGATGCTCGTCTACGCACTGTCGGGCCCCGACTACCTGCAGCGATCCGATCCGCCGGAGGTCGGCTGGGCCAAGATCGAGATGGCGGAATCCGATCCGCTGTTCGACGGGCTTCCGAACCCGTGGAACTCGTTTGTCTACCACTTCGACGAGGTCGTCGATCCACCGGAGCCGTGGCGGAAGCTCGGGCGGACAAGGCTGTGTGACACGCACGTCCTTCGCTACGGCGATCGTCGCGTTTGGGGGATTCAGGCGCACCCGGAAATGTCGTCTTGGAAGGCGAGGATCTTCCTCCGCTTCACGTTGTTGCTCGGCCGGAAGCCGGTACGCCACATCTTCCACGCGCTCCGCAACGCGCCGCCGCGAAACGACGTGGCCGACACGGTCTTGCAGCGCTTCCTCGCGCTCGACACATGATCTCGGGCAGCTCAGGCATACAGGTCAGCTCTGTTGAGTCCGCTCCTGACGTGCCGGATCTTCGCCTCCTGCGACAGGACGCGATACCGACTGCGGATCGGCGAGCCCCGACTCGACATCCATGTTCAGTCTCCGGTTGTGGCAGCCGGCCGTGAGACCTACATTGTCGCGTCATGAGCACGCAGACGACACGAGAGCGGATTGACACGAGCGAACGTTCTCTCCCGAGCGAAGAGACTATGTATGCGGCGCTCCTCGATCGGGACACACGGTTCGAGGGGATCTTCATCGTTGGCGTTCGAACGACCGGCATCTTTTGTCGGCCCGGCTGCACCGCTCGGGCGCCGAAGCGCGAGAACGTGGAATTCTTCGCGACCACGCAGGACGCCCTCACGCATGGATATCGACCGTGCAAGGTCTGTCGGCCGATGGAGCCTGCCGGAGCCTCTCCGGAATGGGTCAAGAGACTCCTCGACGCGGTCCAGCGAGATCCCGCCACGCGCTGGAAGGACCAAGATCTGCGCGATCGAGACCTGGAACCGAGTCGTGTCCGGCGCTGGTTCAAACGGCACCATGGGATGACGTTTCACGCCTACTGCAGACTCGTTCGGCTGAGCGCCGCTTTCGGCCGGATCCGTAATGGTGACGGCGTAGCACCTGCCGCCTTCGGCGCCGGCTACGAGTCGCTCAGCGGCTTTGCGGACGCAGTCAAACAAGCAACCGGGACCACGCCGAGCGACAGCAGAGCTCGCGCTCACGTCGACGTGACCCGGATCCCGTCGCCTCTTGGTCCGATGCTTGTCGGCGCCACTGACGAGGGAATCTGTCTCCTCGAGTTCGCCGACCGACGAATGCTCGAGACGCAACTTGCACGACTGCGATCGCTGCTTCGAGCCGATGTCTTCCCCGGCGGCAGCCCGCAATTCGAGGCACTGCAGGCGCAGCTCGGCGAGTACTTCGATGGAACGCGGCAGACATTCGATCTCTCGCTCGTCACGCCGGGAACCGCGTTCCAGCGTAGCGTTTGGGACGTTCTCCAGACCATCCCGTACGGCACGACGCGCTCCTACCAGGAGCAAGCGAAGCGGATCGGACGTCCTGAGGCCGTTCCTGCCGTCGCCAGAGCCAACGGCGACAACCGGATCGCCATCATCATCCCATGCCACCGCGTGATCGGGAAGAACGGCAAGCTCACCGGATACGGCGGCGGCCTCTGGCGAAAGCGTTTCCTCCTCGACCTGGAGCACAGGCACGCGAACGCTTGATCGTCGGAACCGCAGCTTCCTGTTGGATCTCGAATCACGCAACCAGCCGCGTGACCTGACAACGCGCTTCGCACCGACTACCATCTCGCCCGCGGTCGCCCATGCGGTACGCGAATCCCGCAACACGATGGAGGAAGCAATGGCAAAGGCTACAGCACGACACATCCTGGTCGACGACGAAGAGCACTGTCAGGAACTGATCCGGCAGCTCGAGAGCGGCGCGGACTTCGCACAGCTCGCGGCCGAGCATTCGAATTGCCCGTCCGGTCAGTCGGGCGGCGATCTGGGCGAATTCTCACAGGGGCAGATGGTTCCTGAGTTCGATGCGGTGGTCTTCACCGACACCATTGGCGCGATCCACGGGCCGATCGGAACGCAGTTCGGCTACCACATCATCGAGATCATCAGTCGCGCCGACGACTAGATCAGCGGCAAGCCGCACGCCTGAGGCCACGGGCGCCGCTGGAACCGCTGGCGCGGACGGAGATCACTTTCTCAGACTTCTCGACCGACTCTGGCGGCTTGTTCGGCGGCGGGGGGATTGTCTCGTGGAACTGGGACTTCGGGGACAACGATTCTTCGACGACAGCAAATCCGAAACACGAATACGACAAGAGCGGTGCGTACACCGTTCGCCTCACCGTCACCGACGACGGCGGAGAGACCGCGACCATCTCGAAGCAGGTCACGGTGACGCCGAGTGTCGGAGGCCGATGGCGCGGCTACATCGAGGGCAGCGGGGGATTCCTCAACGACCTCGAGCTTGTCTTCACGCATTCGGCGACAGGCGGGATCCAGGGAACGGCTTACATGCTGCAAGCCGCGCTTTCCTGCTCCTCGGTCTCGTTCGATCCCGCAGCGAAGAGGCTTCAATTCCAGCTGATCGACCTCGGGATTCGGCTCGACGGCACGCTCGACGCTTCGGAGAACCGGATCGTCGGAGACTGGTTCGTCCTTGGAGCTCCGTTTGCTGGCTGGGGCTGGGACGTGGCGCGGCAATAATCTTCGTGTCTTGAACCGATGATGAAGCGGCTCTCAGCATTGCCGAGAGCCGCTTTCGATTGACTGTGGATTGCTGCCTATCTCTCCACATAGCCGACTTTGACGAGGAGATCGATCCCTCGGGCGACATCTTCCATCGCGAATACTCGGTCGAAGTCAAGCATCAGCTGAAGCGCAATCTCCTCGACCATGCGAGTCCCGTCGCAGAGCCCGAGCAGGCTTTCGGCGATGGCGCGGTGCTCGGCCGAGAGCTTTTCCTTGAAGAACGTCTTCTCCTCTTCGTCGAGCCGCTCAGTCACCGCGTAGACGATCGGCCCGTCGACGATCCGCTTGGGCTTCCGCTCTGCTCCCGTCGATCCATCCGCGCTGTCGGCGCTCTCCAGGAATCCGACCGCGTGGTCCACGGCGGCACGCAGAGCGGCCTTGTGCCTGTCGAGATGGCCCGTATCAACGCCGTTCGAGAGATCTCGTGCCATGTCGTCGACCCGTTCCTCCTCAATCCGAAGCGCGATCTCGAGGAGCCTTCGGCCGAGTCGCGGTGCGAGTTCTCGTGCAAGGCCGCTCGCGCGGGCGAGTACGCCAACTCCGTACTCCAAGATCCATTCCCGCAGCAGAGAGGTGTCGCCTTGAACGACGAGCGGAAGGAGCGCCACGACGCCGCTGAGGATCCCGACCTGCTTCAGCCTCGATGGATCGACCTTGTCGGCCGTGTCGAGGCTCGTGTGCCAGAACGGGTCATCGTGGTGGAGCATTATCGCAGGAAGCCGGTGTGGCGATGCCCCGAAGACGAGGTGGTCGCTCCCGCCACAGGGCACGTCGAACGACCAGTGCAGAGGCTTCTGCGATCCACCCGGCGCGACCGCGGCGAGCGACGCGACTCGCTTCGCGATCGGGGCGACACACGCGTTCAGGTAGCTCGGAATGGCGTTCGGTACGCGCGAAATCCTTAGCGGCTCCCCGATCACGTCCGGCGACTGCCCGACCATGTCGAGGTTGAGCACGAAATGTGCGCGTTTCAGCTCCTCGGTGTGCCCCACGGACCAAGGGAGAGACCCGTAGAACTCGGGCACCCAAACGAAGCGCACGGTGTGACGTAGGCCGATCTCTTCTCGCAGCGTCTGCAGCGCCCGCGCCATCTCGACGAGAAGCCCACTCCCCGACGCGTTGTCGTTCGCCGACTGGCGAGGATGACAGATGTGGGCGACGAGGACGATCTCCCCCGCATCGGCGTCCTTCCCTCGGACCAGCGCTTCCAGAACGCGAAGCTCCCCATCGGTGAATTCGGCATCGATCTCGCCGCGCAGCCGCACCGAGCCACGTTCGAGCTCCTTCAACAGTCGATCGGCCGCTCTGCGCGAGATCGAGAACGCAGGGACCAGCGCTTCGATCTGCGCTGCCCGAGGGAAGATCCCCTCGTACTGCACAAGATCGTGGTCGGCGGCCGCCCGCTCGCTGTCCGGATAGATGACAATCCCGGCCGCGCCTCTTGAGGCCACCTTCTTCTCGACCTCGGACGCCCGTCCGCAAGCCAAAACCAGCTTCGTGCGGACATCGAGTCCTTCGTAGTCCTCGTCTGCGCTTCCGTTGCCGACGTGGACCAGTTCGCACTCGACCGTCCCTCCGGGAGAGTGCGCGACGACAGACTGCGGAATCTCATCGAACGATGCCAGCATTCGCTTCTTGGGCTCGATCTGCCGAAGCGATCCGGCCCGAACAACCCAGGCAGGAGGCGCCGTCCACTCGTACGTCTTCGCCTTCCCGTCCGCCGGATACGCGTGTACCTTCAACTCAATTCCGGCCGCCTCAAGGAGACCCTGAACGTGATCGAGCGCCTCGTTGTAGCCTGGCGACCCTTGAATGCGATGGAATCGAGAGATCTCTTCTGTGACACGCTTCGCGCGCACGCCCGAGATCTGTTCAGCGAGTCGAGTGACGAGTCGGTCAAGGTCCATGCCAACCTCCTTGCCGCTGATTCTACGGCGGGCCTTCCGCCCCATCGAGGCCAACCTCACTGGCATAACGCCGGCCAATCTGCTCGGCGAAGTCGGCGATCGAAGCACGGAGGGGCTTCGGATGAACAACCTCAACGGCTCCGCCTAGCGCAAGAAGATCACGGCGGGCCTCCTCGAAGAAGGAGAAGGAGACGTCGATCTCAACCCACTCCTCATTTGGTTTCTCGGTGTAGGGAAAGACACCGCTTCGTTCTCCGAGCGCGTCACGGACGTAGGTGAGCGCATCCTTCCGCACGCGGAGCTTCACGTCGAATGCAGGCCTTGCGTTCTCCTGCCTCTCACGCCACATCGCCCAGAAAGCCTCTAGGTCGAAGTCCGCCGGCCGCTCGAACTGCGTCTCCTCGATTCCCGCCTCAATGACGCGCGACGTTCGATCGACTCGAAGCCGAGCGTCTTCGCCGGCCCAGACGAAGAACCACGCACTCGTCTTGGCCACCAGCCCATACGGCGCCACCCGACGCTTGGTCATGACGTCGAAAGGCCTTCCGAACGTCACCGAGACCCAGCGATCGTCCATCACCGCCCGGTGCAGCACGGCGAGTTGACCGATCGGTTCCGAGCGGCCGAACCATGGCGTCGAGTCGATCACGATGCGCTCGGCGACATGACTCCTGGCGACCTGGCGTGATTCGGGGAGCGCCGCCGTCAGTTTGAGAACGGCGCCACGTAGCGGCTCAGAGAGCCCGAGATCCGCCAGCGGCTTTTCGATGCTCGAGAGGAAGAGGGCCGCGATCTCACTGGTCGTCAGCTGTGTGAGCGTGTTCCGGTACTCCTCGTGGAGGTAGCAGCCCCCATGAGGGCCCCGCTCGGTGTAGACGGGAAAGCCGGCGACTCGAAGAGCATAGAGATCGCGGATGATCGTCCGCGGCGACACTTCGAACTCCAAGGCGAGCCGGCCAGTCGTCGTCCGACCGCGAGTCTGCATGTACATCAGGATCGACAGCAGTCGATCGGCACGCATGGATGCCTCCTATGACACCGATTCTACAACTGTGACACTGGATGTCACAAATACGCGGCAGACTGATCGGTAAGGAGGTCCACATGCCCCGAAGACACGAGACTCGGCCGGTCCGACTGGAGATGGCGACGCCGGAGGACGCCGGACCATTGACCGTCGTCGCAGCGCTCGCGTTCGTCGACGACCGCAAGTCGATGCCCGAGGAAACGCTCGATTCGATCCTCGCCGCCGACGACCCATCCAAGGGTCCCCCGCACACCTCGTACGAGTGGACTCGCAAGATGGTCGAAGGGCTGAGCCACGAGCGAAAGGAAGTCGACTCCACGTTCTACAAGATCGTTCTCGGCGATTCCCGGATCGTCGGCGGCCTGCTCGTCATCGTCCGGCCGGACCTCGGCGAGGGTGAATGGCGCTGTGAGGGCATCTACATCGATCCCGACTACCAGAACCGGGGAATCGGACAAGAGGCGTTTCGGGCGATGTACAAGCTTCATCCGGACGTCGTCCGTTGGAGTCTGGACACTCCGGAGTATGCCATCGGCAACCATCATTTCTACGAGCGGATGGGCTTCGCGAAAACTGGTGTCTCCGATGGCGATCCCGGCGCTCCGTTTAGCTTCTACGACTACGAGAACACGCTGTCCCGCGAGGAACGGCTGGAACTCTAGAAAGGAGACAACATGACACTGTCTGAAGTACGAATCGTCGACCTTCCGCCGATGCGCGTCGCCAGCGCACTCGGCTACGGGGAACACCCGGAGGATCAGGCCGCAACGATGATCACGAAGTTCGCCCGCGAGCTCGGCCTCGAGCCGGGTGACGCCGGCTACAGAACCTTCGGCTTCAACAACCCAAACCCGTCCAAGGGGAGTCCGAACTACGGGTACGAGATCTGGCTCGTTGTCGGTCCGGACGTGGAGGCCGAGGACCCGATCGAGATCAAGGATGTCCCAGGCGCGAAGTACGCGGTGACCCGTTTCACCGGACTCTCCCACATCGGAGATGTCTGGCGAGGTCTCGTCGCCTGGTTCGAGGACAGTCCGTACACACGTCCTCCGAACTGGTCGACGTGTCTCGAGGAGATCGTGAATCCGGCCGAGACCGATCCCGAGGCGTGGAAGTTCGATCTGTATCTCCCGATCGCCTCCTAGACCCAGTGGACGGAGAATCGACGTCTCAGACGGACCTTCAGCCGCACTACAGCACGGCTCTCGAGCGGCTCGCCGACCAAGCGGAGACCGAGCCGAGCCGCCAGGCTAGACGACAGGGGACGCTGACCCGTCGATTCTCCGACCGAAGACCTCACGGGTGGCCGCGATCGTCTTGCGCGATGATGCGCTCGAGGAGAGCTCTACGGCGAACGCCGTAGAGCCCGTCTCTTGCGTGTCTCGTCCACACACGTCGGCAGGCCCAGGCCGCCACGGCGTATCTCAACTCGCTCCGCGCCGCCTCACAGGCGATCTCGCTCAGCACCATCACCGTGTAGTAGAACGGGAAGCGCCGCCATCGACCGGCGTCGTCCCGGTTCGTGCGAAGGACGCTCACCCTGCGGACGACGGCCGCTCGATCCGCCCCGGTGGTGTTGAGGAATCGAAGATGGGCGACAAACGAGTGTGCACACTCGCCGACGACGCAGTCTCTGGCGCCGAAACACGAGACCGCAAGCCAGTTCCTCGCACGCTCGATCGCCGGTGAAACTCCCTCGCCGGTCCCACCGAGGAGAACCAGGAACCTCGCAGCCTCCGCCGTGAGCACGGTCCACGTGGCAACCTTCGTGTGTAGTCTCTCACCTGTGTAAAGATGCGTTCCCCGGGAGAAATCTCCGGCCGTCGGTGCAAACGCACCGGCATTCCTGCCTGACAGGACCTGCCGGTCGAGAAGCCACTCGATGAGCTTCTCACGTTCGTCCGAAGGAATCTCGATGCAACGCTGAAAGCGGTCGTCGGCCGAATCAATCGTTCTGCTGAGACTCCTCGCGAAAACGGCCACAACGATCACGCCCTTCCCCTCACAGTACGCGGGGACGCGTCTCACGAGCGTCTTGCAGCACTCGCCGTCTCGCAAGGTGTGGTAGAATCCGGCAGCGAAACCGGCATTGGAGCCCGTCACATGCCCGAGCTTGGCATCTACCTATTCGGATACCCACGTGTGGAGTGCGACGGAGTTCCTGTCCCGATCCGTCGGCGGAAAGCCCTTGCGCTCCTCAGCTATCTTGCCGCGACGGGTTCGAGCCACAGCCGCGACGTTCTCGCGGCGCTCCTTTGGCCCGAACACGAGAGTTCTCGAGCCTTTGCGTTCCTTCGCAACGCGCTCTGGATCCTCAATCAAACTCCGCTGACGGACTGGCTCGTCTCCACGCGTCACACGATCGGTCTGCGTGAGGACCAAGCGCTCAAGGTCGATGTAGCCGCGTTCAGACAAGCGATCACGGGTAGCCACAATCCGGATGATCCCGACTCCGCGGACCGCCTGGCCCGCGCCTCGCTCCTCTTTGCGCATGACTTCTTGGAAGGCTTCTCCGTCGAAGACAGTGAGCCCTTTGAGGATTGGCAGTTCTCGGAGAGTGGTGCCCTTCGCCAGGAGCTGGCCGAGGTGCTGGAACGTCTTTCGTTGCTGCATGAGAACCGCGGTTCCCTTGACCAAGCGATCCGTTTTGCCCACCGTCGACTCGAGGTTCAACCGATGAACGAGTCGGTGCATCGCCGGCTGATGGATCTGTATACGAGATCCGGGCAACGTGCTTCGGCGCTCGCCCAGTTTGACGCGTGCCGTGAGATTCTCAAGACCGACCTCGGCATCGAACCGAGCGAGGAGACCGTCTCTCTCGCCGAGCGGATCCGCAAGGGCGCAGCTCCCTCCTCCGTTGCGCGGCGTCCCGCGGTAGAGACTTCCGTCAGTCTCCCTCGCTATCGAACGGCCCTCGTCGGTCGCGAGACCGAGCTTGCGAAGGCCGTCTCACTCCTCCAGAGCGCTGAGTGCCGTCTACTCACGGTCACGGGCCCTGGCGGCTGCGGCAAGACACGGCTCGCCGTCGAGGTGGCGCAGGAGTCTGCGCCAAACTTCCCGGACGGTGTCGTCTTCGTCCCCCTCGTGTCCACATCAACTTCGAGTCACGTTCCCTTGGAGATCGCGAACGCATTGGGACCCTATTGCGCTCGCGACAGGATGGATGAGGAGCACTCCAGGCGGCCCGGCACCTTCTCCGACCGGTTGCTCGAGGCGCTCGAATCGCAAAGGATGCTGCTCGTTCTCGACAACATGGAGCACCTTCTCGTCGACCTTCGATGGATCGAGACGTTGCTCGAGCGCGCAACCGGCATCACGCTCCTCGTCACGTCGAGACACGAGATGAAACTGAGAGATGAGTGGATTCTCGCCGTCGAGGGGCTCCCGTTTCCTCGGGGTCATGTCGCGCAGCCTGACCTTGCCGGATTCGACGCTGTCTCGCTCTTTCTCCAGGCAGCGAGACGTGCGAACGCCTCCTTCACGCCCGAGGGGCTCGATTGGGAAGCGATCTCCGACATCGTTCGGCTTGTAGAAGGAATGCCGCTCGGAATCGAGCTTGCCGCCGCCTGGATTCGAACGATGAGCTGCTCCACGATCGCTTCCGAAGTCGCAGGAGGCCTTGACTTCCTCTCAACCCAACTTCGAGACGTTCCCAAGCGACATCACAGCCTGCGGGCCGTCTTCGCGCAGTCGTGGAATCTCCTCTCGCGGGATGCCCGCTCCGCATTCAGGAGGCTCTCCGTCTTCCCCGGCGGGTTCTCGAGAGACGCGGCGCGAACTGTGACCGGGGCAACTCTGCCCATTCTGTCCTCGCTCGTCGCCCGCTCGCTCCTTCGCCGAGCCTCAACCGACCGATACGAGATGCTCGAAGTGCTTCGGCAGTACGCAGAAGAGCGCCTCCGAGCAATGCCCGGTGAGGCGACCGACATGAGGGATGCGCACTGCAGCTTCCACCTCGACCTCCTCGCGGAAAGCGAGGACGCGCTGAAGCGATCAGGCCAGAGGCGTGCCTCGGAGCTCTTGCGCGAGGAGATTGACAACATCCGCGCCGCGTGGAGCTGGGCGATCGCCAGGGGCCGATTCGACGCCATCGAGCGCGCGGCGATGGGACTCTTTCTCTATTGCGACATGCGGAACCAGTTTGTCGAGGGAGCTAACCTCTTCGGCGAGGCGGCCGAGGGATTCCCTGCGGGCGGATCGCGCGGCGAGAGTGTCCTGTACGGATTCTTGAGAGGCCTCGGAGCCTGGTTCGCTCGAATGCAGCGCGGCGTGCCGTCTGCAGAGGTCCTCTTCGACGAGAGTCTGGGAATCCTGGAATCGTCCGGCATGAGCCGCGAACTTGCGTTCATCCGGCTACTGTGGTCGTTCTCGGGGTTCGGATCGCGCGCACAACGACGCAAGAGATTGGCAGAAAGTCTTGAGTTCTTCGAGGGAACACAGTCTCTGTGGGAAGCCGCCGAGGTCCACGAAGCCCTCGCCTGGGCCGTGCTTGAGGACGATGCATCCGACGCGATCGAGCACGCGCTGCAGAGTGTCAGTATCCACGAGCGACTCGAAGATCCGTGGGGGATTGCCATGGCGAAGTTCACGCTCGGCACGCTCTACGCCATGGCGAAGGACTACGAGCGAGGGCGGAAGGAGCTGGAGGAAAGCCTTGCCCTTCGAAGAGAGAACGACCTCGATCCGTTAGGCGCCATGCAGTGCATCATCGAACTTGGAAACGTCGCGTCCCAAATCGGTGACTGGTCGCAGGCCTCCAGCAGATACCTAGAGGCTCTTGGCGTTGCGGAGGAGAGAGGCGCACGCTGGGCTCAAGCGACGATTCACGAATCGCTCGCCAGGGTCTCGGCTGAGGTGAACGACCCGGCGCACGCTACGCATCACGTGAAGGTCGCCATTGGGCTGTACCGGGACTTCGGAAGGAAGGCCGATGTCGACCGGTGCGGGAGTCTCCTGGAGTCGATCGCCGAGGTGCGAAGAGCCGGCTGAAGCTCCTCGTACGAGCAGACCCCGCGCTTAGAGAAACGGGTTCCTTCTGTCTACAATCGCCCCACATTGTCCCACGAGGAGTCAACCATGAAGGTCATCGTTCTTGGTGCTGGGCGCGTGGGAGCCGCCATGGCTCTCGACCTCTCAGCAGAAGACAGTTTCCAGGTGCGCGTCGCCGACCGCGATGCACGCAGACTTGAGCTGTTGTCAGATCGCAGGGGGATCAAGGTCGAGCGTGTCGACTTCTCACTCCCCTCGACCGTCGGGCGAGCCGTAGCCGATGCCGATCTTGTCATCAGCGCCGTGCCCGGGTTCCTCGGCCACCGGACACTGAAGGCCGTCATCGAGGCGGGAGTGAACGTCGTCGATATCGCGTTCTTCCCCGAGGATCCGTTCTCCCTCGATGAGCTCGCCCGCTCAAAGGGCGTGACGGCGATCGTCGACTGCGGGGTCGCGCCCGGACTCAGCAACCTTCTCGTCGGACACGCTGTCCGGCAGCTCGACGAGACCAGGCGCGTCACGATCTACGTCGGGGGTCTCCCCTCCGACCCGCAACCTCCGTACGAGTATCGGGCCGTCTTCTCACCGGTCGACGTGATTGAGGAATACGTGAGACCGGCGCGACTCGTCGTCGACGGCAAGATCGAGACGAGGCCGGCACTCTCCGAGGTTGAGCTGATCGATTTCGATGGTGTCGGCAGACTCGAAGCGTTCAATACGGACG
>JBARQW010000262.1:0-3456 GCA_049643905.1 Bipolaricaulia bacterium
GCCGGTCACGACCCGGAGAAGGCGGCCCACTTCCTCATTCGGATTCTCTTCTGCCTCTTCGCCGAGGACATCGGCTTGCTCCCCGATGGGCTGTTCACCAAGTTGATCGACGGGTCGAAGGACGATCCGGGTCGGGCCACAGAACTGGTCGAGGAGCTGTTCGGCCACATGGCCGACGGCGGGTTCTTTGGACTCGAGCGAATCCCACACTTCAATGGCGGGATCTTCGACAGCCGCGACGCGCTGCCTCTCGGGCGTAACGATCTGGAGATCCTCGCCCACGTCGCCCGCCTCGTGTGGTCGAGCATCGAACCGTCGATTCTCGGGACGCTGTTCGAGCGCGGCCTCGATCCAGGCAAGCGCGCCCAGCTCGGGGCCCACTACACCAGCCGCGAGGACATCCTGCTGATCGTCGAGCCGGTCCTGATGCGCCCGCTCCGGCGGCGCTGGGAGGAGGTGAGGGCGCAGGCCGCGGACCTGCACGAGAAGTGGCAGGCAGCCGATTCCGCCGGCGGGGCAAAGACACGGGCCCGCAACCGGCTGTCGAAGCGCCTCACCGGATTCGCCGATGAGATCGCCGACACGAAGGTGCTCGACCCGGCCTGCGGGAGCGGGAACTTCCTCTTCGTTGCGTTGCGCCAGATGCTCGATCTGGAGAAGGAGGTCATCGCCTTCTCCGCCAACCTCGGCCTAGGCATGTTCTTCCCAACGGTCAGCCCCGAGCAGCTGTTCGGAATCGAGATCAACGAGTACGCCCACGAGCTCGCTCAGGCCACCATCTGGATCGGCTACATTCAGTGGCTGCGCGAGAACGGCTTCGGCCAGCCGTCCGAACCGATCCTCAAGGCGCTCGACAACATCCACGAGATGGACGCGATCCTCGCGTTCGATGCGGACGGGAATCCGATCGAACCCGAATGGCCGGAGGCCGACGTCGCGATCGGGAATCCACCGTTTCTTGGCTACTACCGCCTCCGCGCTGAACTTGGAGACGAATACGTCGTGCCCTTATTCGCGCTCTACAAGAACCGTGTCTCCGGTGCTGCCGACTTGTGCTGCTACTGGTTTGAGAAGGCGCGAGCGATGATCGAGGCGGGCAGACTGAAGCGTGCCGGTCTCCTCGCAACGCAAGGAATTCGCGGCGGAGCGAACCGCGCGGTGTTGGAGCGGATCAAGCAGGCGGGCGACATCTTCTGGGCTCAGTCAGATCGCGAATGGATCCTTGAGGGTGCCGCGGTTCACGTCTCAATGGTCGGGTTTGACGATGGAGCAGAGGTCGCGCGCGAGCTGGACGGTTTGGCTGTTACGACGGTCAACTCAGACCTATCCTCCTCTGCAGACGTCGCACAGGCGAAAGCGCTCCCTGAGAATGCCAATCTCTCGTTCATCGGAGACATGAAGAAGGGGAAATTCGAGCTCACGCCGACAGAGGCTCATTTGATGTCCCGACTGCCTCGGAATCCTAATGGCCGTCCGAATGCAGATGTACTCCGCCGATGGACAAACGGTGCGGACATCACAGGACGATGTAGGAGCATGTGGATTGTCGACTTCGGCGCCACAATGGACGAAGGGCAGGCATCCTGCTATGCGGCGCCATTTGAGCTTGTAAGAGAGCGAGTGCTTCCGCATCGAGCAGCTGTTCGAAATCTGCGGGAGCGTTCCCTGTGGTGGATCCACGGGCGCCCAGCCCTTGAGATGCGAGAGGCGCTGCTACCCGTCGAACGATTCATCGCAACTCCCAGGGTTTCGAAGCATCGGTTGTTTGTCTTTGTCGATGCAGATGTGATTGTCGACAGCGCGGTGGTGGCGATCGCCCGCGAGGACGACTATTTCTTCGGCGTCCTTCACTCGAAGGTCCACGAGCTGTGGGCTCGCAGGCAGGGCACGCAAGTACGTGAGCGAGAGAGCGGCTTCCGCTACACCCCGACGACCTGCTTCGAGACGTTCCCGTTCCCATGGCCGCCAAGGGAGGAGCCGGTTGACGATCCGCGCGTCCAGGCGATCGCCGCCGCCGCGAAGGATCTCGTCGAGAAACGCGACCGCTGGCTCAACCCCGAAGGCGCCAACGAAGCCGAGCTCAAGAAACGCACCCTCACCGGGCGTGCACCCCTAGGACTGATCCAGTCATAAGTAGAGAATCGGCTTGAAGGGGAGTGCAAACCGATGAAGAAGAGCCGATTCACCGAGGAACAGATTGTGGCGATTCTTGCCGAGGCAGATCGTGGAGAGGGGACGATTGGGGATGTCTGCCGATTGCATGGGGTCTCTGAAGCGACGTTCTACAACTGGCGGAAACGGTTTCGGGGGATGGGGGTTGACGAGGTTCGGGAATATCGCCAGCTCAAGCAGGAGAACGCCCGCCTGAAGAAGCTGTTGGCCGATCGGGAACTGGAGATTGACGCGATGAAGGAGGTGATGAGAAAAAAGTTCTGAAGCCGCACCAGCGGCGAGCTTGCGTAGCAGAGATGAAAGAGCTTGAGGTGTCGGAACGACGTAGCTGTACTCTGATCGGAATCCCTCGTTCAAGCTACCGGTACAGGCCGATTGAACGGGTTGACGATGGATTGGGAACCAAGCTACACGAGATTGCTGTGGAGGATGCAACTGCCGGCTACAGAACAGCGTGGGTACACTTACGCCGTGAAGGCCGGGTGATCAACCACAAGCGGGTCCAGCGCGTGTGGAGAGATGAAGGATTGACGCAACCGAAGAAGCGAAGGCGGAAACGCTACCTTGGAGGGTCGGTCCCGATCGAAGCGATACACAGCAATCACGTGTGGACGTACGACTTCGTGCACGATCGGACAGAGAGCGGTCATCCGCTACGGATCTTGACCGTCGAAGATGAGTACACGCGCGAGGGATTGGCCGTGGTGGCAGGACGAAACCTTCCATCGAGTCGGGTGCAAGAAGTCATTGAGTCCTTGATCGCCGAGCGTGGTGTGCCCGAGTACCTGAGGAGTGACAATGGGCCGGAGTTCATCGCCTTGGAGCTCACGGAATGGCTCGTGAAGCAGAAAGTGAAGACGCATCACATCGATCCAGGGAGTCCCTGGCAGAATGCATACGGGGAGAGCTTCAACGCGATCCTCCGTCGGGAGTGTCTTAACCGTGAGCTCTTCCACAGCGTGCTGGAAGCTCGGATCAAGACGGAACGATGGCGTCAACGTTACAATACGAAGCGCCCGCACAGCGGGTTAGGATACTTGACACCAGCGGAGTTTCGTGATGGGGTAAGGATCCCGTTGCTGGAACGTGGACAGCCTTCGTCTCATCGACGACGGCAGGAGCGGTGGAAGAACCGGAAGCAACAGGCCAACAAGAAGCCGGATCTCTACTTGCAGGTGGTACAGCCTTAGGGGGCACGCCACTCGCTTTCAGCTTTCTCTTGACGGAGCCTCCCAAGCTGAGACAACTTGAGTTCCACAATCAGTCCCCCAGGCTCCATAGACG
>JBARQW010000263.1:0-2876 GCA_049643905.1 Bipolaricaulia bacterium
GCTACGCGTACGAAGACGCTCCGGACCAGGACCTGTTCCTCCAGCGTCGGGAGTCGATCGACGTCTTTCGCCGCGTCCTCGATCCGGCGAACGGATTCCCGTTCTACAACAACCCGCTGTACCTGGATTTCCTTCGCGGCGAGAGCCTTTACGACTGCGCGGCATGGACGACGCCGACCTTCACCGTGCGAGGTTGGCGGGTCCCGTGCTACACCATCGCTGACCGTCACACCGACGACGTGGACGAGCTCTTCCGTGACGAGTTGTGGAGCGAGTGCGGCCCCGGGCACGATCGGCGATGTGCGAACTGCATGATGCACTCGTCGTTTGAGGGGGCGAGCATCCTCCATGCGATGTCGCACCCGCGAAAGCTCATCCGACTCGCCCAAGGCGCGTGGAGGAGATGATCGCCGTGACGGCCTGCTATTCCGTAGAGGCGAAGTGGGTGGAGCCGCAGCCGGGCCTGCGGCTCGTCCGCACGCCGGTCGGGGACAGTGCCTCCGAGGCGATGGAAGCGCTCTTTGTGGTGGAGTCGCCGGCGCTCCTCCTTTCGACCGGCTTCTGTGGCGGTCTTCGTCCCGATCTTCGGGCCGGAGATCTCGTTCTCGCCGACGTCATCCGATACCGCGGGGAGGAGATCTTCGTTTCGCCAGACCTGCTGCAGCGCGCGCGACGCGCCCTTGGTGCAGACTCCCGTGTGGCGCGGATCGGCCCGTGCGAAAGCACCACGGTCGTCGTCGACGCGGAGAGGAAACGACAGCTTGCCGAGGCCGGCGCGGTCTCCGTCGACATGGAGAGCGGCTCGCTTGCGGGTTGGGCGCGCCGAAGGCGGATCCCATTCCTTTCCCTGCGCATCGTCTTGGATCCGCTCGACGTGGACCTGCCCTTCTCGGTCGAAGATTCTCTCACGGCCTCGATCCTAAGGCACCCGATCAGGACGCTCAGGGTCGCGGGATCGGCGGTTCGGGTCGGGCGAGAGCTAGGACGGGCGCTGAACGAGCTGATTCCCGTCCTGAAGGAGAACCCATGACACGACGAGTGGTTGTCGGCGGAGTAGCGATTGGCGGCGGGGAACCGATTGTCGTGCAGTCGATGACGAACACGAGAACGGCGGACGTCAAAGCGACGGTCGCCCAGATCTTGCGTCTTGAGGAGGCCGGATGCGAGATCGTTCGCATCGCAGTTCCCGATTTCGCGGCGGCGGAAGTGCTTCCGGCGATCAAAGAGCGGGTCACCGTCCCGCTTGTCGCCGACGTCCATTTTGATCATCGCCTCGCACTTGCCTCGATCGAGGCCGGCGTCGACAAGCTGCGCTTGAACCCGGGGAATATCACGGATCCGGATAGGATCGGCGAAGTCGCTGGCGCCGCGAAGGCGGCCGGGATCCCGATCCGCATCGGAGCGAATTCGGGCTCACTGGCGAAGGCATATCTCAGTGAAGACGGTCACCCGACGGCGGAAGGGATGGTTCGAAGCGTCCTCGATGAGATCGCGCTCCTTGAGGCGCACGGCTTCGATCGGATCATCGTCTCGCTCAAAGGGACCGACGTGCGGATGACGATCGAGGCGAACCGGATGATCGCGCGCGAGGTCGACTATCCACTGCACATCGGGATCACCGAGGCGGGAACGCCGTGGGAGGGCGCGATTCGATCGGCCGTCGGCATCGGTGCGCTTCTCGAAGAGGGGATCGGCGACACCCTCAGGGTCTCACTCGCCGGAGACCCTGTCGAGGAAGTTCGCGTGGCGTACGAGATCCTGCGGGCTCTCGGCCTGCGGTCTCGAGGGATCGATCTGCACGTCTGCCCGACGTGCGGGCGGACGGGAATCGACCTCGTGGCGGTCGCCGATCGCGTACGTCGCGAGCTGGCCGATGTCGTCGATCCGGTCAATGTTGCGCTGATGGGTTGCGTCGTCAACGGGCTTGGGGAGGTCAAGGAGGCCGACGTTGGACTTGTCGCCAGCGAGAAACAGGGAACGGTTTACGTCGAGGGGAAAGCCGTCCTGGTCTCTGTCCCGGAGGAGCGCCTGGCCGAGGAGATCGTGCGGGCCGTTCGCGGGTACTTGCGGAAGCGGCGGAGGACCGATGGCTAGTCCGAGATCGACGGTCGAAGCGCGGGCCATGCCCGCGACAGAGCGGACGAGGCCCGCGAAAGCGGGGGCGCGGCCAGGGACGCGGGTCGATGAGGCGATTCGAGCCGCCGTCGAGCACCTTCTCGTGCTTCAGAGCGAGTCCGGCTATTGGTGGGCCGAACTCGAGTCGAACGTGACGATCACGGCCGAGCACCTCTTCCTCCGACACATCCTCGGGAATCCTGACGCGGACGAAGCACGCGCGGCCGCGGTCGACATCCTGAGTCGGCAGCGCGACGACGGAACGTGGGCCAATTGGCGCGACGGCCCCGCCGAGCTGTCGACGACGGTCGAGGCATATGCGGCGCTGAAGATGGCCGGCATTTCGCCCGAGACGCCGGAGATGGCGAAGGCGAGGGGCTTCATCCTGTCGCGGGGCGGCGTCGAGAAGGTGCGCGTTTTCACCAAGATCTGGCTGGCGATGATGGGAGAGTGGGATTGGCGCGGTCTGCCTGTCCTTCCGGCCGAGTTTGCTCTCCTGCCGAGCTGGTCTCCGATCAGCATCTACTCGTTCGGGTGCTGGGCGCGCCAGACGATCGTTCCGATGTCGATCATCATGGACGAGAAGCCGGTCATCCCGCTTCCCGAGAACGTCAGGATCGACGAGCTGTTCGTGAATGGTCGCGAGAACGCGGACCTGGCGATTCGCCCGGCGAAGCCTTCATGGCGTGTGCGCGCCTTTCTCACCCTCGACCGGCTGCTTCGCGTCCACGAAGGCCTCCGATGGAAGCCGCTTCGTCGCC
>JBARQW010000264.1:0-1869 GCA_049643905.1 Bipolaricaulia bacterium
ATGGACGTGGATCCTGTGCGCGGCAGGATCACGAACGGGACGCTCAAAACGACGTACGAAGCAGAGGCCTACCCGCCGTTTATGGTCGACCTGATCAGCGCGGGCGGCCTGATTCCGTACACGAAGAAGCGCCTGGCGGCTGGAACATTCGATGCCCTCCGGAAGGGCACGTAGGCGCCGACGGGCTCGTCGAAAGGAGCGGGAATGGAGATCGCGGAGAAGGTCTGGCTCGACGGGCAGCTTGTCCCGTGGGCGGAGGCAACGACTCACGTCTCGGCTCACGCCATCCAGTATGGATCCAGCGTGTTCGAGGGGATTCGTGCCTACAACCATCCGGACGGTGCCGCCATCTTCCGTCTTCAGGAACACATCGAGCGCCTCTGGACATCGGCCAAGCTCTTCCGTCTGCCGATCCCCTACTCCCAAGACGAAATGACGGAGGCGATCTGCGAGACGATTCGGGCGAACCGGTTCGAGGCGTGCTACGTTCGCCCCGTCGTCTTCCGGGGAAGCGGCACCTTCTCCCTCGATGGGAGAAGCTGTCCCACACACGTCAGCGTCTTGACAATCGAGATGGGGCTGTATCTCGGCCCCGATGCCTTCGAGAAAGGGGTCCGCGTCGGGGTCAGTTCGTGGAGACGCCTCGGGCCCGGAACGGCCTTCCCTTCCGCCAAGATCGGGGGCCAGTACGTCAACTCGCAGTTCATCGCGATGGAGGCGCACGATCGAGGATTCGATGAGGCCATCGCACTCGATGCGTACGGGAACCTCAGCGAGGGGAGCGGCGAGAACCTGATGCTCATCCGCTCGGGCGTTCTCTACACACCCGCTGCATGGAACTCGATTCTTGAGGGGATTACGCGGCGAAGCGTCCTCTCACTCGCCGCCGACCTCGGCCTCGATGTGCGGGTCGAAGCGATTCCGCGGGACTACCTGCACGCCGCGGACGAGGTCTTCCTCGTCGGAACGGCGGCCGAGATCTCTCCCGTCGTCGAGATCGACGGGCTCGCGGTCGGAGACGGGCGCCCCGGCGAAATCACGAAGCGTCTCTTGTCGACGTTCCTCGATCTCGCGCAGGGCCGAGCGCCCGATCGCCACGGATGGCTGACGCATGTCTAGTACGGAGGAAGCGATGCGCGTTCTGATCTACGACACGACGCTTCGGGACGGAACACAGCAGGAGGGCCTGTCGCTGTCGGTCGAAGACAAGCTGAAGATCGCGACACTGCTCGATCAGCTTGGCGTCGACTACATCGAGGGAGGCTGGCCTGGCTCGAACCCCAAGGACGCCGCGTTCTTCGAACGTGTCGGCGAGCTGATGCTCCAACGTGCACGCGTGAGTGCGTTCGGGAGCACGCGTCGGGCCGACCTCACCGTGGACGATGACCCCGGCGTCCGCGCGCTGGTCGCGGCTCGCACTCCCGTCATCGCCGTCTTCGGGAAGAGCTGGCGGCTCCACGTCGATGGCGTTCTGGGAACGACAGATCGAGAGAACCTCAGGATGATCGATGAGACCGTGCGCTACCTGCGAGACCAGGGCCGCGAGGTCATCTTCGATGCCGAGCACTTCTTCGATGGATACCTTGACGATCCGGTCTACGCGATGGAGACGATCCTCGCGGCCGCGGAGGCGGGAGCCGACACCGTGGTTCTCTGCGACACAAACGGCGGAGCGATGCCCTGGCAGATCGAGTCTGCCGTTTCCGAAGCTTCCCGACAGATCGACGGGCGTCTTGGGATCCATGCGCACAACGACGCCGGTCTGGCCGTGGCGAATACGCTCGCTGCAGTTCACGAAGGCGCCGTCCATGTGCAGGGAACCCTCAACGGATACGGAGAGCGATGCGGAAACGCCGATCTCTGCTCGCT
>JBARQW010000265.1:0-1774 GCA_049643905.1 Bipolaricaulia bacterium
ACGATTCCGGGCGAGAAGACGAGCTTGTTGTTCGGCCCGAGCGGATGGCAAGTGGCCGGAACCTCGTCGCGGACGATGCTCGAAGTGAGCCATCGTCCGGCCCGCTCCTTGTACTTGTCCGGCACCGGCTCGAACGCCGACGTCCGGTCGGTCATGTTGATGCGAAGGATGCGCTCCATGCTGTTCCTCCTTGCGGTTACTGTTCGATGTCAGTCTCATGCATCGTGCCACGAAACACCCCGTGGGGTCAATGACGAGGGGAGCCGGAGGCCTGTCCGACGACTACTCCAGCGCGGTTCGCTGACGCACGGCGTCTGCCACGATGCCCAGCCCTTCGACGGAACCGGTGTGGGACCAGACGATCGTACCGTCCGTGTCGATGAAGAAGACGGTCGGTACGGTCGGAACGTCGAAGACTTGTGCGAGTTCCCAGTTCGGATCGAGAAGGACCGACAAGCGCGCCGCGTCGCTCTCGAACGGCTCGGGATCGACGAGCTCCTCGGTCACGACGATCACCGTCTCGAAGCGTTCCGCGATCTCGAAGACGCTTGGGAGCATGCGGTGACAGAAGCCGCACTCTGCGCCGGCGAACATCAACAGGAGTGGCTCCTGCAGCTTCATGAAGGCCACGTTGACGTCGCGAAGGGCACCCACATCGGAAGTCTCCTCTAGATTCTCGAACGGATCTTCCAACGCGTAGGAGAGGTCGTCGGCCGTGAATCTATGCTCAAGACGACCGACAAGCCGGCCGTCTTGGAGCAGACAGACCGTCGGTACGTGGCCGATGGCGAGGATCGACGCCAACAGGAACGCGCCGTCGACGATGACGGACCATTCGACCGATTCAGTCCTCACCATCTCGCGAACCGCCTCGCTCGCGTCCGGCACGACCAGCGCGGCGCCGACTCCCGATGTCTCGGCCAGCGCAACCTGCACCAGTTGGAGTCCTGCATTGCACGCCTCGCAGTCGGGGATGGTGAAGAGGAGAAGCATCGATCCCTGCAGATCGAGGTCGGTGATCGTCGCACCGTCGAGCGTTGGAAGCTCGAACGGCGGAAGCGTGATGGCTGTCCCTGCACCGACGGCCGTGGCGAGTGCCAGGACGATGAGACCAATTGTCAGCGCTGTCTTTCGCATGTTCCTCCTCGCCCTGCCAGGATTCCGAGTTGCGAGGCTACGCGAGGGATGCCCCTCCCGCAAGCGAGGCGATCTGCAGGATGATTCGTGGGGCGAGGCGGATTCCTTGCGCGAACGTGCCTACCTCTTGCCGGCGGACGCGAATGGGTTGAGGCAGGCCGTTGTGCTAGAATGCATGCGTTATCCCGAAAGGAACGCCGTTGGCTGAAGAGACCCGAAGACTCTCTGCGTTGATGATCACCGACATGGTCGGGTACACGCGCCTATCTCAGCGGGACGAGGCGCGGGCGCTTCGCCTGTTGGAGGAGCACAACGTCGTGATCCGCGACAGCGTGGCGTCTCACGGCGGCCGCGAGGTCAAGCACACGGGCGACGGCTTTTTCGTCGAGTTTCCGAGCGCACTACAAGCTGTCTCTTGCTCGATCGACATCCAGCGTAGGCTCTACGACCGGAACACGACTGCGGCGGAGACCGAGCGTTTCAACGTGCGAATCGGCTTGCACCTCGGCGATGTCGTGGATCGCGAGGGCGACGTGTTCGGCGACGGCGTGAACATCACGTCGCGCATCGAGCCGCTCGCACTCCCCGGCGGTGTCTGTCTCTCCCAGTCGATTCAGGCGCAGGTGTGGAACAAGAT
>JBARQW010000266.1:0-7392 GCA_049643905.1 Bipolaricaulia bacterium
GGGATGTGGGAGCACTACGTTCAGCTGAAGGAGGAGGCGCACGACAAATGGTCTGCCGCCAACAAGCTGTACTGGGAATTCGTCGGGCACCGTGCAGACTCACTCACGGAAGCTCTGCGCTCTCTCGGCGTCTCGATAGCGAGCTTCGGCATGGGACTGGCTCCCGAGGGGGTTGCGGCCGGGTTGGAGTCCTTGTATGGCACTGGGGAGACCCTGTCCTACGATTACTGGGTCAACCACTGGAAATCTCAGGCAGAGTATTGGGATCAGAAGTGGGCCGAGTACGTGAGAACGGAGAGGAGCTACTACTCCGCGTACGTGAGGTGCGCATCCAGAGAAGCCAGAAGCGGTGGGACCTCGAGCCGCACGTCAACAGGATCGACGCCACCGAAGAAGCCCGTTTCACGGAGATCCGGCGGCGGCTACTCAAGGCGCGACGTGCAGATGCGCTGGCTGTAGCGCAGCTGGACCCGCTCGTACCGGCGAGCTGCTTTTGCGGGTGGCCAGGGACAGGCGAGTGCAGGGCCAGCAGGGACCATTCGCCGTCCAAACCGCTGAGTCGTTCCTTCGTGCGAGACACCAGTCCTGAGATGCACGTTCCATGGCGAGTCCGAGTGGCACAACCTGCTATCCTGGCGAAGCCATGACGACTACCGCCTCGATGCTGTACAGCTACACGACATATCCACACCGGACCCATCTGGACTTCTACGGAGACCCAGACGAGCGCTCTTGGCGCGTTCGACGACTCCCGAATCGGCTGCTCGGCTCCGGCGAGAATCTTCAAGAGCGTCGTCTTGCCACCGCCGTTCGGGCCGATCAGCCCGACACGCTCGCCGGGATGAAACGTGATCGACAGGCGCTCGAACAGGGGACTCGACGCGTGGGTCTTGGACAGATCACGCGCCGCAAGCAAGGCCATCTCTCATGCTCCCGCCTGCCGGCCGAAAGGCCGGCAGGTGCTCAGACATCTCGCCAGGAGATCCTCGCGGGCAGTGCCCAGGCGCCTCACGGCTGGAGCATTCCCTCCAGGAACTCCAGGTAGTCGGACTCGGTCGTCAGGACGATGTGTGTGCTGTCGGCCAACGCGATTCGATAGGACTCTAGCGTGCGCCAGAACCGATAGAACTCTGGATCCTGGTTGTACGCGTCGGCGTAGATCTCGAGTGCCTCCGCGTCGCCCTCTCCGCGCACCTTCTCGGCATCCTTCCGTGCTTCGGCAAGGAGGATCTCAACGTCCTTGTCAGCGGTCGAGCGGATCTGCTTCGACTGCTCCTCTCCCTCGGCACGGAATTGAGCAGCCAGCCGCTCACGGTCCGACCGCATTCGCGCAAACACTGCCTGCTCGATTTCGGTTGGCAGGTCGGCCCGCTTGATCCGCACATCGATCAGGTTGATCCCGTATTCGGCCAGCTTGACGCGACTTCGTTCAGTGACTTCCTGCAAGTACCCTCGACGCTTTTCGGAGACGATCTCATCGTACGTGTGCTGGGCGAGGATATTCCGCAGATCCGAGAAGACGATCTGGTCGATCTGGTCCTGCGCATTGAGGAGCCTGCCCCCAGTCGACGCGACGAATAGCTGAGGATCACCGACTCGCCAGATCGCGTAGTTGTCGATCGAGAGTCTCTTCTGCCCGGAGGTGTAGACATCCAACGGCTGGATGTCGTATGTGATGACGCGGTCCTCGAGGAACGTGACCGACTGCACAAACGGAAGCTTGAAGTAAAGTCCGGGCTCTTCGACTGCGCGAACGAATTCGCCGAAGCGCAACACGACGGCTTTCTGTGTCTCGTCGACGGTGAACGTGAACAGGTTGTAGACGATGAGGACGGCCACGACGACGATGACGAATGTGATGAGGGACTTCATTCGGCACCACCTCCTGAGCCATCCAGATTGAGCAGTTTCAGTACCCCGTCGGCGCCTCCGGAGAGGATCGTCTTCTCCATCCCCGGCAGGATCTCTTCCATGGCTTCGATGTAGAGGCGAGTCCGCGTGACCTCTTCACCAAGCTCGTACTTGGCGAGCACCTCAATGAAACGAGCGACGTCACCTTCGGCGCCCTTGATTCGCGTCTGCTTGTAGCCTTCCGCCTGGTTGGCAATCTCCTGTGCCTGGCCGCGTGCGCGTGGCACGATGTCGAGCGCATACCGATCGGCTTGGTTGATCAGCTTCTCCTTGTCCTGGCGAGCGCTGTTGACGTCATCGAATGCCGCTTTGACTTGATCGGGCGCCTTCACCGTTTGCAGCTGAACGTTGTCGATCTTGATCCCGGTTCCATATGCATCCAGCAGGCCCTGCAGGGCGATCATCGTGTCTATGCCGATGGTGTCTCGCTGCTTGGTCAATGTCTCATCTAGCGTTCGCGTGGCAACCTGCTCGCGTAGCGTGGCCTCCGCCGATTGCTTCACGATCTCCTTCGCGTCGATCACATTGAACGCCACCAGGGTGGCATCGCTCACGCGGTATTGGAGAACCATCTCCACGTGAAGAATGCTTCCATCTCCCGTGAGCATGAGCGCCTCTGTTTCCACGGTCTGGTACCGGGCGTTGGGGGCGGGAGAGATCGTGCGAAATCCGATCTCCTCCTTACGAACCTCCAACACGTTGACCCGCGAAACGCTCTCAAAGGGCGCGGGCAGGTGATAATGGAGGCCCGGCTCTGCGGTCCCGACATACTTTCCGAAGCGTTTCACGAGGCCCTGCTCTGACAGACCGATCGTGTAGATCCCTGTGGCAAGGTAGATCGCGATGATGATCGCGATGACGATCCACCCGATCGAGCCGGGAGCGATCCTCATCCAGCCGGGCCTCTGCGTTCGTTCCCCTTCTCCGTCCTTCGGTGGCTTGGGTTCCAAGAGACGCTCAATGAAATCCGACATCATTCCCTCCTCCAGCCCGTACACCGTAGCGGGGGGCTCGCTCATGCGCAAGGAGCGAGCGGTTCCGGGGCGGCGCAACAGCTGTCTGCGTGTGTTGGGCGCGTGCCATGTCTACCGTCAGGCTTCCACTCCTAGCGCAACCGCCCCTCAGAGCTCGCCGGGCGGTGACGGGCGGTCTTGGATCCCGGATGCGGCGTCCTGTTCGGACTCGGCACGGAGGATGTCAAGGACACGGCTGAGAAGCGCGTCCAGTCCTTCCGCATCGCCTGAGCCGATTTGCTCGCGGATCATGGCATCGGCGGACGCAAGCTCCTGCTCGACGGCCGCGCGGAGCTCCCGCCCTCGATCGGCGAGGTAGACACGCGAAATGCGGTAGTCGTATTCGTCAGGCCGTCGTTCGACCCAGTCGCCTTTGATCAGGTGCTTGAGCATGTTGGAGGCGCTCGCTTGGCTGATGCGTGCCGCATCGGCCAGCTCAGCCTGCGACAGACCGTCGCGGATCCAGAGCTGCTGCAAGATGCGCCGGAGGCCCCAGTGGAGGCCGGTCCCTCGGAAGTGAACGGCGACTCGGGCCTCAAGGAGAGCGACCACGTCGAAGAGAGCCTGCGGCAGGCCGTCCCCGGGCATGGTGTGCTGCGAGTTCGTCATGGGTGCCTCCGTGCGCCCTCAACCTACTCGCAATTCTCGCGCCATGCAACGGGGTTCTAACGGAGAGACTGCTGGCTTCTCACAGGAAAGTCAAAAACCGAAAGAGACTTGTCTAGGGCCTTTGCGTCGCTTAGGATGTGGCGTCTGATCAGACATCCGAAGAACCCACCGCGCCCGCGTGGCTGCGACTGCATTGGCTCCGGCCCGTTCAGCCCTTCCCGCGGGGTTCCGGCCCACCGAGTGAACGAGGAGGGAAGATGACGAGTCTAGATCGGTATCAGTCCGCCATCGAACGGATCGACGAGATGCTGATGAAGCGGCACGAGGAAGGCCTGGGGCCCGGGTTATCACTTGCGCTCACGACGAGCGATAAACTGCTTGCGACGCGTACCTACGGCGTGACCAACGCTGACTCGGGAGAGCCGGTGACCGACGAGACGTTGTTCCAGATCGGATCGATCACCAAGCACTTCACCGCCGTGGCCTGCATGAGACTGCACGAACAGGGGCGGCTGAACTTGCAGGCACCCGTGACAGAGTATCTGGACTGGTTCGAGGTTCAGTCTCAGTATGAGACGCCGCTCACGATCCACCATCTGCTGACCCACACCGCCGGATTGGTGATGATGATCGAGTGCTATCCGTCGAGCTGGTGGCAGACGTGGGCTCTGCGAAACACGGAGCTCGGCTTCAAGCCCGGGGAGCGGTTCTCGTACTCCAACGTCGGATACAACGTGCTCCAGTGCGTGATCCAGACGATCACCGGGAAGAGCTTCGACGACTCCTTGCGGGAGCTGATCTTCGAGCCGTTGGGATTGGCGAATACGTACGGTCAGATCAGGAACAGCCTCTGCGATCGGATGGCCAAGGGGCACAAGTACTCGGCCCACGACGATCGTCCCGTCCCCAGGCCGGAGAGGCAGACGGTCGTGAACTGGTACGAGATGAGTGCAGGATGCTCGAGCGTCGTGACGACGGCGACCGATCTGGCGAAGTTCCTACGCATGCTCCTCAACCGCGGTCGCGCAGACGACGGCACCGCCCTCCTCTCCGAAGAGACGTTCGACATGATGACGAAGCCGTACGCCGAGATGCAGGGCTTTTTCCCCGGGACAAACCAGGGCTACGGTGTCCTGATGGAGCAGAGCGAGGCAACGGGCGACCACCCAAGAATCATCGGCGGCGGCGAGAACCTGGGTTTTGAGGCGGCGATGTACGGTGACTTCGATTCCGGCGTCGGTGTCGTCCTCCTGTGCAACAGCTTTGATGTCGCTTGGGGAGAAACGAAGTGGATCATGAGCGCGCTCGTCTCCGCGTCGCAGGGTGAAGAGCTGCCGGTGCTCCCCGAGTTGAAACCGTTCGTACCGCAACCGCTCGGCGAGAAGGCCCAGGAGTATGTCGGAACCTACGAGTCGGCCGATCGGGCGTTCACGATCACCGTGACGGCCGGCCATCTCACCCTCACGGCAAACGGGACGAGCGTCCGGCATGACCCACAGTGGGGAGACAATTTCTTCGCACCGCATCCCGACTTCGATCATGCGATGGTGACGTTCGGACGTGATGAGGAGGGGAACGTCGTGGAGGCGTTCCAACTCGGCGAGTGGTTCCGCAACGAGCGCTTCCAGGGTCCGCCCGACATTGACTATCCGGGGGCGTGGGATGGATTCGTCGGCCAGTACCGGTCGTTCGGGATCCTCGTCACGAACTTCCGCATCTTCGTGCGGAAGGGCCAGCTAACCTGCCTGTCGTACTCAGGGTACGTCGACCAGCCTCTGACCGATCTGGGCGATGGCTGGTTCCGGAACGGGGATGAGGCATCGCCGGAGAAGATGACGTTCGACTGCTTCGCCAACGGAAAGGCTCTTCGCTGCCGCGCCTCGGGCGGCGAGTACTACAGGATGGAGTAGCAGGCGCAGGCCTTCGATCTCCGCGGGCGTGAGCGTCGCGTCCGCGGAGATCCAGCGCGCCGGGAGTCTGCCCCGGCACCGCACTCAGGGCAGTACGTCTAATCCTATGACCACACCGGGTACAGTCATCTGCATGAGAAGGCAGTACCACTTCCGGCGGACTGAGCGTGGGCTTCTGGCGTGGGACGTCGATCGACTGGTCGAGCTGTCGGCGGGGTTCAGGCCGGTCGATGTGCCGCTGTCTGAGATCCGCGAGCTGGACGAAACGTTCTGGTTCGACTCCGAGGGCGAGGAATCGACCTGCCGGCGGGTTGCCTTTCATGCTCAGCTGATGAACGAGACCGACCTGGACCATCCGATCATCCTGTCGCAGGACGGACGTGTGATGGACGGGATGCATCGCGTCTGCAAGGCGCTGATCGAAGACAGAAACACGATTCGCGCCGTCCGGTTCGACGTGAATCCGGAACCGGATTACGTCGGCGTCGCTCCCGACGAACTCCCGTACTAGCGTCCCAAGCCGTACACGCAGCTGTGGAGTCGTTTGGGCAGATTGCCACTCTTGAGGTGCATCACGATTCTGTCGTTCTCACGCCGTGTACGCTTGGCGGCGCATCGACAAGACACTCAGCAGGAGCATGACGAGGGCGAACGCGCCGAGAACGGCGAGCTCGAATCGGACCTCGCCGATTCCGTGTCCGGCAAGCATCACCTTGCGCAGTCCGGCGTTGGCGTAGGTCAGCGGGCTGATGTACGAGAGCGGGCGGATCGTCGCCGGCATCGTCTCGAGCGGCCAGAAGACGCCGCTGACCATGATCGACGGGATCAACAAGAAGAGCACGAACTGCATCGCCTGCGCCTCGTTCTTGGCGACGGTCGAGATCAACGTCGCGATTCCCTGCAGACCGATCGCGAACAGGAGGATGAGGAGCGCGACGACACCCGGGCTGCCGACGAAGCGAATGTCGAACAGGAGCGTCGATGCGAGGAAGAGCTCGGCCGCCTGGAAGACCGCGATCAGGCTGAACGCCAGCGTGTAGCCGAGTGTCACCTCCCACGCGCTGATCGGCGCGATCAGGATCCGCGTCAGCGTCCCGCTCGTCCGCTCGCGCACGACCGACATCGCGGTCAGCATGACCGTGATCAGCGTCATGGCGAATCCGATGATCCCCGGCGCGGTGAAGTCGAGCATCCGGATCTTCCCCTCGTGCAGCGACCGCACGTCGAGGAGTCCCTCGACGGTGAGCGACGACTGCTGGGTCGCCAGCACCTGGGAGAAGGCCGCCTCGAATGCGGCACGGATTGCGCCTGCGATCAACGGATTGCCGTCATCGAGCACGAGCGTCGTCCTCGGGCCGTCGATCGGATCATCGCTCGGAAGCAACGTGACCGTGTCGCCCTCGACGTCGAGCGTCCGCTCCCCGCCGGCTCGCACCGCCTCGTTGACGACCGCGTTGGAGAACGACTTCGGGAAGACGAGGGCGGCCCAAATGCCGGATTCGTCGACGGATGCCGTGGCGGCCTCGGGATCGTCGCTCGTCACGATGTCGAACATCGCCGGATCGAGGGCCGCGACGAACGCATCGGCCAAGTCTACTGAGAGCGTGACCCGGCCGACCTCGGCGGTGCGGACCGAGGCGAGGCCGTTGTCCTCGTTGACGATCACGATCGTCAGATCGTTGTACGAACCGGAGAACGAGTTCCCGTACAACAGGACGAACAGGAGCGGGAGGATCACGATCAGCGCCAGGGTCCGCACGTCTCGAACGATCCGCCGCAGGACGTTGCGCATCACGGCGAAGCTCTTCATTGCGCCGCCTCCCCCCGGTCTTGAAGCACGATGAACGCGTCATCGAGATTCGACGTCGACGTTTCGGCCAGGATCTCGTCGGGCGTCCCCTGCGTCAGCAGCCGCCCGGCGTTGAGGAAGCCGACGACGTGGCAGCGAA
>JBARQW010000267.1:0-2053 GCA_049643905.1 Bipolaricaulia bacterium
ATGCCGACGACTTCTACGGTCGGAGCGCGTTGGAGCTGCTCGCGCAGTTTCTGAGCGGGACGCCGGAGCGCCCGAGCTCGGAATCTGCGGTCGTCGGCTACCAGCTCAACCGCACGCTGACCGAGCACGGCACGGTGTCGCGCGGGATCTGCCAGCTCGACGAAGACGGGTACCTTCAGTCGATCGTCGAGCGGAAACGGGTTGCGCACCGCGACGACGGGATTGCGTTCACGGAAGATGGCGAGCACTGGCACGCGATCGAGAGCGATGCGCTGGCGTCCATGAACGCGTGGGGGTTCGCGCCCGACCTGTTCGAGACGTTCGGGAAGCGGTTCGAGCAGTTCCTTATCTCTGAGCCGAGTTCGGTGGACGAGTTCTTCATTCCCGGCGTGATCGGCGACATGGTCGCCGATGGCAGCGCGCGCGTACGGGTTCTTCGGTCGGAGGATACGTGGTACGGAGTGACGTACCGGGAGGACGTGTCGAGAACGCGAGAAGGGATCGCGCAGCTCGTCGATGCCGGCGTCTATCCGGCGCCGTTGTGGGGGTAGCGGTCGGTTCGCGCAGGCTCTCGTGAGCTGGCGGCGCGACCGGTGGTCGACACGTTCCCGGTCGAGTAGCATTCGCGAGGTTTGATTCGGGGCGGTGCGATGAGAGACTTCTTCCGCAAGAACCGGCGTTTGTTCATCTTCCTGGTCGTTGCCAACTTCCTGCTTCAGTTCGGACATCGCATCTGGCAGGCGACGTTCAACAACTTCGTCGTCGAGCGGATCGGCATCGGACCGGACGCCATAGGGTGGATCCAGAGTGTGCGGGAGATCCCGGGCCTGCTCGCGATTGGCCTGGCACTGCTTGCTCTCATCTTCAGCGAGCTACGCATCGTCGCCGCCAGCATCGTATTGCTCGGCGTCGGGATCTTGCTGACGGGACAGGCGACGACGATCCCTATGCTTCTCGTGGCGACACTGGTGATGAGCATCGGGTTCCACTTCTTCGGCCCGGCGAGCAATGGTGCGCTGATGATGAGCGTGGACAAGGCGGACGGGCCGCGGGTGCTCGGTTGGATGCGGACGATTGCCGCGGGCGCCGGCGTGCTGGGCACTGTGGTCATCTTGGTGCTGGTCGAACGCATCGGCTACCAAGCGCTCTTCGTCACCGTCGGCGCGGTCGTGATTGCCGGAGGATTGATGCTCTTCCCGCTTGGGTCAGGAGGACACAAGCTGCCGCCGCGCCGCAAGGCGAAGTTCCGAAAGCGCTACTGGGTCTTCTACGTCCTCGCATTCCTTGCCGGCAGCCGCCGGCACATCCTCACCACGTTTGCACCATTTCTACTGGTCAAGGACTTCCACGTGGCGGTGCAGGTCATGTCGATCCTCTACTTGGTGAACTCCCTGATCAACACGTTCGCGCATCAGATGATCGGCAAGGCGATCGCGCGGTTCGGGGAGCGATGGATCCTGTCGATCGCATACGCTGTGTTGATTCCGGTCTTCCTGGGGTACGCGCTCGTGCCGTACCTCCCGATCCTGTTTGGACTCTTCGCGCTCGACAGCGTCCTGTTCAGCTTCAATGCCGGGCTGACGACGTACATCCACAAGATTGCGGTCTCCCCAGACGAGCTGACCAGCAATCTGGCGGCGCAACAGGCGATCGGCCACATCGCGGCGGTCTTTATGCCCGCCTTCGGCGGAACGCTCTGGATCCTCCTCGGCTCACAGGCGCCGTTCCTCATCGGGGTGGTGATCGCCGTCATCTCCCTTGCGATGGCCCAGTTCGTTAGAGTTCCTCGTGACGTTGCGCTAGGTGGATCTACGGTCACGTGAGCGGGGGCGTGCGGGTATGATTCGCGGGAAGGAGATCTAGCCACCACATGGCCGATGTCACCATCAAACCTCTTGCGGTGAGCAAGGCGATCGGTCCCGAGGATACCACGGGACGGACGGCCGGTTCGTTCATCGGAGACGTCCTTGCCGAGAACGGAATCGACCTGCAAGACAAGGACATCCTCGTCGTCAGTTCGAAAGTCGTCTCGTTCTTCGAAGGGGGCCTCCTC
>JBARQW010000268.1:0-16189 GCA_049643905.1 Bipolaricaulia bacterium
TTGGAAGGCCATGCGGATGACGTCCTCGAACGCATAGCCGAGGTCGCAATCCTCGACCGGCAGTACGCTGTAGGCAGCGTCGCCTCCGTGCAGCCCGGCATGGATGGCCCTGACGAAGTCCGGAACGCCCTCAGCTCCGGTGATCCCGGGGATTCCTCGAAGTGCGGACAACGCGGCGTCCATCTCCAGGATCGCTTGCGGTGAGTCGACGTCGAACCCCGGTCGAGGCGAGAAGCGGATGTACAGTGTGCCCGAGAAACTCACACTCCCGAACCGCTTCTCGATCTCTTCGTGGGCCTCGACCTTCGCGTGAGTCGGGAGAAACTCTTGCGGGTCATTGGCGACACGGAGACGAGTCGCCGAGAGCGCCATGAGCCCGGTGATGCTCACGACGGCGATCAGCACTGCCACCGGGTGTCTCGCGGACAACGCCGCAACCGATCGGAGAAACCGACGCATCAGTCTCCTAGGACTACAGGAGTGGAACCGTCAGCATGAGGAGTCCGACGACGCCGGATAGGCCCGTGCTCACATCGAAGAGGATCGTGTTCCCGGCCGGCGTGAGCTCCAGGAGATCGCCCCGGTAGAGATCTTGAGCAAGATAGGCGCTGGTCCCGGCCGAGATCTTCGCCGCCGCCGCAGACGCTTGGGCGACCGATCCGAAGCGCACGATGAAGCTCACCGTGGCTGACTCGCCGTCGAACCAGACGGCGTAGCCCATCGCCTCCTCACCGCTCTCCAACGGACGATCGGCCGTCGGATCGGTGACCCGCACGAAGGCCATGTCTCCGCCGCGAACGCCCAACGCCGTGCACAGCTCAGGGAAGACCGAGGCCGTGCCCGCCCCTCCGCCGAGGATCGCCTCGGCCGACGCGCGCAGTCGATCCCGATCGGGCGGGCCGATCAGTCCGATCTCCGACCCGATCCAGAAGGAGCCCTGATCGGCGAAGTAGCTCCACTGCATCTCGAACGGCCCAAACCGTCCTCCCGTGATGATCACGGGCGTGTCGTCGATCGTCTCGAGATCCCAGTTTGCGTACGACGATTCGGGATTCGCTGCCTCAGCTTCGAGAGCTCCTGCGGCCTCCATTGCGGCGACGGTGTCCACGCCCCTCACCAAAGAGGTCGGGGTCATGCCGCTTCCCGTCCCATAGGCCGCATACACGACGTCAGCGACGTCAAGCTCCAGCAGGCCGAGAGAGCGCAGGATTCCATTCAGGGGGTGGTTTGCCGCGGCGAGAGGGCCGATGACGCCGCCTTGCAGGGTTTCGTCCGCGCTCAGCTTGGCGAGATCGGCTACGAGGATCTTTGCATACGTATCGGGGTACTGGATGACGATCTCGTCCGTCATGAGTCCCTCGGACGCGGTGGCAGCGAAGCCAATCAGGCTCGCCAGGACAACCAGACAGAGTTTTCGGATCACTAGTTGCCTCCTGTAGCTTGCGCCGAGATGGCGCGTTGGTTGGTCATCAGGCTGGGGAGCGGTTTCATGCTCCGGCAGCGGCTCCGAGCAAGGCCTCGACAGCGTCGATTGCGTCATCGACGAGTGCATTCATGTCCCTTCCCGAAAGGGCCAGCAAGTTGAGCCCGTGAATGTGCGTCCCGGTGAAACTGACAAACGTGGCCGGAGAGATACCGCTTCCCTCGAGAGCTCCAGAGACGTCTTCCTGCAGTTTCTCGAGCCAATGGCGGTGATTCTTTCCGAAGGCGCGAACCGCCTGACGTGCTTCCTCGGACGGCGACACGAGAACCATGTAGAGAAGCCGAAACAGCTCGGGCATCTTTGCGTAGTTGGTGGCAAGGCCTTCAATGATTGCCTTCGACGCCTCCAGCGGAGTGGTCGCCTTCTGCGCCTGCTCGCGAATGCCCTCGAAGTGATGACCGATTGTCTTCTCCACGAGAGCATGCAGGATCGTCTCCTTCGACGGGAAGTAGTAGTAGAGCGTCGCTTTCCCCAGTTCCGCGGCCTCGGCGATCTCCTCCATCGTTCCGTCGTGTAGACCTCGGGTCGTGAAGACGCGGAGCGCAGCGTCAAGGATGAGCGACACGCGTGCTTCCCGTTCACGAACCCGTCTTGCGGACACTCCCATGAACGCACCTCCATGATTCGACCGGACGGTCGGCTTCAGTGTATCCGGTCGAAACGCGGGCGCAACCACGGCTCTTGACAGGTCTTCTCCCACTCAACACACTCAAGAGAGTGACAGACATCGATGAAGGCGTAGCATGCTCAGAGGAGCCCCAGAGACGACGAACAGAGTGTGCCAACCATCGAACAGAGCAGGGCCCGATCCACGGAAGGCGCTCGAGCCAATTGTGAACGTGCACGGCTGTCCGACTGGGGGACGGCCCCGGAAGCGTTGTCCCCGGGGCCGTTGAGGGTGGGTTGGTTAGGATCCGGTGTGGCTTTCACCCGTTGGGAAGTCGTTCACGAAGCCGTTGAAGAAATCGACGGTCAGCGCGATGCGCTCTATCGCTCCGTGGTAGGTCTGGTAGTCGTCGGCGTCAGGGCTGTACGCTAGCATGACCATCGTGCCCATGCCGTCGTCCATGAGCGCTATGTCGTTGACGTCCCCCGTGTTCAGCTTGCGCGAGAATTCGATGACGGTCACACCGTTATTCTCGGTCCCGGCCTTGTCGAGGATGTTGTACTCTCCACCAACTCCGGTGTCGTCCATGTGAGGGAAGTGACCGTCTTCCGGGGCGACCTGATCGGACAGGTAGAGTTTGTCGCTGAACAGACCCGGATCGACGTAGCCGATGATCGTATCACCATGGATGCTGCCGCCCTCCATCGCCATGAAGTTGATCGCCACCCATCCCGCCCCCGGAGCTTTGAGTCCGATGTACAGGGTGTCGCCGGCGATTGACCAGTAGAGTGACATCTGGACGAGATTGCTGTAGTAGAGATTCCGATACTCACCCGCAGAGATCTTTCCATCGACGGTCGGTGCCGAGGCCTGCGCGAGGCCCGCTGCACTGATTCCGATGACCACGATCAACACAACCAACAAGAGTCTTGTTCTCACAGACTTCCTCCTTCGGGTCTTCTGTTCCTTCGAGTAACAGGTGGCGGTCTCTGTTGATCAGCCAGGCTGTCGCTTTGTCGAACCCCGGGACGGGACGTGTCTCGAGCCCCGCCCCGAGGTCTGGGAGGTACAGCGCGACTGTGGGCCGTAGTTGTGAGCTGCGGGTGAGGGTGTTGTGCGGGAATTGAGGGAGCGACGAACGCCCACAAGGGGGCGATTGCCTCAGGTCTCTGACCCTCTCCTCGTTTTGCGACCACACGGTCGAGAACAGTATACGCAGTCGATCGTGCGATGCCCCCCCTTGGCCTGTGAGCTCAGCCGAATCCCTCGTGCGGATTCGTCTCTGTTGAGGTTCGGTCTCAGATCGACTGTGGTTTGCTTCGTCGAAGCGGGCATCGGGCCCGAATGCGCGATCTTCCGGTGGTCGGAGAAGGTGGCTTTGACCCGCTCAGGCAGAGCAGGTCGCTCTTGAGCTCGCGTAGACAAGAGTGAGTCCTGGCTGGCCTAGCGACCCTTCTCTTCCAGCGTCTCTCTCAGCGCGCTGATCTCCTTGCTGAGGCGTCTTTGACGATGCGCGATGCTGAAGACGTAGAGGAACGTCAAACCCCAGAACACGCCGTATGCCGCTGCGAGGTACGTCATTCTCTTCTCCTTGTCCTAGTGAAGCGCTCGGCGCTTCAGTTCCTCAACCTGGTCCGTCATGGTCGACAGACGGCAACGATGAATCAACAGCACAAAGTAGAGGGCGGTGAACGTCGCCAGACAGAACAGGAACGTCCAGAGCATCGTTGGGGCCAGTCCTCCGGCTCCTTCCACGACGGGGTGGAGGCTCTGCCACCAACGGATCGACAGGAACGTGATCGGGACGCCGGCGAATGCGACGATGCCGTAAACGGCCGAGAATCGCGCCTTCTGTTCTTCTTCTCGCAGGAACGCGCGCAGCATGTGATACGCGAAGTAGATCAGAAGAAGAACCGTGACGAGGATCAGTCGCGGCTCTTGTTCCCAAGGCCACCAGGCGTTCCAGGTCGGCTTGGCCCAGATCGACCCGGTGATGACGGCCATGCCCGTGAACACGATGCCGATCTCGGCCGACGAAATCCCGATGATGTCCCAGCGTCGCTTGCGGGTTCGCAGGTAGCCGATCCCCGCGACGAATGTGACGAAGAACGCGAAGAAACCGACCCACGAAGACGAAACGTGGAAGTAGAAGATCCTCTGCACGTCTCCCATCGTCGCCTCGGTCGGCGCGAACAGGAAGACCAGATAGAGTGCTGCAATCATGGCCGTGGCGGTCAGCCAGAGCAGCAGGCTGGCGCCGCGGGTTCTCTTCTTCATCTCCGGAATCTCCTTTCACGGATGCGCAAGTCCGGCTATCCCTCGATCACGAAGCGAAACGTCATGAGCGAGACTGCGAGGAAGACGATATCGAATCCGATGAGAAACCTCACCCACGGGACCAGGCTCTGCCACGTGTCGCCATCGAGTACGCCCGCGGTCAGCTTGACGGCGGAGATGACGACCGGCAGAACGATGGGGAACAACAGCACGGGCAACATGACCTCGCGTGCTCTGGAATTGGCCGCCATGGTCGATAGGAGGGTTCCGACGGAGGCGAATCCGACCGTCCCCAAGAGGAGTCCGAGAAGGATGAGAGGGCGGAAGAGGTTCACGTTGAACATCGCGGAGAAGATCGGAAGCATGATCGCCTCGGTGACGGTGATGAACAGGAGGTTCCCGAGCATTTTCCCAAGGTAGATCGCCGATCGTGAGACCGGAGCCAGCAAGAGGCCGTCCATGTGGGAGTCCTCGATCTCCAACGAGGACGAGCGGCCGAGCTGAAGCGTTCCTGCGAAGACGAGAGCCGCCCACAGGATGCCGGGGACAAGGAGCGTGGCGTTGGCCGCGCGGAGGTCGAAACTGAACTTGAAGACCACGATCAAGAGGAGAATGAAGACGAACATCGAGCTGAACATCTCCTTGGTTCGCCATTCCGAGATCAGGTCCTTCCACACGATCGCCAGCGCCTGGCCGAAGACGTTCACTTCGGGCTCCCTTCGGCCCTGCTCTCATCTTGCGTCGTCTTCCAGTAGGCGACACGAAGCTCGTCGAGGGTCAGTTCCTCGCTGCCGGCTTCGTAGGCGACGCGTCCCTTGGCTAGAACGCAGATCCGGTCCGACAGACTGAGGCCGCGTTCGAGATTGTGCGTCGTCATGACAACGGTTCGCGTCTCCTCGCGCACGGCGCCGAGCAGGTCTCCCAGCATCCTGGCCGCTTCCTGATCGAGTCCCGAGTAGGGCTCATCAAGCAGGAGGATTGACGGCTCGTGCAGAATGGAGCGAGCCAACGAGAGGCGCTGCTGCATTCCGCGCGAGAGGGTTCGTGCGCGGCTGTGGCGTCGCGGGCGGAGGCCCACCAACCGAACGACTTCCTCGACACGCTCCCTTCGCTTCGCGACGCCGTAGAGCCTCCCATAGAACGCCAGGTTCTCCTCCACCGTCAATTCGTCGTAAATCAGCGAGTCATGGGAGCAGAAGCCGATTTGGCTGCGGGCCTCATACGCGCCGGAATGTAGGTCCATGCCGTTGATTTGAACGTTTCCTTCCGTCGGCTTGAGCAACGTCGCCAGGATGCGAAGAAGCGTCGTCTTCCCTGCCCCGTTCGGCCCGAGGAGCGTCAGCGACTCGCCGTCGGCGACATCGAGGTCGACGCCGCTCAGTGCGTAGGTGGGTCCGAACGACCTGACGAGGCCACGGACGCGAATCATTCGGCGCGTCGCCCCCTGCGTCGTAGGAACGGGTAGATCAGAACAGCGAGAATGAGCACAACGACAACCGTAATGATGATGCCGACCGGAGCCTTCGAGCCCCCTGTCGTGGATACCGGGTGTTCGTGCGGCGATTCGACGCGCTCGACCGTCAGGTCGAGGGTGGTTCCCGGGGCGAGGTCTTCGCCTGAGAAGTGCGTGAAGCTCCCTTCCATCATCGCTACAGGGCCGGCATCGGTCAGCTGGGGAGCATTGAGTGTGACGGCTCCGGAGCCGGCGAAGACGTCGACGTGGCGCGTCGCGTACGGGAAGAGCTTCTGTATCGAATACGAATCCTCCGCGAGGGGGAGTGTATAGCTGAATGTGAACTGCGCAGCGCCGGGGAGGATGGGACGGTCGAAGTTGAACCCCTCCGGAGAGAGCGCGATCGACCCCGAGGGAAACCCGCCCTGCCACTCGATGTTGGCGGCGTCCGGTGGGAGGACGAAGCGAATCGTCCCCTGTGTCTCGTCTTCACTGGGGCCGAGGTACGTCCGCGAGCTGTCGTTGACGAAGACGTGCACTTCCTGAACGACCAAGCGATCGACGTCGCGCGTGATGATCACGTGCGCTCGATCGACGATCAGCGTCCCCTCGGCGGTCGTCGTCTCATGGACGGTGAGCGAGACCGAGATCAGGGTCTCATCCGGCGGGAAGCTCCGCGGCTCGAAGCCGTAAGTGATCCCTTCGAACTCGGCGATCGGCCGGTACACATAGCCAGCGGTCTCCAGGTCCGTGAATCGGAAGAAGCCAGCGGCGTCGGTCAAGGCCGTCTGCTCCTCCTGCAGCTCGCCTTCCTGCCAGATCAGCAGTGTGACGGCGACATCGGCAACAGGAGCATCCCCCCCGGAACCGTTGACAACGTCTCCTTCAATGACGCCAAGCTCCGCACCTTGCGCGGCCACACACAGCGCCAGGACCATGAACAGGCAGCCGCTGAGAATCGCCAATCGGCTAGGCATCGTCGGTCCCCTCCATCCGATTGCGCCTTGCTCTCCAACCCGCCAACAGGGCGCCCGCCAATAGCAGAGCTCCGCCGACCCAAAGCCAACTGACGAGCGGGTTCAGAATTAGCTCGAATCCCGCTCTGCCATCCTCATCCAGGTTGGCGAGGACGACGTAGAGATCGCCAAACAGAGTGCTCTTGATGGCCACTTCCGTCACCCACGGGCTCTGCATCGCCCAGTGGTAGTTCTTCTCAGGCCTGAGGACGGCCACGATCGACCCGTTGCGGGTTGCGGTGAGCGTCGCCTCGTATCGGACTCTGCTCTGGTAGGTCACCGTCTCGTCATCGAGCGTTTCGACCGCGAATCCCTCGTACGCCAGCTCGTAGCCGCTGAATTCGGTCGACTCACCCGGTGTCAGCGACACGAGGCGCTCCGACTTGTACGCGGTCGATCCGGTGACTCCGATCAGGATCAGCACGATCGCCAGGTGGACGAGATGCCCCCCATAGCGGCGGCGCCCTCGTCGAAGCTGCGCTGCAATCGCTCTCGGCCACCGGGAGATCCCTGCCGCGCTTCGGCAGGAAGCCGAGAGATCTTGCGCGACGACCCCGACCAGGGATGTGGCCACGAATGCGCTGATGAAGGTCGAGAACAGCGCGAACGGTTCACGGATCCGAAGGAGGACCATCACGAGGACGAGTAGAAGGCCCACGATGGCGGACAGAGCGAGTCTCTTGGCAGTTGCTTTCGTGGAGCGTCCCCAAGCGAGCACGGGGCAGATGCCCATCAGGAAGACGACCAGGAGCATGAGCGGGCCGGCAGCGCGGTTGAAGAAGGGTTTGCCCAGACTGATCGAAGCGCCTCGTATTGCCTGAAACAGCGAAGGATAAATCGTTCCGAGGAAGACGATGGCCCCTGCGCCACAAAGGAGTAGGTTGGCGGCTAGGAAGCTCGTCTCGCGCGAGACAAGCCCCGCTCCGGCTGGACCTCCAGAGAAGGAGTGCCGCCGGCGAGCGATCAGCACGATCGTCGAGATGAGGGCGACTCCGATTGCCGCCAAGAGGTAGTAGGCGATTGGCTGCACGTTGCTGGCGAATCCGTGAAGCTCGGAGACGATGACGCCGCCGCGGGTGACGAGGGTGGCGAAGAGGCAGAGGGAGAAGACGAGCGATGGGAGGACGAGGTTCCATCGGCGAAGGAGGCCTCGCCTCTCCTCGGCGATGGTGGCATGAAGGAGCGCCGTGCCGACGAGCCATGGAATGAGAGACCCGTTCTCCACCGGATCCCACGCCCAGAATCCCCCCCAGCCGAGTTCCACGTACGCCCACCACGCGCCGATCAGAATCCCGGCTCCCAGGGTGGCCCAGCCGAACAGACTCCAGCGGCGCATCCGCTCGAGCCAGTCCGTCGTTTTCCCGGTGACGAGGGCCGCGATCGACAGGGCGAACGGGATCGTGTAGGCGGCGTAGCCGAGGAAGAGCACGGGAGGGTGGAGGATCATCCCGACGTTCTGTAGCAGCGGGTTCAGTCCAGTCCCCTCGGCCGCCGCCAGGGGAAGAACAACAAACGGGTTGCTGGTGAGAAGAAGGATGAGGGCGAAGAAGCCCTGAACCGCCGCCAAGACGCCCACGAGATGCCCTCTGGCAGGATCGCGCGCGTCTCGCCGCACGATCGCGGCGAACGACAGGACGCTCACGAGCCAGAACCAAAACAGAAGGGAGCCCTCTTCACCGGCCCAGAGGGCCGAAATTCGATAGATGAGCGGTAGACTCGTGCTCGAATGCTCGTACACGTACTGGATCTGGAACTGATGTGCCAGCAACGCGTAGAGCAGGATCGTGCAGCCGGCCGTGGCCAGGCCTGCGACCATCCAGACGGCTTTCTCGGCGCTCTCCGTCAGCAGTTGCGAGCGCTTGCGCGCGCCGATGAACGCCGCAAGGGCACCGTAAGCCGATACAACGACAGCAAGAATGAGCGTCCACGTCCCGATGCTCGCCATCGGCTACTCCTCCTCGTACTTGGACGGGCACTTGAGGAGGATCGCCGACGCATCGAAGGTGGTTGTGTCTCTGAGGCTCCCCTCAACGACCGCCTGCGTTCCGTCCTCCAAGAGATCGGGTCGCACGCCGCTGTACTCGACAGAGATAGATGGGCCGCCTTCGTCAGCGATGTCGAATCTCAGCTTCAGATCCTCTGCGTCCCAGACAATCGTCTCGCCTACCACAGTGCCGGTTGCTCTTACCAGCCGATCGGAAGGACCCTCGGCGAGGAGCTCGGTCACCGTCACGTACGGCGCGGTGGCGTTGAGGATATTGCTATAGAGGAGCCATCCGACCACTGCGATGACGATCGCTCCCCCGATGTAGTACGGAAGTCGTCGAGTGAATCGGGCACGCTCGGCCTTGCTCTGAGAACTGGACTGCGGTTCCAATGCTTCATTCCCCCTTGGTCCGACCGCGGATTGGAGGAATCGTACTTACGGTCCGGCGCGAAATCAACGAACTGCTGATGCCTTCGCGGATTGCCGCACAGGAGCGATCTGGGGATGAAACGAAGGGCGGCGGCCTCGGCAGACCGCCGCCCTCTTGGTGTTCGGTATCCATTCCTTTCTGACTACGGCCGAACCAGTCCGCTCACGTCGGCGCCGAGATCGGCCAACGTGTCGTACAGGATCTGGATCATGTACTTGCCGTTGTGGGCGAACGCGCCCGGATCCTTCTGGACGTACTGATAGTTGAAGGCCGCCCTGAGCAGGCGTGCCGTCCAACCGCCGAATCGCGCGCCCTCGTCGTCGAACCAGTACGGATAGCGGTGGGCATCGTAGACGATGCTCCCCGCCAAGACGTCCGACGCGTAGGCCTGGATGGCGGTGTAGACCGCCGCGGCGAGGGTGTCGATCTCGCCCGAGATGCCCTCGGACGTGTCCCCATCACCGTCGAAGTCGGCTCCGCCCATTCGGTAGGCAGCCGGATCTTCGCTTCCGTGACACATGGCGCACTCATCAACCTTGACCTCGAGTTCATGCACGTCGTGGCATTGGGCGCAGTCACTGTAGCCACTCACGTGAGCATATTGCCCGTCGTACGATTGATCGCCGTACTGATAGGCTCCCTGGACCTCGGAGCCGAACAGCGTGGCGCCGGCGGCGAAGTAGTGGGTGTTGAGGAATCTGAGGCTGCTACTGACCTCATCGAACCCGACGACGCCAGCTGCGGCGATATGCGCGTTGACGCTGACCGTCGACTCTCGTCCCTGATGGCAACTGACGCAGAGGTTTGCGTCTTCGCCTTCTCCGAAGGAGGCTGCTGCTCCACTGGGGAACTTCACTTCGTCGACTGCGTATCTGGTGTATCCGGGAACCGAGTCGTGGCATGTGCTGCAGAGCATTCCGTTGGAGAGCGGTTCCGCCTGGTTCACGCCAAGTTCCAAGTAGAACGGGAGCCCGGTTGCGCTGTGACAGCGTGCGCACGAGGCTTCGACCTCGCCGTCCTCGTCCCAGTGTCGCCAGGCCTCGGTCGATCCAGCGAAGTGGCCGGCGTCGTCCCGATACAGCAGCGACATGTCAACCGGTGCAGAGAGAGCACCGCTCAAATCCTCGATCGAGTCGTAGAGCAGCTGAATGACGTACTTCCCGCCGTGGGCGAAGGCTCCTGGATCCTTGAGAGAGAACTGGTAGTTGAAGGTTGCTCGCACCAATCGCGCAGTCCACGAGCCATAGCGTTCGCCTGCTTCATCGAACCAGTAGGGATAGCTATGGGAGTCGTAGACAACGGCACTTCCGATCACCTCGGCAGTGTAGGCCTGGAGAGCCCCGTAGAGGAGCGCTCGCAGAGCCTCGATCTCGTAGTAGATGCCCTCACTAACATCGCCGTCGCCGTCGTAGTCGACCAGCGAGCCGTCCAACCGGGCGTCCTTCAGATCGTCCACTTCGACGACATCGGAGTGACAAGCGGTGCATTCTTCGACTCGCACCTCAAGCGTGTGAGGATCATGACAGCTGATACAGGTGTCGAACCCCTCCACATGGGCGAAGTTAGCGTCGTAGGCCTTCCCGGCATATTGGTAGCCGCCCTGGGCGAACGTTCCGTACTGGGTGGCCGCGGCGGCGAAGTAGTGGACGTTGCGGAAGCCTAGACCGGCACTCACCTCGTCGTCATTCGCGACTGCGGCGGATTCAATCCTCGAGTCGACGCTCACCGTCGATTCGCGTCCCTGGTGGCATTGCATACATCGAGCCTCGCTGCCGAGACCTGTGAGTTCGATCCCCGAGGGCATGACCACACTGTCCATGGCGATGGTTGCCTCATTGTGACAGGCGACACAGCTGATGACGCCCGGTTCTGGGGCGTTCTCGACCGTACCCGCCTCCGTTCCATCGACACCGAGGAAGTCAAGATAACCGGCGCCGCTGTGGCACTTGGCGCAACCTGTCGACACCAAGGGGGGATCATCCTCGTCCCAGTGAATGAAAGCTTCAGCCTCCGCGTCGGCGTGTCCCGACGATGCCCACAGGGCCTCGAAAGGGATCTCGGGGTGTGTTTCCTCGTCAGCGCGAACCGCCCCAACGCAGAGCAAGACGGCCGATAGCACAAGGAGAAAGAGACTCACACGTTTCATCAGCGCGCACCTCCTGTAAGTGCCGACCCCGGCCTCCGGCGATCTTCGTCCCGTCGACCTCGTGTCGCAGGAGATCCTCCGCCGGGTTCGCGACTAGCCTAGGTCGCATGGCGATGCAAGTCAACTCGACAACGAAGGCCATTAGGACTTCCTGTTCGACGGATGCTGGCGAAGCGCGATCGGAGGACGGTGCGAAACCTGCTTGGGGAACCAATCACGAAGAGAAACGGGGACAAGGTGCTTTCGCGCCTTGCCCCCGCGGATGACTCTAGTCTATGGACCGATTCGCCCTACGGGCGGGCGTAGCCGCTCACGTCCGCGCCGAGGTCGGCGAGACTGTCGATCAGCAGCTGAATCGCGTACTTGGGGTTGTGCGTGTAGAAGCCGGCTTCCTTGGCCACGAGCTGGTAGTTGTACGCCGCCTTGAGCAGGCGAGGCGTCCACGCGGCGAAGCTTTCGCCGGCCGCGTCGAACCAGTAGGGATAGCGGTCCGCGTTGTAGACCGGTCCCAGGGCCTCGAGGGCGGCGAGGAGGGCCCCGTGGAGCGTCTCGATCTCGTACTTGACGCCCTCGGCAACGTCACCATCGCCGTCGTAATCATCGCCTCCCATCCGGATCGCGCCCGGATCGGTGACGCCCGGATGACAGATGCAGGCGTCCATCAGCAGTTCTAGCGAATGCGAGTCGTGGCACTTGGCGCACGCGTCAAAACCGGTGGCGTGGGCGAACGAGCCGACGTACTCCAGCCCGGCGTACTCGTACCCGACGTTGGCGACGCTTCCCTCACGGGTTGCGCCGGCAGGTGCGTAGTGGACGTTGATGAAGCGCTGTCCCTCGATCACGGCATCTGCATCAACGCCCTCAGCGGCAGCGTCAACGGCACCGCCGTAAGAACGTCCCTGGTGACACTGGACGCACGGCGCCTCCTCGGAGACGACGTCAACGGTCACCCCGGACTCGAATGTCACGGAGTCCAGTGCGTCTACGGAATCGTTGTGGCAGGAATCGCACGTGATTACGCCGGGCTCGGCGTCGTTGTCCACGACACCGGCTTCGGTTCCATCCTCGCCGAGAAAGTCGAGGAAGCCGTCGCCGGCGTGGCACTTGGCGCAACCTGCTGGCACAACGGCCGGATCGTCCTCGTCCCAGTGGGCGAACCCTTCGGATTCTCGATCTGCGTGCGGGGACCCTTCCCAAGCCTCTTGCGGTTCGGCTGCAAAGGCGGTGAAGACCCCGAGACAGAGGACCGCCGCGAGCAGTATCGCAAGCTTCGTCTTTACCATGGGTACTATACCTCCCAGAATCATTAGGCTAGCCTGTCGAACACTGTTCTCAATTCTTCTTGCGGATGCTCCCTGCGCCCCCCTTTCCCCCGGCCTGCGGCCTGGGCGTACAGTACCTACTGGGTGCAAACCTGTAAGCCACTATTATCAAGAAGTTTACTTCTGACAGTGTGGGGCGTCAACCGATCTGCAGAGTCCTGGAGGATTGCGGAAAGAGAATTGATCAACAACGCGGCGAGGAGCTACGGTTGCAGCTGAAGGAGCGAGGTATCCGTCCGCAGTAGATGGGGGAAAGAAGACGGGGGCAAGACGCTCTCGCTTCTTGCCCCCGTGATGTCCTTGTAGAAGGACAGATACGTCTTACGGTCGGGCGTAGCCGCTCACGTCCGCGCCGAGGTCGGCGAGACTGTCGATCAGCAGCTGAATCCCGTACTTGGGGTTATGCGCGTAGAAGCCGGCTTCCTTGGCCACCAGCTGGTAGTTGTACGCCGCCTTCAGCAGGCGGGGCGTCCATGCGGCGAAGCTTTCGCCGGCCGCGTCGAACCAGTAGGGATAGGAATCGCCATCGAAGACGGCTCCAGCCGACTCGAGGTCACCGAGAAGCGCTCCATGCAGCGTCTCGATCTCGCCCTTGACGCCCTCCGCGACGTCGCCATCGCCGTCGTAGTCATCGCCGCCCATCCGGATTGTGCTCGGATCGGTGACGCCGGGGTGACAGACGCAGGCCTCGATCTTCAACTCGAGCGAGTGCTGATCGTGGCACTTGGAGCACGCGTCGAAGCCGCCCGAGTGTGCGAACGTTCCGACGTAGTCCTGCCCGTCGTACTCGTAGCCGACGTTGGAAACGCTTCCCTCGCGGGTAGCGCCTGCAGCTGCGTAGTGGACGTTGATGAACCGCTGTCCCTCAATCACCGTGTCAGCCTCGACGCTTTCCACAGCAGTGGCCACGCTGAGACCGGATTCGCGTCCTTGATGGCACTGAACGCACGGTGCCTCAGCAGCGGTGACGTCGACCGTCTCGCCCGACGGGAACTTCACGGAGTCGAGCGAGTCGACGACGTCGTTGTGGCAGGAATCGCACGTGATCACGCCGGGAGCAGCGTCATTGTCGACCACTCCCGCTTCGGTCCCATCGGCTCCGACGAAGTCGATGAACCCGGCGCCACTGTGACACTTGGCGCAACGTGCTGGCACGACGGCCGGATCATCCTCGTCCCAATGGACGAACGCTTCCGCCTCAGCATCGGCATGAGGGCCGCCTGCCCAGGCTTCTTGCGGTGTGTCTGCGAACGCGACGAAGGCCCCAAGGCATAGAATCGCCGCAAACAGAAACGCAAGCTTCTTAAGCATAGGTACTGCACCTCCCAGAATCATTAGGCTAGCCTGTACTGCAATAGTGGCACTGCTTACAGGTTCGTGTCGGCCGCCTCCTTTCCTCACCTGCCCGCTGACGTCTCTGGCGGACGCAGAGTTTTGGAACCGAATGTCCAAATACTTTACTGCGACGAGTATCAAGTATCAACGTTGGAATGGCCGTTGCTGCGGGGCTTTTTGACCGCAAACCTGCGAAGGTTTAGGGCGTTCCCTGCACAGGTTTGCGGTCACGAACCCGCGGAAGAATCAGAGCTTCCCGGCGTCAGGACTCCCCGGGCAGGTGGCAGCTCGTGCACCCCTCATCGGTCAGTCCCGCGTGCGAATCCGGAACGGCCAGGGGGCCGGATCCGTGACACATCAAGCACTGAGCGCGGCCCTCCAGCGTGTGTGAGATCACGGGAACCGTCACCAGGGCGGTGACAGGCGCCTCTGCGGTGGGGGCTGCCGAAGGTGTCGGCTCCGCGCCCACGGGCACTGGAAGCGAGTGGCACGACGTGCAGTCTCGCAATATCGCGTCTCCCGCTTCGCTTACGTGCTTCCCGTCGTGACAGCGGAAGCATCCGGGAGAGTCGGCGTGACCGAGGTTGTCGGGGTACACGTCCCACGTGAGATTCATCTCGGGGAAGACCGTGGTGTGATAGATCTCTTGTAGCGCTTCGACCGCCCGCTCGATCTCATGCTCCATCTCTGCAGAGGTCGCCGGATACTCCGACGCATAGAAGTCGGCGAGGCCGGCCATCTGCTCGATTCCCTCATCCTGGGACTCGTAGTTCGCCGTGAGGAGCGCTACGCCTTCTCTCTTGACGTAGGGCAGACTCGGATCGATCGCCCCTGCGGCGAGCGCTTTGTCCAACTCACCCTCAGGGTCTCGGAACTGATGCGCCGCACGGTTGTGGCAGGTGAGGCAGTCCATTTCCTCGTGGTGCAATTCCTCCTTCTCGTCCTCGGAAAGGGTACTTCCGGTTGTCACGTACTCGATCAGGGTCCCGTCTTCCTGTTCGACGGCGACCCACGGGATCTCCTGCTGCACTTCGTCGACACTGGCGTACAGCACCGTGTTCTCGACGTGCCAGTGCGCGCCGGGACTGCCGGCCTGGTTCGCATCGCTGATGTAGACGGAGTAGAGCGTTTGCGATTCCGTGTTCTGCTCGTCGCTCTCGAAGCGGCTCGTCAGATGCACCCGTTCCGGGTACTCCTTCTCCGCCCAATGGCACTGCTCGCAGATGACGTCGGCCGGCTTCATCCTCTCCACGGGCAGTTCGATCGGCCGTTCGTAGCTGTTGGCAATGGTCGACACCAATTCGCTGACACTGAGGATCTTTGCCTCGACTTTGGGCCACAGGCCGGGGCCGATGTGGCACGTGCCGCACTCGACGTTGGCGTGACTTGACACCTCGAGCGTTATCCCCTGAGGTCGGTTGGCGTGGCAGAGCTGTCCGCAGAACCAGTGGCCCTCCGTGAACTCGTCGAAGTAGAACGCTGCCGCGACCACCGCCACGGCGCCGACGACGACGATCGCCGCCCAAAACACGAAACGCCTGATCTTCCAAGCGTGCCGCTCTGCAAAGCTCGTGTTCAGATTTCGGAGTCCGCTCATCTTGCCCCCCTGGTTAGGTTGTCCTTCATGCCCCATCCACTCAGCAGGCGATCCGCAATGTGCTGATCCCCCCTGCTAGGCCTCTCGTCTCACGGCCGTATCGGCCAGCGTCATCAGCTCCTCGCGAGCCGAGGAATTCGGTAGGATCGACAACTGCTGCTTCGCCCGCTCAGTGTATTCGCTCAAGCGCTGCATGGCGTACTGGATGGCTCCCGCCTGCTCCAAGGTTTCGAGCACCGAGTCTCGATCCTTGCCTGCGAGGGCCTCGCGGGCCCCGCTCGATGTTCCGAACGCGTGCAGCGTGGCAAGGTTCATCTTCTGCTGATCCAAGTCCCGCGCGATCGGCTTGCCCAACCGATCGCTGTCCCCGACAAGATCGAGCACGTCGTCGCGAATCTGAAACGCGACGCCGAGATTGTACCCGTAGCCTCGAAGCGCGACGTGCTGCTCGGGCTCTCCTCCTGCCACGAGCGATCCGAGTTCGGAACACGCCGAGAACAGCGATGCCGTCTTCCGCTCCACGACCTTCAGGTAGT
>JBARQW010000269.1:0-11725 GCA_049643905.1 Bipolaricaulia bacterium
CCCTCACATGCGATACATGTAGATCGGGTACCCGCCCTTCGCTTCGCCGGTCTCTGTCGGCGTCCATCCCCACATCGGATGGTAGTAGGAAACAATGCGGGATCCGGGTTTCAGCTCTCTTCGAAGCCGCGTCTGAAGTTTGAAATTCGCGGTCGCGGAGAGGAAGAGGACCACGATGTCCGCGTCGGACACGTCAAACGTGTACATGTTCCCGCGGACAATCCGAGCCCGATTCCGGACTCCGGCAAGCAGGATCCAGGCTCGCGCCCACAGGACGCGGAACGGGTCGATTTCGATCCCTGTCGCTCGCGCCCCGAATTCCTTCGCCGCAGCGACGACGATTCGCCCGTCTCCGCACCCCAGATCAACGACGTGCTCCCCGTCTTGGACGTCCGCGAGGAGGAGGAGGCGTCGGACCGTAACGCGGTCGGTCGGTTGCCAGAGCGCGTCGAACGTGAAGTTCCAGGCGGCCCACAGAAGCGTGAGCCCGCCTAGGACGATGCCGATCGTCCATCCCATCTAGAACCGAAGTTGTACGCCGGCTTCGTAGATCGGTCCGGTCGAGACCCCTTCACCCGACCAGCGAACGAGGTAGCGGATCTGGCCGAAGAACGAGACCGGCTCGAACGGAACCACGCGAACTCCGGCGATGCCCTCGAGAACAACGCCGGTCGAGAATGGTGGCGGAGTCAGCGCGGCGCCGACTCCGATGCCCACGAACGGATCGATCGGCGGGATCGGATAGTGATAGAGAATCGATCCGGTCGCCACCATCAGCCCTGCGACCTCGCTGGTGGCGATCCCGGCCTCCGCCCGCAGTTCGAGCGAATCGGTGATCGCCGTTTCGGTCAATGCACTGACGAGCAGAAGCCCCGTCGGGTCGAAGCCGAGGGCAAATCCGATCGTTGTCGCAGACGTACTCACTCCGAGTAGAATCGTTGCGAGCACGCTCCACACGATAACCCGTTTTCTCATCGTTCCCCCTCTCCTCTGACACCTCGGCAGAGATTCCGATCAGATGTCGAGTGACGTGATCTTATCGCTGTTCTCCATGATGAAGTCCCGACGACGCGCGACGTCGCTTCCAAACAGCGTGGAGATGATCTCGTCCGCTTCGAGCGCGTCGCGGATCTCGATCCGTTTGAGAATCCGATGCTCGGGATCCATCGTCGTGTCCCAGAGCTCTCGCGGGTTCATCTCTCCGAGTCCCTTGAACCGCTTCAAGCCGAACCCGCTCCCGTGCTCTTCGCGGTATGCCTCGAGTTCCTCGTCCGTGTGCGCGTAGACGGTTTTCTTTCCGCTCTTCATTTGGTAGAGGGGCGGCTTGGCGATGTAAACGTAGCCCTCTTCGACCAGCTTGTTCAGGCAGCGGAAGAAGAACGTGAGGATCAGCGTGCAGATGTGGGCACCGTCCACGTCGGCGTCGGCCATGATGATCAGCTTGTGATACCGGAGCCGCTCGACGGAGAACTCCTCTCGAATCCCCGTCCCCACAGCGGTGATCATCGCGTTGATCTCTACGTTGTCCAGCAGCTTCGCCAAGCGCGCCTTCTCAACGTTGAGAACCTTCCCGCGCAACGGAAGAATCGCCTGAAAGGTCCTATCGCGGCCCTGTTTCGCGCTGCCCCCCGCCGAGTCTCCCTCGACGATGAACAGCTCGCTGGCTGCCGGATCGCGGTTGGAACAGTCGGCAAGTTTCCCGGGAAGAGCCGTCGACGCCAGCGGACCCTTTCGACGCGCCATCTTCCGCGCCTTGGCCGCCGCCTGGCGTGCACGCCCTGCCTGAATCGACTTCTCGATCACCGTTCGAGCGATCTTCGGCTTCTTCTGGAAGCAGAGCGCAAGCTGCTCCTGGACGATGTTCCCGACGATGCCGGCGACCTCCGGGTTCCCGAGCTTGGTCTTCGTCTGCCCCTCGAACTCCGGCTCCGGGATCTTGACGCTGATGATCGCAACGAGCCCCTCACGGATGTCCTCGCCACGGAGGTTGTCGTCTTTCTTCGTCAGGATCTTCTTCTCTCGGCCGTAGTCATTCATGAACTTGGTCAGCGCTGACTTGAAGCCGGTAAGGTGCGTTCCCCCGTCGACGGTGTTGATGTTGTTGGCGAACGCGTAGATCGACTCGTCGTACGCGCCCGTCCACTGCAACGCGATCTCGATCTCGATCCCGGCCTCGCTTCCTTGCACGTGAACCGGCTTCGGATGGATCGGCTCCTTCTTCGACGCAAGCTCCTCGACAAAGGACACGATCCCGCCCTTGTTCTGGAACTTGCGCGTGACATTGGCCGCCTCGTTCTCCAGGATGATGAGCAGCCCGCCGTTCAGATACGAGAGCTCTCGAAGCCGATGCGAGAGCCTCGGGAAGCTGTAGTGGATCTCACCGAAGATCTCGCGATCCGGAAGAAACGTTGTCTCCGTTCCGGAGCGATCGGTCTTGCCGACCATCTCCAGCTCGCCCAGCTTGTCGCCGCGCGAGAACTCCTGTCGGTACTGTTTCCCGTCCCGGTGCACGTCCACCCGAAGATGCTCCGACAACGCATTCACGACCGATACGCCGACGCCGTGAAGTCCGCCACTGACGTGATAGCTCTTGTTGTCGAACTTGCCCCCGGCGTGCAGTGTGGTCATGACCAACTCGAGTGCGGGGATCCCCGTTTCAGGATGGATGCCAACAGGCATCCCTCGACCATCGTCGACCACCGTCACCCGATTGTCTTCGTGGACGATGACGCGAATCTCGGAGCAGTGGCCTTCGAGAACCTCATCAATGCTGTTGTCGACGACTTCCTCGATCAGGTGCATCAAGCCGCTCTGCCCGGTCGACCCGATGTACATCCCGGGGCGGAGGCGGACCGGCTCTAGTCCTTCGAGTACCTTGATTTGGTCGGCCTCATAGGTTTGAGAGGCCTGTGATCGTTTCGCCATGTCACCACCCTGACGAATAGTAGCAAAACGCAGTCTGGATTTCAATCGTAGGCGTTTTCGATCCTCGGCGAGCACCGAATCTGACGGACCGCTCGCCCGCTTCAAGAATACGGGTGGATAACGCGGGAAACGCTGTTGGATAGTGCAAAACCGGCCGTCCAACTCGCGGACGGCCGGCTGAAGGCCTTTCTACTACTGGTGAGGCTCAAGGACGGCGACGACTTCGGGGAGATCGACCCCGAGTTCCTTCAGCTTCCCGATCGTCGGAACGCCATTCGGAGTCCAGCCCCGGCGCTTGTAGACCGCGTCGATCAACTGCTCGTACTGGGATTCGCGAAACGCTCGAAGCCTGCTCGTCTTGTCCGCGGTCGAGAGCCCGGACGGATCGACACCGACCTTGTCACGAAGTTGGCCGTCGTACCGATCGGCGCGCGACTCGTATTCCTCCTCGGTCACCGGCCCGACGGAGCGGTACGGAATCGCATCGTGCTCTCTCGTTCCGAATCCCATCCGCACGCCGAATGCTCGCTGGAACGTGTAGACGCGCTCAGATTGGATGATCAGATCCTCCGGCTTGACCGGAACCCCCGTCACGCTGGAGAAGACCTTGCAGTAGTTCTCGACGTGTTCGAGGACCTTCGCCGGTTCGGACGTCTGCGCGTTGTCCGCGGGCTCCACGTCGTTCCACGGGAGCTTGCAGTGCCCGACCAGGCCGAACCACGTTCGCCACATCGGAAAGTAATGAAGCGCCTCGGCCTTGTCTTCGAAGGTGGGGATCTGGTTGTTGACCATGTCCATGAAGATGAGCCAGGCCTCGTCGTGCTGCGGCCCTTTCAGTGCAAGGCCGTATCCGCCCTGCATCGCGAGCGACTCCTTGGTGACGTACTCCGAGTACTCGAGACCCTTCGCCTCCATTCCGATGTCCTGGAGGAAGCCGGGATCGGCGCCGAATGCGCTCGCGAAGTGAGCCTTCATCCGCCGTATCCCCTGCCCGGCGATCACTCCGAATCCCTCGCCTCGGCCCATCTGGTGGAGGACTTCGAGGGCCGCGTCACTGTTGCCGAAGCGAAGTTCCAGACCGCCCGTCTTCTCGGCGTCGAGGATCCCTTTCTCGTAGCACTCCATGACGAACGCGAGGCCCGTCGTGAACGAAATCGTGTCGATCCCATACGTGTCGCAGTAGAAATTCACTTCGAGAACGAACTGCGGATCGTAGACTCCGAGGTTCGAGGAGCCGCCCACCGTCTCGTACTCCGGTCCATCGACCAGGACCTTGTCCCCTTTGTACGGCCCGGAATTCAGTTGAACGTCATCGACTGCGTGCGAGCAGGACATCGTGCAGCCGAGCCAGCATCCGTCGGGCATCTTCTGGCCGAATCGCTCCCGCCAAACGTGCGACGCGAGCTTCCCGGCATCCGGATGCGACCCGAACTTGAAATTGTGGGTCGGCAGCAGGTCATACTCGTCCATGATCTCGACGAGGTGTGCCGTTCCGACGCGCCGCATGTCGCACTGACTCTCGTCGAGGTCGAGGATCTCTCTGGTGATCCGTTTTCCGATCTCGCGCAGGCTCTCGATGTCGGCCGGGTGATTCGCCGCCGCATCGACCGGCGGACTCTTGACGACGATCGCAGCAATCCCTTTGTTGCGGAAGACGGTCCCCGTTCCCCCGCGCCCTGCCTGCTTCACGCGGACGGCCTCTCGCTTGAGATCGAAGAAGCTGAGGTTGAGGCAACCCATACGCGTGTGCTCGGCGCCCGAACCTGTCGTCACCGTGGAGACGGCGGCAACGTCACGCGGCGCCTCGGAATCGGCGAACGTCTTCATCAGTCGATGCGCCAGAATGTGCGTGTTGATGTCTTCTTCGGGACACGCGAGGAGCTGAACGGTTCCCTTCGTGCCGTCGATGAAGACGACAACGTTTTCGGTCGCCTTCCCCTGCAGTTCGAGGGCGTCCCAGCCGGCGAACTTGAGATACGGCCCGAAGTATCCACCGGCATTGGAGTCGATCACGTTTCCCGTAAGCGGCGAAAGGCTGACGACAATTGACTTCCCGGATCCCGGATAGCTTGTCGTTCCGCCGACGGGTCCTGACGAGATGACGATCTCGTTCTCCGGATCATCCCATTTCGTCGTCGGTTCGACCGCGTTCCAGAGCCGCCACAGACCGAATCCTCGGCCTCCGATGAAGATGTCCTTCATCTGCTGTGTAACCGGACGTTCCTCGATCGCGCCCGTCTCCACGTTGACGTAGAGCGTCCTCCCGGTGTAGCCGCGTTCGACCGCCGCCGGCTCGTACGTCGTCTCCGCGATCACGCGGTATCCCGCTGGTGTCGTCATCTGATCCTCCTCGAACGTGCCTAGCCGACAAGGCCCACGGCCGCCGGAATTCGGCTTGAAGTGTAGAGGACGAGCTCGCGTTCCTCAAACCCTGATCCTGTCTCGCGATCATCCCTCATCCGCACAACGCTGTTGCCTCCGATTGACTCGTCTTCTATCCTTTGCCGCAGCGGAGGAGACAGATGGACAACGAACGGATAGAGAAAGCAGTCGGCGAGATCCTGGAAGCCATCGGAGCGGAGCACCTCAATCCAGAAGTCATCGAGAACACGCCACGCCGGATTGCGGCAACCTACGCCGAGTTCTTCGAGCACATCGATCGGAGTCCGGCAGACGTCCTCGAGGTCGTCTATCACGAACGGTACGAGGAGATGATCGTGATGAAGGAGATCACGTTTTACTCCATCTGCGAGCACCACTTCCTCCCGTTCGTCGGAACGGCAGACATCGTCTACGTCCCGCAGGACGGGCGGATTGTCGGAGCGAGCAAGCTGGCACGTGCTGTAGACATCGCCGCCTCGCGCCCGCAGCTCCAAGAACGCCTGACCCAGCAGATTGCCGACGCGCTCGTCGAGAAGCTCGACCCAATCGGCGTCCTCGTTCGACTCGAAGCCACGCACCTGTGTATGACGCTTCGGGGCGTACGAAAATCGGGGTCGAAGATGGTCACATCGGCAATCCGGGGAAGCTTCTACCGGGATCAGGCCTCACGCCAGGAAGCGCTCGCCCTCATCGCGTAGGTCTCGCTCGCTGGAGTCGCCGAACACCAAGAGACTTCAACCGCAGAGATCGCGGAGAGACGCAAGAGAGGGAGCCAGGCCAGGACCTGCAAGCAGGAAGTCGGCCGCCGTTTCGTGCAGAGCTTCCCTTGTTCCCCTGGGGTTCTTCCGGTGAGCTTCTCCTTCTCTGCGAAGCTCTGCGTCCTTTGCGGTTCAGGCCTTCGGTTACCCGATTCGCCAGGTGACAATCCGCGGATCATCGCGATCGAGAGTGGTGACCTCGATCGTCTGACCTGCATCCCCGTCTCGAACGTCGAACGAGACGCTCGCACCTTCTTCCACATCGCAGTACCTAGCAGTGAGCGCGGCCGCGAGCCGGAGATCCTCAACGGTCGGATCTCCTTCAACGAGCGTCGTCGGCCCCATCACGTCCCGCGGTTCGATCCGGATCCTGCCCCCGGCAAAGCCGTCGAGGACCCGGTTCTCGGTCTCATTTCGCCCGACGATCACCTTCGCCCGATCGGAGAGCCGGAAGTGCCGGCCGCAGCGCAGAAGGCGGAAGTGATCAAGATCCACAGCGTCTTTGCCAAGATGTTCGAACGCATCGCGGACGCGGGCTGCGTAGGCCGGTTCGGTCAGGACGCAGCCCCCGGCCGGCTGCGGGTAGCTCGTGATCCCGAGTTCGGCGGCGAGAGCCATCTGCTGCACCCGCATTCGCCCTTGGATGGAGAGGAGATCCTCCTTGCGCAACCATCCCTCGGTGACCGGTAGCGTGTCAGGGAGGAGATTCGCCGAAAGGGGACGCAGCAGACGATCGTTCAGGCCCGTCTCCTCGGCGACCCGCAGCAGCTCCCTGTGGTGTTGCGATTTCGGCCGTTGCCCGAGAACCTCGCCAGTGATGACGAACTGAGCGCCTTCATCCTCCATCACGCGCTTCGCAACCTTGAGCAGGAAGATGCGGCAGTCGACGCAGGGATTCATCCCCTTTCCGTATCCGAACCTCGGATAGCGAATCGTCTCCAGATGATCGACCGACGCATCGACGACGCGAAGGGGCAGCCCGAGCTGATCCCCAACCAGCTGGATTCGCTCGCACTTCCCTTTGCTGGCGCAGAAGAAGTGCTGCACGTGAAGCATGATCACGTCGATTCCAAGGCGGCTGACGAGCGCAGCGGCCACGATGCTATCCAAGCCGCCGGACGTGGCGGCGATCGCCTTGATGTTCTTCACTTCGAAACGCACATTCGTGTGACCGGAGTTCTCCATAATCCCTTCACATCCAGAGCGAAAGATTAGTGTGGACACTAAGCTCTAGATTCTTGCCAAGGAGGCAATGATGCGCAAGTCCTTGTTGATTGGCGTCGTGGCAGCATTCATTCTTGCCGCGGGGGTAACGATCGCATGGGTCGGCCCCCCCGAAGGGCAACTGGCCGTCACAACGACACCCGCGCTCGCGCAGACGGCGAGCGTTGACCAGGCGATCACCGACTCTGGACAATCGGCGATCAAGAACGCGATCGCGAGCGCCGGACCGGCGGTCGTGCGAGTCGATGTGACCGGAACCGTCAGCATCACCCATCCGTTCTCCGAGTTCTTCGATGACGATTTCTTCCGACGCTTCTTCGACTACGAACAGAGTCCAACCGAACGAGAGATCTCGTCGGTCGGTTCCGGCGTCGTCTTCGAGCACGATGGAGAGAAGCTCGTGCTGACCAACGCACACGTGGTCAATGATGCGGATTCCATCCGGCTGACAGACACAAACGGGAACGTCTGGCCAGCCTCCGTGATCGGCTCCGACGACGTCCTCGACGTCGCCGTACTGCGAGTCGACGGAGACACCGGCCCGCTCTTCGCCGCCACCCTCGGAGACTCCGACACGATCGAAATCGGGGATTGGGCGATCGCGATCGGCAACCCGCTCGGGCTCTCTTACACTGTCACCCTCGGGATCATCAGCGCGATCGACCGGGACATCGCGAAACCTAGCGGCGTGGGGACCTACAGGGACCTGATCCAGACCGACGCGGCGATCAACCCCGGCAACAGCGGCGGCCCACTCGTCAACGCAAACGGAGAAGTCATCGGAATCAACACGCTGATCGCGCGCGGCTCGGCGACCGGCGTCACCATCGAGGGGATCAACTTCGCCATCGCCATCAACGGGATCACCGAGATCGTCGAGCAGCTGGTCGAGACCGGCCTCGTCTCACGAGGATGGATCGGTGTCCAAGTCACCAGCGTCACCCCCGACGCCGCAGAGCAGTTCGACGTCGATCCCGACTTGGTCGGTGCACTGATCGTCCACACCTTCCCTGGTGATCCGGCAGACCTCGCCGGAATCGAAGTCGGTGACGTTGTGGTGCGTATCGGCGAGGCCGCCATCGAATCATCCGAAGACCTCGTCAGCGAAATCGCGGGGCTCGTTGCAGGCTCGGAGGTGGAGTTCGAGCTGAAACGCGGGACTGAAACGGTTGTCGTCGATGTTCTTCTCGGCGAACGGCCGAGTGAGGAGGTTATCGCCCTCTACCAGGGACAGACGCCGGCCGAACAGCCCGAATCCGCCTCGGCGTTGGGCATTACGGTCGGCCCCATCACCCCGACGATCGCCCAGCATCTTGGATTGAATTCGTCTGATGGCGTCGTCATAATGGACGTCGCCGCCGGCAGTCGCGCAGAGAGTGTTGGCCTGACCGAGGGCGACATCGTCGTCGAAATCGATCACCGGCCGATCACATCGGTCGAGGACTGGAACGAGGCTGTTTCGCAGTTCGAGGACGGCGATCGGTTGATCCTCACCGTGCTGCACGAAGGGCGTCTGCACTTCGTCACGTTGCTGTAGAGGCGGCAGCCTGTTCGGTGGTGAGAGCACGAAGCCGGACGGCATATCGGAGAGTGGCGCAGCTTGGTCAGCGCGCAGCGTTCGGGACGCTGAGGCCGCCGGTTCGAATCCGGCCTCTCCGACAGTTGCGGGAGTAGCTCAATGGTAGAGCCCTGGCCTTCCAAGCCAGCAATGCGGGTTCGATCCCCGTCTTCCGCTCAGGAGCAGCCCGAGACGTCCGGTATTGACAACCGTTTGGGCCCGACGCACACTCGCTACGAGCTATGGGCTCCCTGAGAAGGCAGTTCGCGCGCTGCCAGCGAACTCCTGGAGGGACTCAAAGCCGGCTTCGCGAAGCGAGCCGTAGCGCGTTCGGAGAAACGCGCCGTCGCTTTGCGAAACGTAATGCGTTCCGGACTCTGCCCGGCTTCGCCGAACAGAGTGAGGCGAAACGTGATGCGTCCGGGCTCGACCCGGCTTCGCCGAGCAAAGTGAGGCGAAACGTGATGCGCTCCGGGCTCGACCCGGCTTCGCCGAGCAGAGTGAGGCGAAACGCAATGCGTTCCGCAGGAACGCACAGGCGCCCGTAGCTCAGGGGACAGAGCAACGGCCTTCTAAGCCGTCGGTCGGAGGTTCGAATCCTCCCGGGCGTACGAGGAATGCATGGGGAGCGTGGCGCAGCTGGTTAGCGCACCAGGTTGTGGTCCTGGGGGTCGCGGGTTCGAGTCCCGTCGCTCCTCCCAGAAGATGGCTTGTGGATCGTGGCGTGTCGCCTGTAGAGAACCCACAAGCTCCATCCTAAGAGCGAAGAAGAAGCAATGCGAAGCATTGCCATGCGCCCGTAGCTCAACTGGATAGAGTACCTGTCTTCGGCACCGGGGGTTGGGGGTTCGAGTCCCTCCGGGCGTGATGCGAGAATGGGGTTAGGCCGACAGGCTTGACCCCATTCTCGTATCTTCGTCTGGGTGGCGAGAACTCCCATCGGTCCGCGCCAGCGGACTCGACAAGCTGTCCGAAGGACAGCCGGGGTTACGAGTTCCGATCACATCTGCCCTGAAGGCGAGAACTCCCATCGGTCCGCGCCAGCGGACTCGACAAGCTGTCCGAAGGACAGCCGGGCTCAGAGTCCCAACGATCCCGGGGCTCGCACTCAGAAGGCGAGCCCCCCATGGGTCCGCGCCAGCGCTTCGTCCCTCAAGCGACCACCCACGTCCGCAGGTCATCATGCGCGAGTTCGCGCAAGCAAACTCAGAAGCAACTCGACCGAACTCACACGAAGGCGGAGCACTCGCGTTCGCAGTTGCCGCCATCATTTCAGGAACCGGTGAGCCACATCGGCCCGGGAGTTTCGTCAGACGAAACTCCCAAGGAACTCTAAGGTTGAGCAGCGAGTTCCCTCACTCCGAGCGTAATCCGTGCAGCGGAGTCAGGGAACACCAAGAACAAAGACCTGAATACCCTTCTTGGATTTCTCGAGATACGTAATCATTGTCTCTTGGCCCATTGTCTAATAAGGTCGGCGTTGAGCCATAATCGAGATACCGGAACGAGAATAGCAGACTCGGCGAAAGCCGAGAGCTCGAAGTCACGGATCCAAAGGAGGCCCATGATGGCCGGACTACCGAAAGCGTTTCTTGTGTTGTTGGCATCTCTAGGATTGATCGTTTCCATCACCGTCGCCGTGACTGCTCAAGAAACTCAAACTACATCCGACGTTCTGCAAACTGTATTTGACTTGATTGATGCCAACCTCTATGCCGACCCAGTAGATCAATCAAGTCTGAAGTCGGACTTCGAGAACGCTGTCGTCATTGGAGTTCTCTCTCCAGAGGAAGCATTGGCCATGCTCGATCTGGTTCAATGGCAAACGCTTGTCGAAATCGAGGATCTCGCCAATGTCTCCGCCGCCATTCAGACGGTTCTTGACGATCTTGTGCTCGGTGTACTCACTGACGATCCGCTTGTTGACCTGACCCGACTCCTCAACGAGTTGGCCACACCAGAAGGAACTCTCACCGCCATTGGGAAAGCGGGCGCACCCCAAGAAATCCTCGATCAAGTGTCGAGCTTGGCTGCCAGCGGCATACCGCCGGGCGTTCTCGTTCAGATTACGAAAGAGGCGTTACGAGACGGCCTCTCCACGGAGGAGATCATGGCGCAGCTGGATGCGCTGGCCGCCGCTGTGGCAGAAGAGAGTGAAGACGTTTCGTGGGGTCAACTCGTCCATGATGTGACCGGCGAGGGTGAGTATCGGGATCAAGAGCGGAATGAGAACATCGACGGGAACGAAGAACCGGAACAAGAAGAAAACGAACATGGGGACGGGAACGACACGAAAGATGACAACCCCGGCAATAGCGGGGCCGATGAAGAGGGACAAGGATAGAGAGAGGCAGCCGACTGATAGAGCTGCTTTTCGGGCGGAGAGCGCAGACGTCAGCGTGGGTCTCGCATGGGGTGCGAGGCCCACTCGCATTCTTTCCGAGGCAAGTCCTCGCTTTCCACAGCTTGCGGCGTCAACACGGCCGCAAACCGTAGAAGATGACCCTCGCGAACGCGCTCAACGGGTGAAGCGACAACGATTCAGACCCCGCCACGTCACCAATGAAGGCCCCAATGGGGCCTGTCAGCACCGCAGCTCCCCACGCAGTGCCTCTCACCAGCCTTCCTGAAGCCAGCCCAGGTATGCGCGATTCGGATGGCCTACCCTACTGAGACGAGCCGTCGTTCGATCTCATCGGCCGACGGCAGCTGAGAGATCAAAACCCTCCACATCGATGGTCCACTTCCCGGAGTGAAGATCACATGGTCAGTGCATTCGATGCTCCCGGACCCAATCGCAAGATTTCGCTTCTATTGCAGAAAATCCCACCTTGGCCGTAGGAACGCGTAGAGAAGCGCCACGTTCACCAGGCTCAGT
>JBARQW010000270.1:0-2155 GCA_049643905.1 Bipolaricaulia bacterium
GGATCGAACTCGTCGGCAGCAAGTTCGAGGAAAGTCCGAAGCGGGTAGATCCGTTCCAGGAGTCCGGAGAGGATCCGGAACGCGCGGGAGGAGTCCCTCGCCTCGTCAAATGCGACGAGCACCGACCCGGCATTCTCATCGGCATAGACCCGGCGAAGCTCGCCGAGCGCCGAGCGAAACGAACGTCGAGCGCGATCCTGTTGAAGGGGCACTTGCACCATCTGCCCATCCTCCGTCTGTCGTCAGGCTGCCAGCGAACCGAGTTCCCTCCGTGGATTCCTCAGCCACCGCGGCGGTTATACTCGATCGTGGAGGTGGAATCATGAAGTGTTCGGAAGTGAAACTCGGACAGGTCTACACGTGCAACGACTGCGGTCTCGAACTCAAGGTCGTCAAGGAGTGTGACTGCTCGACGGAGTCGTGCTCCTGCGACGAGACGTCCCGCTGCGGCGGAGGAATAACGCTGAAGGAATAGAGCGGGCTGCCGGCGCCCGACCACCACGAAACACTCGTCAGTACGTGAAGTAGACCACCCGATCTATCTCCCCCTCGACCGCTAAGGCAGCGACATAGCCCGTCGGAGCCTCGAGATCCCGCAGCAACCACGTCGAGCGACCGGTCGTCTCGAACTCTGTCGAGGCGACCCGCGGCCGGCCGCTTGCGCCGACCAAGATGACGAATCGCTTGAGGCCGGCCGGAACCGCCTCTCCGAGCCCCTTGACGTAGGCTTCCTTGCGCGCCCACGTGCGGAAGAACGCCTCGATCGCTTCACGCGGATGCAAACCTGTGAGCGCGTCGGCCTCGCGGACAGCGAAGAACCGCCCCGCAATGCCCAGAGCGTCGACGCCCTCACGTACTCGCTCCACGTCAACGCCCACCGCTCGCCCGACGGCCACAGCGAGACAAGCGGCGGCGGCAGAGTGAGACAGACTGAACGAGAGACCATCGTTCGAGCTCCCTGGAAGCACCGGCTTCCCACCTTCGATTCGCTCGATCGTCACAGCCTCGGGCGGGCAGTCGAGATAGCCCCCCAGGATCCGGCGGCTCTTCTCGCGTGAGGCGGCCCGCTGCGCGTCGCGAGATTGGGGCGTGCGTTTCTCCACCGAGGGGCCCAAATCGACCATCCAAACGTGAACGATGCTCCCTGTGAGACTCTCGGCTGCGGTTCGGGGGTCGTCGATCACGTGCCCTGCTCGGTTCCGCTTGCAGGCTGCTCTTCCTGTGCCGTCACGCGGTAGCTGGGCACCAACTTGCAGAGCGCTTCGATGACACCTTCGTCGTCACCGTCAAGCGCGGCCGCCTCCAACGCAGCAAATCCTCCGGACCACGAGGCCGTCGGACGTTCCAATGGCGCGACGAAGACACGTTCGTGGGTCGTTGCCTCACGTCCCTCTTCGTCTGTGAAGAGGTCCTCGTACAGCTTCTCACCAGGGCGCGATCCGGTGAAGACGATCGGGATGTCCACATCCGGTTCGAATCCGTAGAACCGAATCACATCCCGTGCGAGGTCGACGATCTCGATCGGCTCACCCATATCGAGAACCAGAACGTCCCCGGTCGTGCCGATGACGCTCGCCTGCAACACGAGCTGAACCGCCTCGGACGTCACCATGAAGTACCGCCGCATCTCGGGATCCGTGACGGTAACAGGATGTCGGCCCTCGACCTGCATCTGAAAGGTCGTAAGGACACTCCCGCGGCTGCCGAGGACGTTTCCAAACCGGACTGCGATGCTTCGAGGTCGGTGCTCGCTTTGAGCTTGGACAACGTTCTCGGCGACCCGCTTCGTCGCGCCCATCACGGAGGAAGGATTGACGGCCTTGTCGGTCGAGATCAACACGAAGGCTTCGCATCCACATCGGGCGGCCTCGTTGAGTGTGTTGCGCGTCCCGAGCACGTTCACCTTCGCGGCCTCCGCCGGATGGGCCTCCATCATCGGGACGTGCTTGTACGCCGCAGCGTGGTAGACGACGGACGGATGGAACCGATCGAACGCCCTGTGCAGGCTCCCCGCGTCTCGGACGTCGCCGATGACGACGTCGATCCGTCGATCCGGGAATCTGCGAGTGAGATCGGCTTCGAGATCGAACAGCCCCGTCTCGTTGAAATCGAAGGCGACGACGCCAGGCGATCCAAAGGCGAGGACTTGGCGACA
>JBARQW010000271.1:0-4265 GCA_049643905.1 Bipolaricaulia bacterium
GATCCCTCCGCAGGATAGGTTCGCGCCATGTTCCTCCATCAGAGAAGACGACTCAACGGTGACCTGCACTCGGTGGCCCAGCATCGCGGCGGATGCACGACACGGCATCTCCACCGGTGAGAGAGAAATGCCGGAAACAAAAAGGCGCAGCGGGGGATGCTGGCTATGCATCCCCCACATGCTGCGCTGTGGTGACTGAGTCGCAAGGAGGCGACAAGTCTCCTACCCCTCTCACTCTTCACACCACTCGAAGAGCGCGACGGCCTCTCCACGATGCTCAGCGCACCAGATGGATCGGGAAGCGCAGAGCTCTCGTTCAAGCTCGGGTTGCGATACCACGCGGCCCAGCGCGGGCTCGACGACCTTTCCGACGTGCCGAACCCGCAGTGGCAATAGGGGAGACCGCGTGCATGCGTTGCGGTTTCCTACTTCTTCTTCTCCACCCGGTCGAGATAGTCGCAGATCGCCTCTATGACCAAGTAGTTGACTGAGCGGTCCCGCTGTTCGCCTAGGCTAATGAGGCGCTCCAACAGATGCTTCTTCGCCTTGCTTTGTGGGATGTAGACGCTCATCGTGGCCCGCTGCTGTTTCTCTACCATGTTCGTCTCCTCTTCCGATCTCACTGCACCTGTTCCTGCAAAGAATACTAGATGGCCTCTCCCCGCCTCGAAGTGCACACAATCGGAGTCTCTGAGTGTCTTCCAGGCGTGACTCGCGCCCTGGAGCCCTTCCGGCTCCTCAGCCCGAAGAACGGGATCAACGTTGAAGACTTGAAGCCAACGCAGGAGGGGGGCGGAAGGCTATTCCGCCCCCTTACTCCACCTGCGCAGGAGGCTGCAGTGCTTCGGTGACGCCGGCCCGTTCGCTCCTCCCGGAGAGAGGGCCGAACTACCGGCACAGCTGTTCCCACAACCGAAGCTCGCAGAATGCGTCCCGTGTCTGCTGAAGGATTCGGATGGAATTCGGACATGACGGTTGCGACGATGCTCAAGGCACCGTGCTCGACGGCCTTCGGCAGTTCGGCGACCATAGGATTCCTCCCTTAGGCCCGTAACTTTGCGTCCCTAGCTTTCGCTGGGTTTGCCGTTTCGGGTGGATAGACTATACATTCCATCATGCGAATACGCAAGCAACACGACGCATTCCTGGTGAGCCTCAATGTAGCGTTTCATGAAGGGTAGAACCTGGGCTCTCTCCGGACACTCTTCCAGCCCGGCGAGCGCGGGGTCTGTGTTCCTCGGCGCTCACACGCCTCTTCACTGAGAGCATAGCTCGCAGGGCTTGGTCCCGAATGCCGAGTGATCCGCCACGGACATGACCTGACGAGTTCCCTGAGAGACGTTGCGCACCTGAGGCCATCTCGGCATTACGCGGCCACGTTCTTCATAGGATTTCTTGATAGTTATCTCACACGGTACTAAGATCATGCCGACAGTCTATATCTCCGGATGGTGGTCGATGAACATCATGTCGGTCGTAATGAGCACGTTGGGCGGGCTCGCTCTCTTCCTGTACGGCCTTCGGATTCTCAGTTCCGCGCTGAAACGAGCCATCGGCGAGCGGATGCGGGCACTCATCGACCGGCTGACGGGCCGCGCCTATCGCGGCGTAATCGTCGGCGCGCTGACGTCGGGCATCCTCCAGTCGAGTAGCATGACGATGGTCCTGCTGATCGGGCTGATCAACGCGGGGGCTCTCAGGCTGGGCCAGGGAATCGGCGTGATGCTCGGTTCCGAAATCGGGACGACGCTGACCGCCCAGATCATCGCGTTCAAGATCGGCACGTACTACCTCCCGATCCTCGCCGTCGGCTTCTTGCTTTCCGAGATCTTCCGAAGACGGAAGCTCGGAGACGTCGGGCGGATCATTCTGGGCTTCGGGCTCCTCTTCCTCGGGATGAGCATCCTGTCGGGCGGGCTCAGGGGGCTGGCCGAGAGTCCCACGATCCTGCGCTTGCTCGAGTCGTGCGGCTCGAACACGCTGCTCGGCGTCGCAGTCGGCGCCGGTGTCACGGCCGTTATCCAAAGCTCCTCTGCAATGACGGCGATGGTGATCGCGATGGGCGCGGCCGGGATTCTCACGCTCCCCGCAGGCATTGCTTTGATCCTCGGCGCCAACATCGGGACGACGATCACGGCACAGATTGCGTCGATCGGGTCGTCCCTCTCGTCGAGACGTCTGGCCGTAGCGCAGCTCCTCACCAACGTGGTCGGCGTGGCGGTCTTCATCCCGCTCGTCCCGCTCTTCGCCGGGCTCGTCGAGGCGACGGCAGCCTCACTGCCGCGGCAGATCGCCAACGCGCACACGTTCTTCAACGTCACCGTCACGCTCGCCCTCTTGCCGGCCGTCGGCGGATTGGTCTGGCTGACGAAGCGGTTGGTACGCGGCCGCGAGTCGACGGCCTCGGCTACACCTCAGTACCTGTCCTCGGAATTCCTATCGGCCCCCTCGATGGCGCTCAACCAGGCGCGCCACGAGCTCCTTCGGATGGCGGAGATGTCAGGCGACATGCTCCGCGGCTGCCGTCGTGGGCTCTTCGCTCGCGACCGAAGCGAGGTGAGCACTGTGCTCGAGACCGAAATGGCCGTCGACAGCTTGAAGCGTGCCATAGAGGAGTATCTCAATCGGATTCCAGCGGAGAGCCTGTCAAGCAGAGACGAGGTGCAGCTTCACGTGCTCCAGCACGTCACGGGAGACGTCGAGCGGGTCGGCGATCAAGCGGTGAACATCGCTGAACGAACGCAAATCCTGATCCGCCAACGGTTGACCTTCTCAGACGAAGCGTACGAAGACCTTGCCGCGATGTTTGAAAAGACGTACTCGTTCTATGTGCAGTCGGTGGAGGCGCTTCGCCTGAACGACCCCCTGGTCGCAAGAGATGCTCTTGACCGAGAAGGCGAGGTCGACCTACTCGAGCGAACACTCCAAGAGCGTCATCTGGAGAGGCTGGAGTCAAGTGCATGCGACCCTCAGGGCGGCATCCTGTTCGCGGAGATCTTGCACAATCTCGAGCGCGCGGGTGACCACGCCCTGAACATCGTCTGCGACGTGCTGCACTACGCCTAGGTCGGAACGAACCGGTTTCGACTTCGCCACGTCCCTGCGCGATCTCTCGTCGCACTGCCGTGCTCGTCACGCCAAACGCCGTGCTATTATGGCCTCATGACCGCTGAGGTTCGGGTGGGAACGTCGGGCTATCACTTCAAGGACTGGGTCGGGACGATCTATCCGCCGGGGATGCCGTCGGGTGAGTTCCTCCCCTACTACGCGCAGATGTTCGACTGTGTCGAGGTGAACACCTCCTTCTATCGCGTCCCGACTCCCGGGCTGTTCGAGGGGATGCTGAAGAAGGTCCCCGACGGGTTCGTCTTCGTCGTCAAGACGCCCAAGGAGATGACGCATCAGCGAGAGCAGTTCGACGAGGTCATCGATCCGTTCCTGGCCGGGATCGAGCCACTGCGGAACGCGGATCGGCTGAGCGGTCTTCTGGCCCAGTTCCCGTATGCATTCAAGCCAGGTTCCGCCTCGGTAGGTCATCTGGAAAGACTGGCCAGCGCTCTCGTCGGTGTCGGGATCCCGGTCAACGTCGAGTTCCGCCACGATGGGTGGTATCGGAAGGAGACATTCTCGAAACTTCGCGAGCTCGGTCTCGGATTCGTCAACGTCGATCTCCCGCGTCTGTCGAAGCTGCCCGGTCCATCGAACGTCGCCACGTCGCCGATCGCCTACTACCGACTCCACGGACGGAACGCCGAAATGTGGTGGAAGCATCCGACTCCGAGTCACCGCTACGACTACTCGTACAACGACGAAGAGCTCAAGGGTTGGACCGAGCGGATCGACGAGATGCGACCGAACGTCGACATGGTCTTCGCGTTCACCAACAACTGTCGGATGGGGGCGAGCATCATCGACGCCTTGCGCATGAAACAGCTCCTGAGCCTCGACGACTTGATGCCCGCTGCCGAACCGTCCGGCGGGCTCTTCCGGGCTGAGCCGGGCGACCCACTCGAGGCGATGCGCCAGCGGGTCTCCGATGCTCGCGAACGAGATCGACCGGTCATCGATCGGTGGCGCGCGGAGCAGGGTCGTCCGTCCTGAGGTCTCCAAGCCCAACATGAGTGCGAACGTAGTGCAAGCAACGAGGATTGGCGCCCAGGCAAGGCGCTACCTCAACGCGATTCCTCGATCGGGCACCGTCGTCTCGGCCTTCCGCGGCGGCGTCAACGTGCTCCTCAACGAGACGGATGATCTCGCACTCGTTT
>JBARQW010000272.1:0-4250 GCA_049643905.1 Bipolaricaulia bacterium
CGAGGATGGGCGATTGCACGCGTGGGAGCTTCTCTCCCTCGATCTGGGGGCGACGGAGATGGTCATTCTCGCTTCGGGGGTACCTAGTCCGTTTCCCCGACAGGAACACCTCCTGATCAATCCAACCTCCATGTACAGTCTTGCCAACACGATGTCCGGAGCAGATCCTCAGTTAACTGTCGATCTGCTCCTGGAAGAAACCTCGGGACAGGCCGCATGGCTCTTCCCGCAGGCGTTTCTTGCCGCGGGCGCCGGCAGAGTTCTCCAACCGGTCTGGGATGTGAACCTCTCGGCTCTCGAGAGTCTGCTGCAAATCATGTGCGATCAGCACCAAGCCGGCGTGCCGTGGGGCCAGGCGCTCCGCCAGGCACAACGAGAGCTGATTGCAGACGGAACCTTCAACGACGTCTGGTTCTGGGCTCCGTACCAGCTGATTGGGAGATGGCGATGAAGAGAGTTCTGGGTGTACTGAGATTCGCGGTGGCTGTCGTCTGCGTATTGGGGGCGGTCACCGGTGTCGTCTTCGCTCAGGGTGGCGACGAGAAGACGTGGGAGGATGCGGCTCAGCTTTACGAGGAGGGCATGGCAGTATACAGTGAGTCCCGCTTCTGGGATGCGATCGCCTTGTTCGAGGAAGCATTGGTCATTGTGCGAAAACTGGATGCGGGCTACGCTGAAGGCCTGACCTTGAACATGCTTGGCATTTGCTATCAGGATCTCTCCGATTACCTGCAAGCGATCATCTACCACGAGCAGTCGTTGGCGGTCAAGCGCGAGACTTCAGATCGGATCGGTGAGGCGAACAGCCTGAACAACCTTGGTAACTGCTACAGCGCCTTATCCGAATACCGGCGGGCGATTGACCACCATGAGCAGGCATTGACCATCAGACGCGACATTATGGACCGGGTGGGTGAGGCGACGAGTTTGAACAACCTCGGAATCTGCTACAGGGCTCTGGCCGATTATGGACGGGCGATCGACTACTACGAGCAGTCGTTGGCGATTAAGCGCAAGATCATGGACCAGCTAGGTGCGGCGAAGAGCCTGAATGGTCTCGGTAACTGCTACTATTCTCTCTCTGACTACCAGCGGGCGATTGACTATCATGAGGAGTCACTGGCGATCTTCAGCGAGTACGGTTACCGGATTGGCGCGGCAACGAGCCTTAACAACCTTGGCAACTGCTACAGCGCCCTCTCTAGCTATCAGCAGGCGATCAGTCATGATGAGCAGTCATTGGCGATCTGCCATAGCATCGGCGATCGGGCAGGTGAAGCGAGGAGCCTAAACAACATTGGCATCTGCTACACCTCCCTGCCCGACTACCAGCTGGCAATTGACTACTACCAGCAGTCGTTGGCGATCTGGCTTGAGATAGGAGACCGGGCCGGCGAGGCGACGAGTTTGGGAAGCCTCGGAAACTGCTACGCCTACCTGTCTGACTACCGGAAAGCGATCGACTACCACGAGCAGGCGCTGGCAATCCTTCGCGAGATCGGCGATCGGGCTGGCGAGGCGATTATCCTGGGCAACCTCGGTGTCTGTAGCAGGTCCATCTCCGACCACCAGCGCGCGATCGATTACCTCGAAGAGGCAGTTGCCCTGTCTTTGGAGTTGGGAACTCGCGAGACACAGCGCTTTGCCTGCTGGGGTCTTGGCAAGACGTACCGAGCGATGGAACAACCCGAGACCGCGCTGCCCCACTACGAGTCAGCGATCGCGATCACAGAATCGATCCGCGGCGCGGTGGGGGACGAGGAGCTGCGGCAATCGTACTTCGGAAGCGTTCGCACGCTGTACGAGGAGTACCTGGAGCTACTGCTGGAGATGGGACGGAACGAGGAGACCATCCTTGTGGCCGAGCGGCTGAGGGCCCGGACGTTCCTCGACACTCTGTACCAATCCGGCCTCGCTCCTGAGCAGCTGCAGTTGGATGAGGCCGGGATCGATCGAACGAGCGAAGTGGTGCTTCCCATAATGGATTTCAAGGTACTGAAACTGGCGGTGGAAGAGGCGCAAGGCTCTCTCTTGCCGAACGAAGCGGTGCTCGAGTACATGGTTGGAGACGATGGCGTCTACCTGTGGATCGTACTGACCGATCAGACAGTCGGTCCGCAGTTCATCCTCTACGGACGCGAGCAGCTGTTGCGCGACGTGGTGGCGCTGCGTCGGGCGATCGAACCGCAGAAGAAGGAAACGGATGGCGAGCCCGAGCTTTTCTTCGACGATGCGACAGCGGCATTGAGGGCATTCTACGAGACCCTCCTTCAGCCGGCGTTGGCGCAGCTTGACGACACGGTCGACACCCTCATCTTCGTCCCCAGCGGACCGTTGTGGTACGTTCCCTTCGCCGCACTGGCGATGACGGATCGACCTGTGATTCGGATCGGTGGTTCGACTGTCGCCCCTGAGACCCGGCCCACCTATCTGGTCGAGGAGTACACGCTGGCGTTCCTTCCCAGCCTCGCCAGCTTGCCGATGTTGACCAAAGCGGAAACGAAGTCCACTGGCAGCTACCTCGCGTTCGCCAATCCGACCTTGTCCGAAGAGCAGCAAACGGCCGTCGGTCCGCACTACCAATACGGGGTTCTCGAAACCGCCTGCCTGGCGTTCGCAACGTACGTCGGAGGGGGCGAAGCCGATGTTTACGTGCAGACGGACGCGCGTGAAGAGCTCGCCTACAGCTCGTCGACGGGACAGCAAGTGTTGATGTATGCCTGCCACGGAGACTTCAACCCGAGCGTGCCGCTCGCCTCACGACTCTTGCTCGCCCCGAGCGAGGAGGATCCAGCACTATCCACCGATCCGCGCCTACCGGACGGCGACTACCACGCATCGGAGGTGTTGCTTACCGACCACACTGGAGTCGACCTGGTCGTCCTCGCAGCATGCGAGACGCTCCTTCCGACACTGCGCGAGATCCAGGGCGTTCTGGGGATGACGTTAGGTCCCGAATCCGACGAGCAACTAAGCCTTGAGCAGCTCGAGCTGATCGTGGCCGGAGACGAGGTCGTTGGGTTGGCGCGGTCCTTCCTCAGCTCGGGAGCGCACTCAGTGCTTGCCACGTTGTGGCAGGCCAATGCGACGGCGATTGGGAAGCTGCTTGACTCGCTCGGCGAGCACTCGCAGCAGGAATCGACATGGGCCCAAGCGCTCTGTCAAGCGCAACGTGAGCTGATCGCCAATGAGATCTTCGACGACGTTTGGTTCTGGGCGCCGTACCAACTCATCGGGAGATGGAGATAGCCGGCGTGAACGAAGAGCGAAGACGGGTACTGGAACGGAACACGCCCACCGCGCGCCCCCTGAATCGTGGGCGAGTGCGCATTCACAGTTGCGGACTGCGCTCATGGTCCGTTGGAAACCTCAAGGAGGCTACAATGCGTAGCATACTGGTCATCTGTTGCCTGGTCGCCGTCTTCTCCGCGCTAGGAGTGGCGAGCGACTCGTTCGAAACACCCATTTCGCTCGGCACCCTGACGGGCAATGGAGAACTGACGAACACGGGGATGAGCATCGACCCGGAGTCTGATGTCGACCATTTCGCCTTTGAGATCACGGTCGGCATGGACGTCACGATCGAGACGGCTGGGTCCCTCGGCGGAGACACCGTTTTGACGCTTTATGACGGTGACAGACAGGTCATCGCGGAGGACGATGACGGAGGAAACGCCGCCTACAGCAGGATCCATGTAGCAGATCTGGGTCCCGGCGAGTACTACGTTCTGGTTTCCGCATACGGGAAGAGCGGCACCATCGACGATTACTCGATCACCGTGACAGGAAGTGGGGTTGTCGACGACGACTCGTACGGCGGTGGGATCTCGGAGGGTGTAGCGGCGTCACAGGACAAGACCGACTTCCTGCGCCGCATCGCTCTCGCCCTCGAAGCGGAAGGTTGGACGGTCAGGGCGTGGCCGAGTGACGAGAAGACGTTCGTGGCAGTCGAGCAAGATGATACGTTCACGTTTGTGTTCACTTGCAGTTACCATGACGCAACGCTCAGCCGGCTGATCGTTCACAGCGTGTTTTCCGGGAATCCCGAAATCGACCGCTCCCGCCTCCAGGCCGTAAACGATCTGAATGGTGCGTACAACGTGACGAAGGTCAGCTTGGATGACGATGGCGACGTCTGGTGTGAGGTTCACTATCCCGTACACGGATCCGTCGATCCGGCGCTCCTGAGCGCGTTTCTCACCTGGTACGATGAAGCCCTCGAGGTGTTTCTCGCCACAAACCACGAGGCA
>JBARQW010000273.1:0-3183 GCA_049643905.1 Bipolaricaulia bacterium
TCCGTCTCATCAGTCACGAACAAACGTCCTTTCTTCGCGCGAAATGCACCTGCGTAGACCGGCGGTATCCCGGGGACACTGGGAGTGTGATGGGGCAGCCAAGACGTCTAGTGGGGCGACTGTGGAGTGTTGTCGTCGTCGCGGGAGCGGTCTGTGGTCTTGCCATGGGGCTGCAGGCCCAGCCGGTGACGATCGCTCCTGTTCGCGTTATGGTCTCGGTGCGCCCGCCTGAGGTCGTGACCCTCATGGTGGACGTCGAGAACGGCGGAGCGGGCACAGCGAATCTCTCGCTGGCTATCGAGGCACCAGAGGGATGGCGTGCAGTGGCGGTTCTCGATTCCATCGAGCTGGGCAGCGGGGACTCTGAGCTCGTCCTGCTTCCCATGCGGGTCCCGTCGAATGCGATTGCCGGCAATTACACGGTTTCGGTGTCCCTAGAGGATTCGTCGACTGGTCTCGTCGTGGCAACGACCCAGATCGGGGTCGTTATTCTCTCCAATCCGGGGCTGGAAGTGCTAGCACTGAATCGGCGGAGTGGTGCGGCTCCAGGGTCTTCGGCGGAGTACATCGTGGAGGTTCGGAACAGCGGTAACACGACGATCGAGTACGCGGTCATGCTGGAGGGGATGTGGCCCGCAGAGGCGCAGCCCTCGACGGGCAGGCTTGCTCCAGGGGAAACCGAGAGGGTCGGCGTGTCCCATGCCGTTCCGGACGGAACAACTTCTAGGACGGAGGATTGGCTGGCTGTTCGTGTCTCACTCAGGGAGGCTGCCCACCTCGGCGGTGGTCTGACCCTTGTCACGCGCGCCCTTCCGTTGCCAGCTTCTGCCGTAAGCCGTTCGCTCTGGGAGCGCCTCAATGCGCGAATGGACATCGAGGCTTCCGGCGGACTCAACACGCATCCCGGGTGGACATCCATGTCGTTCACCGCCGAGGCGCAGTTCGGAACCAACTCGCTCGGCATTGACTTCACGTTGAGGCCGCTCTTCGGCCCGGAGCCCATGATGTTCGAACGTGGCCGAGTGGAGCTGACGTTGGAGAACTCAGAGTTTGCTCTGGGGAACGTCGAACTGCAATCGTCGGCGCTCGCCTCGTTCTCGTGTTTCGGATCGAATCTACGGTTCGCAGGTCAGTATGGAGAACTAGAGCTGAGCACGGGCGTTCTGGGCGATGCTGCCCATGTCGGTGGTGCATTCCACGCAGGGCCGGCATGGATGCGCATCGGGGGCTTCTACGCAGAGCGTCGCAGTCCGACGGAGAGGGCGCAAGCGCTCCTCGCAACGATTGACAGCGCGCCTGGAGAAGCGCTCAATCTCCATGCTGAGGGTGGCCTGGGATGGGACGAAGCGGAACCTGGTGCAGGAGCGCTGGTAGAGCTGGAGTACAGCGGTTCGGTCTTGTCTCTCTCCGCATCATCCGCTTGGTGTAGCCCCTGGCTCGTGGGACCCTACTCGGATTCGGGCCGCTTCGACATCCGCGGTGAGCTTGACCTCCCGTCTCTCTCCATGCGGGCCGGCTATGCGTCAACGCGCACCAATGTGCTTGGCCGAATCGATCGCGACAGCCTGCGAAAGGATACGTGGGACGGAAGATTCAGCGTGCCGAATGCAGAGTGGATGCCATCGATCTCGCTCGATGCCCGCGTCGCTTGGGCACGTGGCATTGAGGGGGGCGCTTCGCACGACACGGTCAAGCGCGAGTTCACGGCGCGGCTTGGTGGCATCCTCGGCAATGTTTCATACGGCCTGAGCGGAGAGCTCGTGTATGAGACAGACCGAATAGGCGTGCGCGAAGACGTGCTGCTTGCTCTCCTTGCGCGATCCACGTTCCCATTACTCGACCAGGTTTCATTCTCACTCGGCGTTGACTACAGCAGCCTACTCAACTTCGCCACGGGACTTCCGACCGGAGACAGCTTGGACGTTTCTGTCTCCTTGACCTCCGCCGATTCACCGGGCACGATGGTCACTTCGTGGACCACCTCGTTGGGGATTCACGAGCTCAACGTGCAGCTCGACCTTCCGGTGTCAGAGCAGCTGCTCCTTGGGGCGTCCGGCACGTGGATGTGGTCGCAGGACGACTCGATCCCTCCGAGCCTTCGGTGGTCCCTGCGCATCGGAACTCGTTTTGCGATTCCCGTTCCGTTTCTCACTACCAAAGGGCAGATCGAGGGGTGCGCATTCCTTGACGAAGATGGGGATGGCAAACGTGGTGCGAACGAACCCGGAATCTGTGGCGTCCTGCTATCCACCGGAGAAGCCGAGGCGCTGTCGGACGACTCCGGGAACTACCGATTCCCTGCATCGTACCCCGGCGAGGTCACCGTCACTTTGGCAGCGTTTCCGCCTGAGGTGATCCCCGTACTCTCGACGCCACCTCAGGCAGTCGTGACCGCAGGGAGACGGACGGTTGTCGATGTGCCGCTCGCTCGCGGAGCCTCCATACAGGGGGTCGTCTACTCGATTGCCGAAGAGAACCCAGGCGGCGTATCCATCGTCGGCGTGGGGTCGGAGACCGAAGGGCCAATGGCCGGAGTTGTCGTCCGACTCACTGGCTCGGGAGGAAGCTTCACGATGAAATCAAGCCTCGGCGGAACGTTCCGCTTTGAGCGACTCGTGCCCGGCAAATGGACGCTTTTGGTCGAGCCAACGTCCCTTCCGCCTCACCATCGCCCTGCCGAAGAAGCACTGGTGCTTGAACTTGGCTCCGGGGAAGCTGCCGAGGTTGATCTGCCCGTCTTGATCGCTCGGCGAACGATCAAGCTTCTGGATGGAAACGGTCTCCAAGTGCAAACGGAGGGTGAGCCATAGGCCGCGATTGCGGAGTCCCCAGGATCACGCAGAGAGGTCGCTCTGGGGCGAGTGGAGCCTGGGGGAGTCGAGCCCGTCCGTGCGGAGTTCGGAGCCGGTCCACTAGGGGGTACCAGACGAACGCTAGGGCTCGAACCTCGCCAGCAGAGGCGTGTGCTCGGACGGGCCCCACCGGTTCAAGGTCCGAGGTGGATCCAAGGGGTGGCGGAAGGATCGGCGAGCGGTTTCGTCGCCAGGGCGTGGTCGATGCCAGCCCCAGCTTCTTTCCGATTCGCTAGGAGCAGTCGCCTCCGCGTAGGCCCTCGATTCCTTCCTTGACGATCCACGGGACCATCAGCAGGGCGGCAACCGGATCGGCCCACCACCAGCCGAG
>JBARQW010000274.1:0-13229 GCA_049643905.1 Bipolaricaulia bacterium
GGGGGAATCCCGGCTCCTTCCCGGACGGCGAGGCGGATGGCGAGATACGTGCTCCCCCAGATGACGTACACGATCGCCAGATGCGCGAACCCCTTCGCATGAGACTGTGAGCGATCGCCTTGTGAACTCACTCGGGATCCCTTCTTGATGAGAGCCATGGGCGGGTCCTAGGGCGAGGAAGTGTACTCGACATCCAGCGGCTCGCCGGCGACCGCATTCGTGACCGCTCCGTTCACCCTGACCGGAACCGCGCCGCGCGCGCCACTCGGAACCTCGAATCGTACGCGCGAAGAATCGACCTCGATCGTCACCAACACGTCTCGCCATCGGACCGTGAATCGGATCCGTCGGATGCCCTCGGGAAGCCGCGGCGTCAACGAAACGCGCGCAGCCGTGAGCCGGAGCCCGGCGAACCGTTCGATCACGTGTCGAACCGTTCCCGCCATGACCGCGGTGTGGATCCCCTCGGGCGTGGTGCCCCCCTGGATATCGTCAACGTCGCTACGGAGCGCCTCGACGAAATGCTCCCAGCTCGCGGCACGGTCGACTCGATCGAGCGTGGCCGCGAAAACGAGGTGACTCAGCGTCGAGCCGTGTGAAGTGCGCCGACGGTAGTGCTCGATTGTCTCGTGCAGCCTTGCCTCCGTTAACTCGTATCCCGCACTGGCCAGGAGCTCGATCAGCTCCGCCGGATCGAACAGGTAGAAGAGCATGCACAGGTCGGCCTGCTTGGAGAGCTTGTATCGATCGGGAGAGTCCCCTTCAGCCTTCAGGATTCGGTCGAGCCGCCCGATGCTGCCGTAACGTGCACGGTACGCGTCCCAGTCGAGTTCCTTGAGGTCCCCGTACCCCTCAAACTGCGCGATCAGCCCATTCGGGAGGACGGGAATCGTCATCGCCGAGGCGATCGCCCGCCAACGGACGAGTTCCTCCTCGGCGAGCGAGATTCGGTCGACGACTGCCTTCCGCGATCTTGAGTCGAGCAGATCGAGCGCGGCGAGCGCCTTCTCGATGCACCAGATCGCCATCACGTTCGTGTACGCGTTGTTCCGTACGCCTCCAGCAGCCTCGCCTGGATACGCCTCGTGGAACTCGTCCGGCCCCATCACGCCCGTGATCGCGAAACGCCCATCCTCGCGCTCGCTTGCCATGCCCGCCCAGAACCGAGCGATCTCCGCCAGCATTTCGGCACCGTATCGCTCGAGGAACGCTCGGTCGTCCGTCGTCTCGACGTACGACCAGACGTTCATGGCGATCGCGGCGCTGATGTGCCGTTGGAGGTGACTGTGGTCCGGATCCCACGTCCCCGACCGCGGGTTCAAATGGATGATCTGGGTCTCCTCGCGCCCGCTCGACCCGCTCTGCCAAGGGAACATCGCCCCGTCTTGTCCCTCCGCGGCCGCGGCGGCCCGCGCCTCTCCGAGGCGTCGATATCGATAGAGGAGCAGAGCGCGTGTCAGCTCTGGATCGCGCTGCAAGTAGAACGGGAACAGGTACATCTCGTCCCAGAAGATGTGGCCTCGATAGGCCTCTCCATGGAGGCCGCGCGCCGGGACACTCACGTCGAGTTCCGCGGAGTGAGGAGAGGCCGTCTGCAGAAGGTGGAACGTGTGCAGCCTGAGGATCAGCTGGACCGGGTGCGGCGTGAGGTCGGACTCCGACGCGACGTCGACTTCGACGTCATACCGATTCCAGAGCGCCTTCCACGCACCGGCGTGCGAGGCGACGAGCGCCTCGAAGGTCGGAGCACGCCGGGCACCGAGAACGGCGTCTTCCCCGAGATCTCCGGAGGCGGAATCCCGCGTCGTACGCAGGCAGACGACCTTCTCGATCCTGATCGGACAGCCGGCCTTCGCGTCGAACCGGAAGACGGCATCAATCCTCGCCGCCCCCGACGTGATCTCACTTTGGGCCGGTGCTTCATCGTCTCCGACCCGCAGGCGCGTGCGCGCCGCGAACGAAGTTCCGAGCCCTGACTGCCTGGCCCGCGCCTGCAGTGAGATGATGCCGTCGGTCTCCTCTCCGATCGCCGTGACGGAGATGTGGTCGCCCCGCAGCTCCCGATACCGTGCGACGCCATTGTTCGTCACGGCCCCATCGAGGCTCGATCGAATCCGTATTCCACCCGACCAGTTGAGCGGAACGATCTCCATTTCGATACCACACAGATGCGGGTCCGCCATGTGGACGAACCGCCGTGATGAGATCCGCGTCTCTCTGCCTCCAGAGTCCTTCACCGTGAAATCTCGATGGAGGACGCCGCTTCGCAGGTCGAGTTCCTGACGGTAGTCGCTCAGTTCGTTCGAAGGATCGGCCAACTCGCGCCCGTCTTCCGGCCCGAAAGAGAGTCCGAGCCAGTTCGGGAAGTTGACGAGGTCTTCGTTAACGATGTCACGCCCGCCGACTTCGGTCGTCAGGCGGTTGTAGCCTCCCGCGAGGTACGTCGCAGGGTAATGAACGCCGTCGTCGGTCACCCATTCGGCAGCGCCCCGCGTCGCGAAACGCCCGTTCCCGAGCGTGCAGAGCGTTTCTCGAAGCGTCTCCTCTTCGGGATCGTGCCCCTCGTAGACCAGCCGCCATCCGTCGGTCATCGCTCCGCCCCTTCTCGCTCCAGTAGACGATCGAAGAACGCGTAGACCTCCCATGGAGCCTGCATCCAGAAGCTCGCGTCTGTCGTCCGTGGAACTTCTGACACGAGGACTCCGATCCCTCGATCGACAAGAACTTCGAATGCGTCTTCGTCGGTCACGTCGTCGCCGATGTAGATCGGAACGACGTCAGGCCGATCCAGGTCGAGCGCCTCAAGTAGGAACAAGAGTGCTTTCCCTTTGTCCCAATCGATGTCGGGTCGGATCTCGAACACCTTCTTGCCGTGGGCCTTCTTCAGCCGAGAGTCCGCATCGACAATCCGATCGACGGCCGCCTCGACGAGAGAGACATCCTCCTCAGAAACCAGCCGGAAGTGAACGGCGACCGAGTAGCGTTTCGGTTCGAGAAGAGCACCCTCGATCCCGTCGATGGCATCCTCCAGTTGACTCGCGGCCTCGTGCATCACCGGCTCGACCCATTCGGCGACCTGGTGGCCGACAGCCGCTCCGTGGGGTCCCACGATGTCGAAGCCGTGACTCCCCGCGTAGGCAAGCTCCTTGAGGCCGACGAGCGCCTCGACGTCCTCGCGGCCTCGCCCGCTGATGATCGACGTCGTGAAGGTATCGGCGATGCGTCTGAGCGTCGTCCGCCCCTCGTCGGACAGAATCGCCAACTCGGGCCGACTGACAATCGGCGTCAGCGTCCCGTCGTAGTCGAGGAACAGCGCCAATCGCTTCCCGGCGAGTCGCGCCTCGAGAGCGGGCCACTCAGCAAGCGCGGACGGGCGACGCACGTCGCGATGTTCGAACCACCGGTTTACGAGCCCGAGGGAGTCCGGGCCGAACCCGATGAGGATCAAGTCAGCGCCGTTCTCGCGTAGCGCGCGTGCGACACCGTGCCGATCGACCCCGATGACGAGTCCAAACCCTCCCGCTCGCCCTGCCTGTACGCCCGAGATCGCATCCTCGACGACGATCGACTCAGACGGCGCGACGCCGAGACGCTCCGCCGCCTCCAGGAAGATGTCCGGATTCGGCTTCCCTGCGAGGCCGAGCTGCTCGGAGACGACCCCGTCTACGCGTACCTCGAACATCTCGACAAGCCCCGCACGCTCGAGGATCGGGAGACAATTCCTGCTCGACGAGGCGACCGCAACACGGACGCCGCGCGCGAGGAGCTCACGGACGAACGTGACGGTCTTCTCATCGACTTCGACGCCCTCGGAGTCGAGCACCTCCTTGAACACTTCGTTCTTCCGATTCCCAAGTCCCCAGGACGTCTCTTCGTTCGGAAGTTCGTCGGGCATTCCTTCCGGAAGCTCAATCCCGCGCGAGGAGAGGAAGCTCTTCACGCCCTCGATCCGCGGCTTTCCGTCGACGTACAGCAGGTAATCGCGCTCGCGGTCGAACGGCACGAACGGATCTCTCGTTCTCTCCGATCGGTGCTGCAAGAACTCGTCGAACATTCGCTTCCACGACGCGGCGTGCGTTGAAGCGGTGAACGTAATCACGCCGTCCAGATCGAAGATCGCTCCCTCAAATGACAACGCTCCGTCGGCTTTCGTCATGCGTACTTCCTCCCTATTCCCATGGTAGCGAACCGGATTTCTGGTCAGCAGGTGTCCCCCATCGTACGGGCTCTTCCCCCCGAAGTGAACCCGCTCTCCAATCGCTGCTGGGATTCGGTATCCCATTCCACGTTCCTCCTGGTCGGCCGTACTCAGCCTGCCGATTCCGTTTCCGTTGCAGCGAAACTCCGTCCGTGGTATTCTGGCTTGGTCAGTCAACGGCTAACTGATCAAGAGCCGAAGAGGACACGACTCAAGGAGGCGGCATGGCGGAAGTCACCCTGACGAACATCACGAAACGGTTCGGCGAGTTCACCGCCGTCGACGACATCAGTATGGTGATCGAAGACGGGAAGTTTACGGTTCTCGTCGGCCCATCGGGCTGCGGGAAGACGACGACACTTCGCATGGTGGCCGGTCTCGAGGAAATCACCGACGGAGAGATCCGAATCGGTGAGCGCGTCGTCAACCGTGTGCCCCCCAAGGATCGGGACATCGCCATGGTCTTCCAGAACTACGCCCTCTACCCGCACATGGATGTCTACAACAACATGGCCTTCGGTCTGAAGCTCCGCAAGACCCCAAAGAAAGAGATCCAGCAGCGCGTCAACGAGGCCGCCGAGCTGTTGGGCATCGAACCCAAGCTGAAGAGCAAGCCTCGCGAGCTTTCGGGCGGGCAGCGCCAACGCGTCGCCGTCGGACGTGCCATCGTCCGCAATCCGTCCGTCTTCCTGTTCGACGAGCCACTCTCGAACCTGGATGCCAAGCTGCGTGTCCAGATGAGAACGGAGCTCGAGCAGCTTCACAAGAAGCTTCAGACAACGACGGTCTACGTCACACACGATCAGGTCGAGGCGATGACCCTCGGAGACCGGATCGCCGTCATGAAGGATGGCGTGATCCAGCAGTACGCGCCCCCGCAGGAGACCTACGATCACCCGAAGAATCAGTTTGTCGCGGGCTTCATTGGGAGCCCGGCGATGAACTTCCTCGCGGCGACGGCATCCCGGAGCGCGGGGCAAGTCATCCTCACCGGAGCCGGGTTCCGCATCGCAATTCCTGAGGGACGCGCTTCCGGCCAGATTCCCGAGCGCGTGATCATGGGCGTGCGACCGGAGGACTTGGACGGGCCTGCCGCCGACGCAACGAACGCGTTGACGATGTCTGTCTCCGTGAAAGAGCAGCTCGGGCATTCGCTTCTCGTCTACGGAGAGATCGAGGGCTCCCAGGTCGTCGCAAGCCTCGACCCACATCGGCACGTCGAGCTCGACACCAAGATCAACCTCAAGGTGAATCCCGATACGCTTCACGTCTTCGACCCCGAGTCGTTGGCGACGTTGATCTAGCTCCCAACCTCACGGTCTCGGCCTTGGACGACGAGAGGCTACTCCTCGCGGGTGACGTTGGCGGAACGAAAACGGTCCTTGCGCTCTTCGCGCGTGGGAGCTCTTCGGAACACCCTCTACGATCCGTGACCTACGATAGCCGCAAGAGCGCCTGCCTCGAGGAGATCATTCGAGCCTTCCTGGCCGACGAATCGCGATCGCCTGCCAGCGCCGTCCTCGCCGTCGCCGGTCCGGTCGTCGACGAGAGTGCGATTGTGACCAACCTCCCATGGACCTTCAGCGCATCGTCGATTCGCGAGGCATCCGGCATTCCAGAGGTCCTGCTGATGAACGACCTCGAGGGGCTTGCGTGGGCCGTTCCGCATCTCGGCGAGAGCGACGTGTTCGTGCTGAATGACGCGCCGCCGACCGATGAAGGAGCGATCGCCGTCATCGCATCTGGAACCGGGCTCGGAGAAGCGTTCATCACGCGAGGCGCGGGACGAACCGTCGCCCACCCGACTGAAGGAGGGCACTCGGATTTCGCACCCCGCAACCCCATCCAGATGGAGCTTTTGCAGTTCCTCTCCCGCGAGTTCGATCACGTCAGCTACGAGCGGGTCGCCTCCGGCTCCGGGATTCCCAACGTCTACCGTTTCTTCCGCGACGGGCGCGAACTCACAGAGGAACCTTCGATCCGGGAACGGCTCGCGGCAACTGATGACCCCACACCGGTGATTGTGAGAGCGGCGTGCGAAGGCGAGAGTGAGCTCTGCCGGCAGACGGTGGAGACGTTCATCGAGATCCTCGGAGCCGAGGCGGGCAATCTCGCCCTCAAGGTCATGGCGACCGGCGGGGTCTTCCTCGGTGGGGGGATCCCTCCGCGAGTCCTCCGGCTCCTCGAAACGGGGACGTTCATGCAGGCCTTCACAGGCAAGGGCCGCTTCGCAAGCTTGCTTCAGGCGATCCCGATCCACGTTGTCCTCGAACCGCGCGCCGCCCTCCGCGGGGCCGCGCTTCGCGGGTTTGCCTCCCAGGCCGACAGAGCAACGGCCTGAGGGTTCGCACACCACACTGAGGATATCGTCCGTTTGTGCTATCGTATCGAGGCTGATCCACGCTGAAGGAGAGGATCGATGCTTCGGCTGACGAACGCTCCGAGAACCCTGCCTGACATTCTCTCGCGCATGAAGCGGGAGTTCATCCTGTCGCGAATCTGGGCCCACGATCACACGGTCTGGCAGGACGATCCGACGGAGATCACGGACCGCCTCGGCTGGCTTCATTTGCCTGAGACGATGCCGAAGCACCTCGGCGAGATCGAGCAATTCGTCTCGAGAGTTCGCGCGGATGATTTCCGCCACGTTCTCCTCCTCGGCATGGGCGGCTCGATCCTCGCGCCGGAGACGTTCTCACTCACCTTCGGACACGCGAACGGCTACCCGGACCTTACGATCCTCGACAGCACGCATCCGGATGCAGTGCTTCAGATCGAGCAGGAACTCGATCTGAAGCAGACGTTGTTCATCGTCGCGACGAAGTCAGGAACGACGACCGAGACGCTCTCTCTCTTCCGGTACTTCCACCAGCGCGCGGAAGTGATCTGCGGACGCGCTGAGGCCGGGCGACGGTTCGTAGCGATCACCGACCCCGGCAGTCCTCTTCTCGGCCTCGCAAGCCGTCATGAGTTCCGCGAGGTCTTCGAGAACGACCCGACCCTCGGCGGACGCTATTCCGCCGTCTCGCTGTTCGGACTCGTCCCCGCGGCTCTCCTCGGCGTCGACATCCGCGGGCTCCTCCGCCACGCACAGGAGGTCTCCCGGACGTGTACCGACGAGACGAACCTCGAAGCAACCCCTGCGGCCCAGCTCGGAGCCCTTCTCGGTGGCTCGGCGAGGGAAGGGCGCGACAAGGCCACGCTCGTCCTGTCAGATGAGATCGCGAGCTTCGGAAACTGGCTCGAGCAGCTGATCGCGGAGAGCACTGGGAAATGCGGCGTGGGCATCCTTCCCATCGTCGACGAGCCGGTCGGCCCGCCGGATGTGTACGGGGCGGACCGCGTCTTCCTCCACCTGCGGTTGGACGGGGACACGTCACAGGACGCGGTCGTCGAGGCGCTCGCGAGCGCCGGCCCCCCCGTCGCGCGCGTCGATCTGCCGGACCGGCTGGCACTCGGCGGTCAGTTCTTCCTTTGGGAGCTGGCCACGGCGATCGCAGGACACATCCTGAAGATCAATCCGTTCGATCAGCCGAACGTCGAGGCGGCGAAAACCCTTGCCCGCGAGTTGGTGAAAGGGTACGAACGAACGGGATCGCTGCCGCACCTGACGTCCGAGGAGCCTCAGCCGAATGCCGTCAACCGATTCCTCGATGACAGCAGCCCCGGCGACTACATCGCCCTTCAGGCCTATCTCCCGCCGAGTCTGGATGTCGCGGGCGGGTTGTCTGAGCTCCGCACAGCGATCCGCGATCAAAGCGGATTGGCGACGACGGTCGGATTCGGCCCCCGCTTCCTGCATTCGACCGGACAGCTTCACAAGGGCGATCGCGGGAACGGGCTGTTCATCCAGTTCGTCGTCGATCCCGAGCGTGACGTGCAGATCCCGAGCGAAGCGTCCGCGGAGACATCGACGCTCACGTTCGGAACGCTGATCGCCGCGCAATCGGGAGGGGACAGGCGTGCCCTCTTCGACGCAGGTCGCCGCGTGCTGACGATTCGACTCGACCGCGAAAGTGTGGCCGACCAGTTGCAGGAGCTGGCGAGAGGCCTTTCATGATGAGGCGCGAAGGAGCCGCAACGCCGGACGACCTGATCGCGACCCGCAAACGGCTGGCGGCGGAGAAAGGCGTTCAGTTCATCGAATCGGGGATGGTGATCGGACTCGGCCACGGCTCGACGGCTGCGTTCGCGATTCGTAAGATCGCGGCTCTCCTCCAAGGAGGAGAGCTCACCGACATCGTCGCCGTGCCCTGCTCGAACGAAGCCGCAGCAATGGCGGAAGCCCTCGGGATCCCCCTCACAACACTCGAGGCCCATCCCCACGTCGACGTGACAATCGACGGCGCCGACGAAGTCGACCCCGACATGAACCTGATCAAAGGCGGCGGCGGGGCGCTCCTGCGGGAGAAGATCGTCGCTCGCGCCAGCCGGCGCGAGATCATCGTCGTCGACGAATCGAAACTCTCTAGGCAACTTGGGATCCGGTTCGCACTCCCCGTCGAAGTCGCGCCTTCCACCGAGACAGCCGAGGCGGAGTACTTGGTCTCGCTCGGTGCGGACGTCACACGCCGTGGCGGCGAACCCCCGTTCGTAACAGACGGAGGGAACCACATTCTCGACTGCAGCTGGCCCGGGATCGAGAACGCGAATGCGTTGGCACAACAACTGAACGAAAGGCCCGGGATTGCTGATCACGGCCTCTTCCTCGGACTGGCGACCGATCTGATCGTCGCAGGCGACAGCGGGATCCACCATTTCGCTCGCGGTCAGGATTGGACGGCAGTGATCGTGCCGTGACGGCTCAAGCGGTCGACCCGCGCCCGCATCGGGCGATCTCTCAGGCGCCGCCTGCCGTGATCATTATCTTCGGTGCCTCCGGCGATCTGACCCACCGCAAGCTCGCTCCCGCCCTTCACAGCCTCGCCTGCGCCGGCCGGCTGAGCGAAGCAACCCAGATCTTGGGCGTCGGAAGACAGGAAATGTCCGACGAGGCATTCCGGTCACGGCTGTACGAGGGGGTTCAGGACTACGCTCGCCTCAAACCGGATCCGAAGCTGTGCAATCTCTGGTCGCGCTTCGAGGGACGGTTCAGCTACTTCAAGGCATCGCTGGCGACGCCCGAGGACTACACTCGCCTCGCCGAGCGAGTTCGTTCTCCCTCGCTCGCCGCTGCGACCGAGGGGAATCTCCTCTACTACCTCGCGACACCTCCATCCGCCGTTCCCGAGATCGTCCGCGGTCTTCGCGACGCAGGCCTCGCCCGCGCCGAAGGCGGCTGGCGCCGGATCGTCTTCGAGAAGCCGTTCGGCCACGACCTCGGAAGCGCGCAGTCGCTCAATCGGCTCGCCCACGACGCCTTCGCGGAGGAGCAGATCTACCGAATCGACCACTACCTCGGCAAGGAGACGGTTCAGAACATCCTCGCGTTCCGCTTCGCCAATACAATCTTCGAACCGCTCTGGAATCGTAATTTCGTCGATCACGTCCAGATTACGGTCGCCGAGACCGTCGGCGTCGGGCAGCGCGCAGGGTACTACGATGACGCCGGTGTATTGCGCGACATCGTCCAGAACCACCTCCTTCAACTGGTTGCGTTGGTGGCGATGGAGCCGCCAAGTGCGGCGACTCCGCGTGCGCTGCGAGACGAGAAAGTGAAGGTCCTCGACGCCGTTCGCCTGATCGGTCGTGAGGATGTGTCTTTCGGCCAGTACGAGGGATACAGTGAGGAGGAGGGGGTTGCGGCCGCCTCACGAACGCCGACGTATGCGGCGCTACGCCTGTCGATCGACAACTGGCGTTGGCAGGGAGTTCCTTTCTTCGTACGGACCGGTAAGCGGTTGGCGAAGAAGACGACCGAGATCACGCTTCAGTTCCGCGGCGTTCCGCATCGTCTCTTCCCCGGAACCGCGCCCGCACCAAACCGGATCTCGCTCAAGATTCAGCCGGACGAGGGGGTCCATCTTCGGTTCCAGACGAAGCTCCCAGGAGCCGGAATGCTCACCCATCCCGCCGACATGGTCTTCCAATACGAGGATCGACTCGGAGAGGAGGGGCTGCCGGACGCCTACGAGCGGCTCCTGCTGGACGCCCTCTGCGGCGACCCGTCTCTCTTCATTCGAAGTGACGAGATCGAACGCTCTTGGGAGATCGTCGACGGGCTTCTTCGATCCGAGATCGAGCCGATCGGGTATCCGAAAGGTTCGTGGGGGCCGAGTGAAGCATCAGAGCTGCTCCGCGATCCCGATCGTCGCTGGCTCGACGATTGCTGTGAGGTCGAGGGCGAATGAAGACGTTCACATTTCCCGAGAGCGGCTTGCTCTACGATCACGCAGCGAAAGCCATCGAGCGACTCGCGGCCGAGGCTGTTCGGGAGCGAAGGCGACTCCTCGTCGCGCTCTCGGGCGGATCGACGCCCATCCCTCTCTACGAACGACTGACCCGTTCGAAAGCGATCGACTGGGAGCACGTACACGTCTTCTGGTCCGACGAGCGATGCGTGCCGCCCGACGATCCCGCGAGCAACTTCGCGGCCGCGCGCCGAGCTCTGCTCGACAGCGTTCCGATCCCAGCGGAGCAGATCCACCGGATCGAAGGCGAACGACCGCCGATCGAAGCGGCCGACGCGTACGAGATCCTCGTACGCCGAACCCTCGGCGAGGAAGGCCGACTCGATCTCGTGCTCCTCGGAATGGGCACGGACGGGCACACGGCGTCCCTCTTTCCGCGCCATCAGGCGCTCTCGGAGACCGAACGATGGATCCTGCCTGTCCATGTCTCTGCCGAACCGGCGTGGCGAATCACGATGACGTTGCCCTTGATCAACGCCGCACGACACGTGCAGTTTCTCGTGGTCGGAAGAGAGAAAGCGAATGCGCTGTCCCGGATCGAGCGCGGAGAGGATCCTCCCGCGAGTCGTGTGACGCCGGCCGAAGGCCGGTTGACGTGGTTGGTGTCGACGGAGTCGTAGGCTGGGGTGCCTTGCGCGGCAGAACGAAGAGAAGCGGGGAGGCCTTTTGCCTCCCCGCATCGCTGCCCTTGTTCTTGTTGAGTTTCCACCTCGCTGTGACTACCAGCGGGCGATCCAGCCGACCGTGATCTCCGAGGTCGGATCTCCGAGCTCGCCCGATCGCATGACCAGATCGAACGAGAAGCTGAACTGCTCGCTCATTCCAATGTCGAACGACGCGATCGTCATCCCCCAATCCATCAGGAACGTCGAGCTGGCGCAGAAGTAGGTCGAGATCCCCCAGTATCCGGGCACCCCACAGCAGCCGACCAGATCGCCGGCCAGCCGGATCACCTCGAAGTAGTCGGTCAGACCAGTCATCCTCGAGTTGTAGTCCTTGTGAAGCGATGTCGCCGACACGAAGTTGACTCCCGGCGGGATCTCGCACTCGATCTTGATCCCGTAAATGTTCAGTTCCGTGACTCGTTCGCTGATGACGCTGCCCCCAGCGAACGAATCCGCCACGGTCACCAACTCCGCCATCAACCGAATGCACCCGAACCAGTCCGGACTCCAGCCGAGCTGTGCCGACAGCGACTTCTTCTCCAACTCGAGAGTGACCGAGACGTCGAGCTCGACATCCTGGGGAAGCCCTCCGACCGAGGGGACCGGGATCCCGGCCGCGGTGAAGACGGCCCTCTCGAATCCGTTGCCCGTCATTCCCAGCGTCGCGCGCAGGCTGATGTCACAATAGCGCCACGCAAGGAACGTGTCGTTGCGCGCCAGGAAGAAGTTGCAGTCGTCGTCGAGCTCGATTCGTAGCATGCTCGAGACCGAAACACCGCTGAATCCGCCCTGCACGTAGATCGTCTGGAAGGACGAAGTCTGAGGTAGCGTGATGTAGGCGGTGTGCGCGAAGTTCAACCCGAGAAGCGCCACGTTCGTCGTCGTACGCCAGTAGTCGAACAGGTTCGCCGCGGGGCCCGTCGCCTCCGGATCAAATACGAGCGTCGAGCTGATGTCGAACTCGCCCAACGTAACGTCCGTCACAAACCGGAGTGCGTCAAAGATGAACGTCTTCGACCCGCCGACCGTCTGCATCTTCCAGTCAACGATCCCCTTCATCGTGAAGTGGTCGATTCGGTAGACCTCGGTGAGCTGCGTACGAAAGACGGTGAACTCCCCCGTCTGTACGTCAAACGTCACTTCGGTGTTCCAGTTACCCGACAAGAGACCCTCGGCACGTTGCGACGCGACGTCAATCTCGATCGTCGTCGTCCCGGAAGCGGCGACTCCGTGCTGGTCGACGACCGATGCGACGACGATGTCGGTCCCCGCGTATCCCGCCGCCGGCATGTACGTCAGCTCGACGATCCCGAAGTGTGGGTCTTCGTAGTGGACGTCCTCCAGGTCCCCGACCAGGATTCCGTTCGAAGGCCCTTCGAGGATGACAAACCGCAGCTGCTCCGAAGCCGGATCGAGCGGATCGATGTCAGCATCCTCCGCCCGCAAGTCGAACGTCACAGGCACGTTCTGCACGGTGACCACGTACTGGTCGTCCATCGTTGGAGCCACGTTCGCCCAAACGGTCAGACTCCCAGCGACGATCAGGAACACCGCGACACAAACCCCTCGCAACGTCATTCGGCCTCACCTACCTCGATGATCAGTTCGACACGATCGCCGTTCCCCAGCGGCATCATCAGCCAATACGCTCCAACAGGCAGCGGTCCCGAATCGAGCAGCAGGACATACCGGTTGATCTCCTCGATCCACAGAATGCTCACTGCACCTGGATAAACCAGCCCGTCCTCACGCGACATCAGGATCACCGCGTCCGGCGTCGTCTCGGCCACAACTGCGAACGACTCAGGCACGATGAGCGGAAGGACCATTCCCTGTCCCACCTCGATCGTCGGAATCCCGCCCGCGCCGTCGTCACACTCGACTACGAGGATGTCGACCTCCACAACTCCTCTTCCGCCGAACGGCTCGGCTACGGCAACCCGTATGTTGTCGAACCCGACGAAGCCCAGCGCAGGCGTGTACGTCAGCGTGATCGTCGAGAACTCCAGCTCCGCG
>JBARQW010000275.1:0-3629 GCA_049643905.1 Bipolaricaulia bacterium
GTCTTCATCCTCTCCTCCTTTCCCCGATACGCACGCCCGAGCTCACGTGGTACGTACCCATCCCGCTGCCTGTAGTTTCTGTCGTTGAAGGAGAAGATCCGACACGCTCCGTTGTCTGAGCTCGGAAGGCTCCGTCGCTCCTCGGTCGTCTTCCACGCGGTGCGGCTCGCTGCCAACGGGAGAATCGAGCCGATCCCAACCGACGGGAGGCGCCGTGGAGCTTCGGAATGCGTGACCGCAGCGTGCTATACTCCGTCGGTTCGACGTTCTCTAGATCGGACCGGAGATGGGGGAGATCATGGATACGAAGCTCTTGATCGGTTTTGCTGTCGTCCTCGGCCTGCTCTTGATTCTATTCACTGGGACCGACGTCGAATCGCCGGAACCGGAGCCGGAAATCCCGTCGACCGGGGAGCAGATCGGCGCGGGACACTTCGTTCTGGAGCAGGGCGGGGCCGTTCTGCTGGAAGAGACGTACGAGATCCTGTTTCACCCCGTTGAGGGGTACATGCTCGTCTCGCAGGGCAGGCTGTATGTCGCCGATCAGGAGATCGTGCTCGCCCAGCAGGCGCAGTTCGATCGCGGATTCCTGCCGATCTTCTATCACCTGGCCGCAGAGGCGCCGTCCGGCCCGCAAATCATCTCCGCGCAGATGGGCGTGGCCGGCTTGACGATGGAGGTGCGCGTCGGCACGTCCAGCCAGCAGGTCGTGCTGGCCGACGCATCGGATGTCGCCCTCCTCGACAACAACCTGATCGGGCACTACGCGATCCTGCTCATGGCGATCCGGGCCGAAGCACTCGATCGTGAGTTCACGGCGGCGATCCCGCAGGCACTTCTCTCGCTTCCCGCTAGCGTGGAGGGACCGAGCACGATTGAGTTCAGGTCCGGCGAGGTCGAGCACGAGGGGAAGCGGTTCGACGTGAGCTTGGGCGACACGCTGATCACGCTGATCGAGTACGAGGGTCGTTTGGTCGGGCTCATCAATCGAACGCAAGGGACGCTCGGCTATGACGTCAATCGGTTCCCTGACGGGATTGAGATCCTGGGCGAAGAACCAGAGGTTCGATTGCCCGAGGGTGTCCTCGAACAGGAGGTCGCCTTCGCCAGCCAAGGCCTAACGTTGTTCGGGACACTGGCGTCTCCGGAAACGGGGGAGGGCCCACACCCTGCGGCGCTCTTCTTGCACGGGTCCGGCCCCATAGACCGAGACGGAAACGCTCCGGGTCTGGCAATGGACGCGTATCGCCAGCTGGCTCACGCGCTGGCGGAAGCTGGGATTGCGTCGCTTCGGTTCGACAAGCGAGGCACCGGATCGAGCGAAGGGGTCGCGAGACAGGCTTCGATGTCGGACCTGATCGACGACGCACGGGCCGCCCTCGCTGCCTTGCGCGCACAGGAGGAGGTCGATCCGTCTCGCGTCATCCTGATCGGTCACAGCGAGGGCGCGTACCTTGGTCCGGTTCTCGCAGGCGAAGATGACGAGTTGGCAGGAGTTGCCCTGCTCGCTGGCGCGGCGCGCCCGCTGGACGACATCACGTGGTGGCAGATCGAGACGATGCTTCGCAGCGCGGGCGCGGACGACACTCGGGTCGCGGCCGCCTTCGAACAGCAGACCGAGTATTTCGCGTTCGTTGAAGGATCGACGGGCGATTGGAGCGACTACACCGCGGCGGATCTGCAAGCCGAGCTCTCGTGGCTGCCCGACGCGGCGGCGACACAGCTCTTGGCGACGCCGCTGGGCCTACCGTGGCTGCGCGAGCACTACTTGGCGGATACGGAGGCGGTTCTTCGCCAAGTGACGGTGCCTGTCTTCGTTCTCAACGGAAGAAAAGACTCGCAGATCCCGTTCTTCGAAGCCGACGCAATCGCGGGGATTCTCGAGGCGGCAGGGAATGCAAACGTGACGGTGCACATCGTGCCGGATCTGAATCACTTCCTGCGGAACCATCCGGAGGAGCCGAGCTTGACCTACCGCCATGTCGAGGACCCTGTTGATCCCCGCGTGGTCGAGCTGTTGGTGCAGTGGGTGAACGAGCTCCTTGGCCTCTGAGGAGCTGACCGACCGCCTCACGCTTCGTCGTATGTTGCGTGACGCCGACGTCCGACCGAGCAAACGACTCGGCCAGAACTTCCTCGCCGATCCTGGGGTCCTCGGTGCGATTCGAGACGCCGTTTCCGCGGAGTCCCCGAGCCGAATTGTCGAGATCGGGGCCGGCTTCGGTGCCGTGACCTCCGTTCTCGCCTCCCTCGCCCCCGACGTGGTGGCGGTCGAGATCGATCAGCGTCTGGTCGAGGCCCTGGAGCGAAACGTCGCAAGCTGCGACTCCGTCGCCGTCCGTCACTGCGACGTGCTTGACTACGAGATCGAACCGGCCTCGGACGGAGGGAAGGTGGTCGTCGTCGGCTGCATTCCATATGCGATCACCGCCCCGATCCTGCAGCGCATCGTGGCGCAACGTGAGGCAGTCTCCGCCGCGGTTCTCGTCACACAGCGCGAGGTGGCGGAGAAGATCGCCGTGAGCCCGGGCGCCTCGGGGAGCGCACTCGGGGTACTCGTTCGAGGATACGCGGACGTGCGTCTCCTCCGGCGAGTGGGTCGAGGGAGCTTCTTCCCCGTGCCCGAGGTTGATTCGACCTTGTGGACGATGCATTTCCTCGAGAGGGCACGCTTCACGGCCGGATCGGAGACCTTCTTCACGATGGTTCGAGCGATCTACGGCGTGAGGCGGAAGATGCTTCGCGTGGCTCTACGAGCGTACGCGGAGCGGGAGTGCGTGGACGACGCCCTGAAGGCGGCGGGAATCGAGGGGACGGTTCGGGGAGAGACGCTCGGATTCGACGAACTTGACCGGTTGGCTCGGGCGTTCGAACGGAGCTTCGAACGGGGCGAAGCGTCCGCTGCGACGTCTAATGTTGGCTGATAGGTCGGCTGTCGAGAGGCGTTTCCCGTTTCTCCTTGACGCGCTCCTTCGGGTGAGATAAAGTCTCCGCCGCACGTTTCGAGCACGACCCTTGACAGTGTCTTGGGTCGGTGTTAGGATCGTCAGTTGCGGCGTTTCGCCGCGTGCTCCGTGTTCTTTGACAAGTGAATAGAGTGTGTGCCGCATAAGCGCAGTAAGGGCAGACGGTGGACACCTTGGCAGTTGGAAGCGATGAAGGACGTGGCTAGCTGCGATAAGCCTCGGGGAGCCGCTAAGCAGGCTTTGATCCGTGGATGTCCGAATGGGAGTACCCACCATGGTGAAGCCATGGTAGGGCGTGCTGAAACTTCAGTAGGCACGTCCGGCGAACCCGGCGAAGTGAAACATCTCAGTAACCGGAGGAAAAGAAATCAATAGAGATTCCCTGAGTAGTGGCGAGCGAAACGGGAAGAGCCCAAACCAGGCGTGTGTAAGACTGCATTCGTTGCTCGTCTGGGGTTGTAAGCAGTTCCGTCTCATCGGTGCAGAGGTGAGCAGGGTTAAACGCGAAGTCTAGTCGAATGTTCCCTGGAAAGGGCGACCACAGAGAGTGATAGTCTCGTAGACGAAAGGCCGAGCGACCCTGGGAGCGAGCTTGAGTAGCGTCGGACACGAGAAATCCGGCGTGAAGCAGGGAGGACCACCTCCCAAGGCTAAACATTACCA
>JBARQW010000276.1:0-2673 GCA_049643905.1 Bipolaricaulia bacterium
GACGAAGGCCGCGAAGAGACTGACTGCGACGATCATGCGGTTCATCCCGGCTCCTTTCCACGTTGACGCTTTCCCTTGGAGGTTCTTGCGACTCGATCTCACGAGCGCACGGCGTTCCGAAGCGCCCCGATTCCCTCGATCGCGACTTCCACAGTGTCTCCTGGAGAGAGCGGACCGACGCCGGCCGGAGTCCCCGTCGCGATGATGTCGCCCGGCTCCAGCGTCATGACCGCCGAGATGGTCTGGATCAGTTCGGGAATCGAGAAGATGAACGCGCTCGTCCACCCATCCTGTCGCAGCTCGCCGTTCAGTTTCAGCGTCACGTGGAACGGTCCCTCGATCTCTTCGCGGGGAACGATCCACGGTCCGAGCGGCGCCGACGTGTCGAATCCCTTCGCTCGCACCCAGTTCTTCTCCCACGCCTGCGCGGTCCGATCGCTCACATCATTCATGCACGTGTACCCGAGGATGACGCCCTCTGCGTCCGCGGCCAAGACATTCCGGCATCGTTCCTTGATGACGACAGCTAGCTCTGCTTCGTAGTGGACCTCGGGACCCTCAGGAAGCACGATCGTCTCGTCCGGCCCGATCACGGCGGACGGTGGCTTGAAGAAGAGAAGCGGCTTATCCGGGACCTCGTTTCCCAACTCCTGCGCGTGCGCTGCGTAGTTACGACCGACACAGATGATCTTGCTAGGCACGCACGGCGCGAGAAGCACCGCGTCTTCGATCGCGAACGTCTCGCTCGAGGAGCGGATCCGACCGTCTTCCAGTTCACCGGAACGCGGATCCTGTTCATCGGGTAGGCGGAATCGAACCAGCGTCATCGTTCATCCCCCCAGCTGTTTCATTGCTGACTTCAACCGTATCCGATCGGCTGTTGACCGACAATCGTCGGCGACTCCACCGCCCTTCCTTGACGGACCCGCGGACCAACGATAGCCTGTGTCAGCATGAATCAGCTTCTCTGGCTTCTCCCAACCGCAGCGCTCATCCTGTTCGATCGACTGACGAAGCTCTGGGCTTCGCAGTCACTCGCTCTCGGCGACCCCAGACCTCTAATCGGGCAGGCCATTCGACTCACTCGTGTGCACAACGTAGGCGGCGCCTTTGGCATCTTCCCGGGGACCGGCATCGTCTTCATCGTCGTCTCCGCCGTGATCTCCGTCGTCCTTCTTATCTTGATCCTGAGCCGTCGGATTCACGGGAGGCTTCTACGATTCGGGCTTGCCGTCGTGCTCGCAGGCGCATTGGGAAACCTGATTGACAGAGTTGCGGCCGGCTACGTCCTCGACTTCTTCGAGATTCGCGGCTTCCCGATCTTCAACGTCGCCGACGCGTGTGTTACAGTCGGCGCGGTCCTGATCATCGTCCATGTGCTGTTTGGAGGTGAGCACCATCGATCTCGCCGGCAAGCTGATCACACTTGAAGGCCTGGACTACACGGGGAAGTCCACGGTCCTTCGGCTCCTCGAACATCGAGTGCAGAAGGCCGGGCATCGCGTCGTGGCCAGCCGCGAGCCTGGTGGGACCCCGGTCGGCGAACGCGTGCGTGAGGTGCTCCTCACAGTCGACCACATCGAGATGCTCCCACTTTCCGAGCTCCTTCTGTTCATGGTCAGCCGGGCGCAGCACGTTCACGAAGTCATCCTCCCGGCTCTCGCGGAAGGGAAGTGCGTCCTGACGAGTCGCTTCCGCCTCTCGAGCATGGCGTATCAGGGGTACGGTCGAGGGCTCGATCTGGAGCTCATCCGCCGCTTGAACAACGCCGTCTGCGACGACCGCGAAGCCGACATCACCTTCCTCATCGACGTACCCGTCGAGGTTGCTCTGAGAAGAAAACGCGGCGACGAGGACCGCATCGAGCGTGAGGATCACCCCTTCTATGAGCGGGTTCGTTCCGGGTATCTCGAGCTGGCGGCAGGGGATACTCGCGTTCACGTGATCAATGGGACGCATCCGATCGAGGGCGTCTGCGACGAGATCGCCAAGCGCCTCGATCTTCCGTTTTGATGGGGCTAAGCTCGATCGTGTATCATCCCAGAGCATCATCAGGCCAAGGGGGTCAGTGATGGATTTTGTATGTCTGAAGGACGATCTGGTCTTCGGCGTTCGGCTCGCCAGCTACGCGCTTGGCACGCGCAGCAGCATGCCGATTCTGGCCGGACTCAAGATGGAGATCGCCGGCAACAAGTTGCGACTCGAGGCGACCGATCTCGAGCGCGCCGTCCGCTGCGAGATCCCGATCGAGAACTCGGCCGGTGACGAAGCCGCGGTGTTGAACGGCTCGGTCTTCAATCGAATCGCCTCACACCTTCCGGCTGACGAGAAGATCAGCCTCAAGTCCGATGCTGAGGACGGAACGACGATCAAGGTCCGTTGCGGCGAGGCGTCATTCGACCTCCCGACACTCCCCATCGAGGACTATCCCGAGATCGCCCCCCTCCCGAGCACGAAGATCGCGTCTGTGAAGACCGCCTTGTTCCATCGCGGACTCGAGCAGACGGCATTCGGAGCCCTGAAGGCGGGCGAGACGACGCGTCTCAACCTGACCGGCGTGAACCTCGTGCTCAAAGGCGAGCACTTGCGGATGGTCGCCACCAATGGGTATCGCCTCGCCGTCAAGACAATCGAAGTCGCTGAGATCCACGAAGAGGGCGAGTATCTGATCGA
>JBARQW010000277.1:0-5033 GCA_049643905.1 Bipolaricaulia bacterium
CGCTCGTAGACGTCCTTCGTCTGTTCTTGCCACGCGAGCTTCAGCTCTTCGATCGTCAGGGCTCCGCGGATCGATTCGATCACCGCGATCGCACCCTCATAGGCAATAAGCGCTGCCTCTTCCTCAGTTAGTTCCTCAAGCGTCAGTCCGAGGTTGTAGTGAAGCTGCCAGCGGAATGGAGGATTCACAAGTGTGCCTTCCGCCGACAGCTGCAAATGGTCCAGCAGCGCCAGAGCGCCCTCGAAGGTTCTGCGCGCGTCCTCCACGAACCCCTGATGCAGGTAGGCGAGACCGATGTTCCCATCAGTTCGAGCAACTTCGAGCGCCATGCCACTCTCGGAGAAGACCCCGCGGGCCGACTGAAGTGAGACAAGCGCCTCGTCATAGAAATCGAGTCCCAAGCACAGGGCACCGATGTTTCGTTCCACCTGAGCCGCTGAGATACGCAGGTCGCTGTTTGCATACAGGATCAACGCCAACTCGTAGGCATCGAGCGCTTCTTCGTAGCGATCGAGAACGGACAGGACTATCGCCATGTTGTGAGAGACGTCGGCCAAGTCAACTTCCATACCTGCCGCAGCAAAAACCGAGAGCGCTTGTTCGTAAGCGTCCAGCGCCTTCTCATAGCGACCGAGGTCGAAACGGAGCAATCCGACATTCACGTTTACACGTGCTACGTGGACTGCCATTCCCAGGCTGGAGTAGATGTCCCGAGCGAACGAATACGCTCCCAACGCGTCTTCATACAAACCAAGGTCCTGGTAGACTGTCCCGACGTTGTTCTCGATACCCGCCACGTCAGCGTCCATCTCTCTTGTCTCGAAGACCTCTCGTGCTGAGGCATAACAGGTAAGAGCCTGTTCGTAGTCGCCCAACTCGTGGTGTGCAGTGCCCAGGTTCATATCCACAATCGCAACCTCTAGCTCCATTCCTCTCGCGGCATACACCCATCGAGCAGCGGAGAGAGCCTCTACCGCCTCCTCGTATCTCTCCAGTGCCGTGTAGAGGGTGCCGAAGTTGTTGTTCAGCCCCGCCAGATCGAGAGGGTCGGCCAGTCGTTCGTAGATCTCGCGGGCCGATTCGAAAGCAGTCAGCGCTACCGCGAAGTCGCCGCGCTCACTGTGGACCACTCCTGTGCCAATCAGCGTCCTGGCCACATCGTCTTCCCTACCCCACAACGAGAATACTCCGCGTGCACGCTGATACGCCGCCAAGGCCGTGTCGAACCATCCCAGTGAGATGCTCGCATTCCCTTCATTGACATCGAGTTCGGCGACGCTGATCTCTGCACTGCGAACCGCATACACAAGCCGCGCGCGAGCGTAGGCTTCGAGCGCATCTTCGTATCGTCCCAAGTCTCCGAGGATGTTTCCCATGATTCCGAGCGCCGCGGCTTCCTGTGCCGGGAAGTCCGCCCGAGCGAGCAGCGCTAACCCTTCTTCGCATCCCTGCAATGCTTGGGCAAGCCCGCCCTCCTCATACGTGTCGGCAGCGACAACGAGAACCCTCAAGGCTTGGTCGATCTCACTCGCCCAGCCATCATCCACGAAGCGCGTTGGCCAGAGGGCTGTCGGACTCGGAGGACATAAGTCCGTCACCATGCCATGTACGCGGTTCCCTGCTCCGGCGACGTCTCCCGAAAAACGAGCCAGACCTTCGCTCCAGCCACAGCTAAGGGTGTAGGTGTCGACCGCGTAGTCGATGAGCGCAATCAGGTTGTTTTCTACCATGCATGAAGCATCGCCGGCCAGCAGAACGCCGGTTTCGCCATCGAAGACTTCGTTGTCTCGGATGTCCATCTCACGTGCAGCGGCAATCAGACAAATCATCTCGGTCTCGAAAACTACGCAGTCCTGAACGAGTACGATTCCATCCCCGGTTGCGTATATTCCAACGTCGCTGTAGCCGCATGCTACGTCCCGAATAACAGCGCGAGATCCATTGTCCACATGGACTCGTATGCCCGTAGCTCCGCCGAGTACTGAGATCGCCTCAATCCGCACCTCCGCCTCGTCGATGACGACCTGAACGGCTGCCAGGGTCGAGTCATCAGGATGGATCAGAACCGCCGCCCGTTCCTCGCCAACCAGTTGAAGCGGCTTCCCAATCGTGAGATTCTCACGGTACCGTCCGGGACCGACGCGCACCGTGTCTCCCGGCTGCGCCACGTCGATCGCCGCTTGGATCGTCGGGTAGTCTTCGGGGACGTGGAGCGTCTCGGCAAACGCAACAACCGCTCCACACACGACGTAGAGGCAGAAGAAGAGCAAGACGGACTTCCTGATCATCGCACTACCTCCAATCTCCGTACAGCACAAATGGACTCCAGTAGTACGGGTGGTTGTACAGTCCGCGCTCATCCCTGAGCAGGACGAGCTGGGCCTGCTGGAGGGCTTGGCCTTTGGCCTGTCCCGCCATCAGTTCCTGGTACATCCCTGTCATCAGCTCAGCGGTCGACGGGTCGTACACGTTCCACAGCGTCATCACCGCTGAGGGCGCTCCGGCCACGAACAGGGCTTGCGACAATCCCTGCAGTTCGTCTCCCACCACCAAACCCACAGTCTCCTCGGTGAGCTCAGGGGGCAGCGCCGTCTGGCAGGCTGACAGCACCACCAGCTCGCAATCGAGGGAGAGCCCGAGAATCTCTCCCGCGTAGAGCGCTCCGTCTTCGCCACTCCCCTCCCGTAACGCCAGCTGGGAGACCAGTGGAAGCACCGGGTCGAACAACCCGTGGGTCGAGAGATGCACCGCGTCGTAGCGACGCGCTTGAAGCGCCTCCTTCACCGCCGCCTCCGTTCCCTGTTCCTCAAGGAGCAGCGTGGGCTGTGGGAAGAGCTGGGCGATGGACCTGGCCTCCTCGGCGGCGAATTCCAGATCCTCAGTGGGATTGCCCACCGAGAGCACGGAGCTGTACACCCCATCCCCACGGTGCTGAAACGGCCAGTACAGAGAGGAAAGGCTGGGGGCGTAGCTCAGCGAGTACCGCTCGATCAGGAACTCCCCTCCCAGAAGGTCCCTTCCCACGCAGTCCGGACAGTCATACAGCGCACCGAACGGGACGTAGAAGAGAACGTCCGAGGGGACGATCACCAAGTGGTCCGCGTCCTCAAGGTACGCCTCCACCGGAGCGACGAGGAGATCGTAGAGGTCGCGTCCCTGTTCCCGAACCCTCAGAAGACGTGTGGGTCCCTCGCCCGGCAGAGGAGCGGTGTTGACTTCCTCCCGGAACGCTTGCACATGCTGAGCCAGCTCGGTTCGGGAGATTGGGATCCGACTCACGGTCTGAATTCCATCTTCCATGACCACCCACAGAATCGTCTCGTCTCGCATCACAAGATACTCGAGAACGAGCGTTCCCTCGGCCAGTTGGCTGAGCACATCATCAACTTGATCTGACAGCCGCCCCGGCGTCAGAGAGAGAGTTCCGCCCAGCTCGGGGTACTCTCGCTCCAGCTGGCTCAGGAGAGCGCTGTATCCCTCCGCCTGGTCTGTAGCAACTCGTGCGATCGAGGCTCGCTGTTCGGGCGACCACGTACCCGGAATCGGATCTGAAGCCGTTGCCTGCGCGGCGGCCAGGGCTTGGTAGGCAATGGACGCGCTCTGCACGGGCGGCGGCAGAATGTCGCCTCGGCGGAGCATTGCTGTCTCTATCATGTCCGCCAGGGTTCGCGCCTTGGCCAGCTCTGCGCACTCGAACGCGCCATTGTGATCGCCGATCTCTGCGAGCGCTGCGACAAGGCCGTGGTAGGGCGTCAGGTACTGGCTCATGTGCAGTGTCCTCATGACGCTTCGCTCCAAGTGGCAGCGCGTGGCTTCCACCAGTTGTATCGCTTGCCGGTAGTGCGCCACGGCGTCCTCGCTCGCGCCGATCTCCTGGAAGTAGTTCGCGATCAAGTGGTGCGTCGCCACGAGCGACAACGGCAGGCAGTTTCCTCTTTCACAGAGAGCAACTCCACGCTCCAGATACTCGTATGCGGTGTCGAGATCACCCCGTTGCCAGTAGAGCTTCGCCAGGGCACGGCATGCGTCGGCTTCCAGCTCAGGAAGCTGTGCGCGCTCGCCAGCCGCGAGCGAACGCTCATAGCAGAGGATCGCGTTCTCGTCGTCGCCGCCCGCCGACTTGACAAGCCCGAGAAAGAGATAGCTCCCAGCGAGGCCGACGTCGTCTCTACTCTCGCTGTAGATCTGCAACGCCTGTAGAAGAGAGATCTCCGCGAGGAAGTACTGCCCTGATCTGAGATCGCTGAGCCCAAGCAAGGCCAGGATGGCCGCGCGAAGAGGCTCGTCGTCCAGCTCGTACGCGATGGAGAGAGCGTCTTCGAGAGCACGTGAGGCAAGATCGGTGAATCCAAGAAGTCCATACGACTTGGCCACGATCAACAGAGCCTCTGCGGCGTACTCCCGCCACCATGTGTCCTGCGAGGTCGCGGCCTTTTCCATGGCATTCTGATAGGCGCGCACGGCGTAGTCGATCGCCGTCTCGTAGTCGCCTCGCGTCAGATGACGATCGGCTTCCATCGTCAGCATCCAGGGGTTCCTGACGTCTGCCAAACCTTGTTCCATCCCAATGGAGGCCATCAGGCGCTGTGCCTCTTCCTCGTATTCCCTGGCCTTGAACGAGTCCCCTCGCTCTCTGTGGCAGTCTGCGATCGAGACAAGGACGACCGCGCGCCGGTAGACGTAGATGCGAGCCGCAACTCCTTCTGCAATCTGTTCTCCAACCGGCCGGCCCGGGTCACTGGAGGCCTCCTCCGCCAACCGTTGAAGCTCCTTGTAGGCAGTGAGCGCCTCGGAGTAGGCATCGATCGCCTCTTCGATCCTGCCGTGAGCGTACGCCTGGTCAGCGACGCCTAGAAGCTCCTCGGCCGAAGCCTCCAGGACATTCTCAGCACAGGCTACGAGCGACCACGCCAGAACAAGGCCGATGAGCAGTGCGGTCGCACCCTTCTTCGTGATCATCGGATGCGCTCAGAAGAGCCGAAGCTCGAAATGCATCTCTGCCTCAAGTTCGTCATCGATGTACACCTTCACTG
>JBARQW010000278.1:0-5057 GCA_049643905.1 Bipolaricaulia bacterium
TACGAGACGCTCACCGTAGAGCTGTTCGCGGTCGATCCGTTCGCCGCCATGTCGGACGCCCTGTACGGGGTCGACGAAGTCACGTTCGACTTCCCCGGATTCGTCGTCTACGGCGAACGAGAGGTGAGCGCGCTCCTGTTCGCTCCCTATGAGGAAGCGATCGAGGAAGCAGAGCCGGACTGGTAGGCGAGCGGTGTTCTCCGTCGGTGAGATCGCGGCGATCGTTCTCGGAGAGCTGATGAACGGAGGCGAGGAGACGCCCCGACGGATCGTCCACGACTCGCGAGACGTTCAGGCCGGCGACCTGTTCGTTGCCCTCCCCGGAACGAGGACCGACGGCCACGCGTTCCTCGAGGAAGCGTTCCGGCGCGGAGCGTGCTCGGCAATCCTGTCGGATCGAGGCCGCGCCCCGGCGTCGGCCAGGGGACTGATTCTCGTTCCCGATCCTCTTGCCGCGCTCCAGAAGCTGGCCGGAGCGTGGCGAGACCAGCAGACAGCGAAGATCGTCGCCATCACGGGGAGCAACGGGAAGACGACAACGCGTTCCCTCCTGGCGCATCTTCTCCAGTGGGGGCGATCGGTCCACGAGGCCCCCGCGAACTACAACACCGAGATCGGCCTTCCGCTCGCTCTCCTCGGGATGCCCGACTCGGCGGAGGTCGGAGTCTTCGAGCTCGGCACCGAGCACCCTGGCGAAATCGGCCTCCTCGCCAAGATCCTTCGTCCGACGATCGCGATCCTCACAGGTGTCGGGCCGAGTCACCTCGACGGCTTCGGATCGCTCGACGCGATCGCGAAGGAGAAGTGGAGCCTCGTCGACGGACTCCCGTCCGACGGGGTCGTCCTCGTCAACAGCGATTCCGAGCCGATCCGACCCTGCATCGACGCCGATCAGCAGAGAGCAGATGGCACGCCCTTCGACCTCGTTACCGTGGGGCTATCGAGCGGCGGATTCCGAGGCCGGGTCATCGAGGCGGTCCCTCGCCTCCTGATCGAGGTCAACGAGCCACGTCTGCGCCTCGAGACGAGCCTTCTCGGGCGGCACAACGCAGCAAACGTCCTTCTCGCCGCCGCGGCCGCCCACCGGCTCGGTCTGCCGCCGCACGTGATCGAAGAGCGCGCGAAGACCTTCGAGCCGATTCCTCACCGCCTCAGGCCGCTGTCTGCGCCGTTCGGGACGGTCCTCGACGACACGTACAACGCCAATCCCGCCTCGATGAAGGCTGCGCTGGATGTGCTCGCGGGCTTCGGCCCTCCCTCGGCGAGACGAGGCTTCGTCTTCGGAGACATGCTCGGCCTCGGCAGCGCGTCGGCGCGGCATCATCTCGAAATCCTCGACCTCGCCTTCGATTCCGGAATCGATTTCATCGTCCCGGTCGGGGAGCACGCGTCTGCTGCCTGTCTATCCCGGTCATCGAGCCAAGTCCTGTTCGCCGAACCTGAAGAACTCCCGGTCCGCGTCCGCGAGCGACTCACCGGCCCCGAAGACGTGCTCCTCATCAAGGGCTCTCGCGCTCTAGCGTTGGAGCGGCTGGTCGACGAGCTTCTGAGTCGCGGCTGAGCGGCCTAGCTCGGTGGAGGATCGAGGAAGAGAGAAACAGGCCGAAATGCGTCCACGTCTACGAGCCCGCGATCGGTCAGCTTCAAGTGAGGGATCACGGGCAAGGCGAGGAAAGAGAGTGTGGCAAACGGGGCCGAAAGCGAGCAGCCGAGCCGATGTGCGGCCTCGGTGAGCGTGCCGGCGTCCGCAGCCGTCTCGCGGAGCGGTCGATCGGTCATCAAGCCGGCAATCGGGAGGGCGAGCCTGGCGACGACGACGCCTCCGTCGACGACGACCTGACCGCCGCCGAGTCGCGTCAGCTCCTCGACCGCCATGTGCATGTCCTCGTCTGACGCACCGGCAACGATCACGTTGTGCGCGTCGTGGGCCACGGTCGATGCGATGGCCCCTCGCACCAACCCGAACCCCCGAACAAAGCCGACCCCGACGGCGCCGGACCCAGCGTGTCGCTCGACGACGCAGAGCTTCAGCAGATCCCGCTCCGGATCCGCAAGAGCGACGCCGTCCTCGCACGCAACGACGTCCTCCGCATTCTCGGTAAGGACTTGGCCTTCATGGACTCCGATGACCCGCACGGTCCGCTTCGGTTGATCGCCCGCCTCGAGGCGAAACGAGAGACTCGCAGGATCGACGTGTACTGTGTCGCGTACGCGGTCGTCGGGCACCGGTGAAGCCTCGAACGACGGAACCCCGTCGGCCGCCGCGCGAATTCCGTCAACGTACACCTCCCGGACGCGGAAAGACTCGAGGTCTGACAGGACGACCAGATCGGCTCGATACCCCGGAGCGATCGCTCCGTGGGTAGAAAGCCCGTACGTCCTTGCCGGATGGATCGTCGCGGCCAAGATCGCCACTTCCGGTGAAACTCCGCCGCTGATCGCCCGGCGAACGAGGTCGTCGATGTGTCCCTCGTCGAGGAGCGTGTCCGGGCCGCGATCATCTGTGCACAGGTGAACGAACGGGGCCGTCCGCTCGTCAAGGAGCGGTAGGAGTGCATCGAGGTTGCGCGCCGTCGTCCCATCGCGGATCAGAATCCGCAAGCCCGCGTTCAGCTTCTCCCGCGCCTCTTCGAGTGTCGTGCACTCGTGATCGGTCCGCGGACCGGCTGCGACGTAGGCCCACAGCTCCGGGCCGGAGAGGCCGGGAGCATGACCGTCGATGGGGCGTCCGCGCGCGGCGCCCAGCTTCGCCGCGATCTCGGGGTCGCCGCGAACCACGCCCGGGTAGTTCATCACCTCGCCGAGACCGAGAATGCGGTCCCAAGAGAGGATCTCGGTGATCTCGTCCGGGCCGATCGAGGCGCCCGTCGTCTCGAACGGACTCGACGGAACGCAGGACGGCGCCATGAAGTACGCGTGGAACGGGATGCTGTCGCTCGCGGCGAGCATGTACCGGATCCCGTCGAGGCCGAGAACGTTGGCGATCTCGTGCGGATCCGCGATGACGCACGTCGTCCCGTGCGGAACGACGGCCCGCGCGAACTCCCCAGGAGTCAGCTGAGAGCTTTCGATGTGAACGTGCGCGTCGATCAATCCCGGAACCAGCCACGCGCCGGAAAGGTCACGAACCTCCCGCGCGTCCGATGCGCCGAAACCTTGGATCCGTCCCCCAGCGACAGCCACGTCTGCCGTCCGGAACCGCCCCGCGAAAACATCGAAGACCTGCGCATTCGTCAACAGCAGGTCGACGGGTCCTCCCGATGCAATCCCCGATCCGTTCTGCGCACCCACACGGCCTCCTCAGCCTTCAGCCCTGCCTCGGGCCCCGAGAATCAGCTCAAACCCGAGCCCTCCGAGAACAGATGCATCAGAGTACGGGACGAACTCGCCCCGAACAATTTGGTAGCGCTCATGCCCCTTGCCGGCGACGACGATGACGTCTCTCGCTCCCGCCTCTTCCGCGGCGAGGCGAATCGCCTCGGCTCGGTCGACGCGTATCCGCGGCTCACTCCCCGCTTGACGAACGCCAAGCGCAATCTCGTCGATGATCGATTCCGGTCGCTCGTCCTTCGGGTTGTCGCTCGTCAGGATTGTGACGTCGGCGAGTCGCCCGCTGATCTCGCCCATCTCCTGACGCTTCGCTCGCTCGCCTCCTCCGGGAGTGCCGAAGACTGTGATGATGCGATCGTAGGAGGTCCGGAGCGTCTCCAGGATGCGCAGAAGCGCGTCCGGGTTGTGCGCGAAATCGACGATTGCCGTCGTCCCGCGCTTGTCACGAAAGGCTGTTCCCCGCCCGGGAATCGCGGGAGCCGTCCTCAGGCGCTCCGCGATCTCCTGAAGGCTTCGTCCCAGGCAGATCGCGGCTCCGGCAGCGACCACCGCGTTCTCTGCGTTGTGTCGGCCCAGGGCCGGAACGCGGACAGGCACAGTTTTGCCGTCGTACGCAAGCCGGAAGTTGGTCCCGTCTGCATCTTGGGCGATGTCCGAGGCCGTGAGGTCCGCGGGGCCGTTCAGACCCACCCTGAACGATTCGCCGCCGGATGCCGCCAGCATTGCATCCGCGTGCGGATCATCCGCGTTGACCACGGCCCATCCCCCCGGTCCGAGCATCCGAAACAGCCCAGCCTTGGCGGCGGCGTATGCCTCTTGGGTGTTGTGTAGGTCGAAATGATCGTGCGTCAGATTGGTGAACGCGGCGACGTCGAACGCGACCGCTTCAAGCCTTCGCTGATCGAGGCCGATCGACGACGCCTCGATGACGAGGTTCTCTTTCCCCGCATCGACCGCATCGCGCGCTATCCGTTGCACGATTGGGCTGGAAGGCGTTGTGATCGCTCGCAGTCCGCGCGCTTCGTTCTCCACCGTGCTGACCAGCTCGGTCCGCTCCCGACCCAGCAGATGCGCGATCCAGTGGCAGACGGTTGTCTTCCCGTTCGTCCCGGTGACGCCGACGGTGCGAAGCGCTCGCGTCGGCTCGTCGAAGAACCGTGCGGACAAAACGGCGAGCGCGCGACGCGTATCGGAGACTACGAGGCATGGGACGGGAAGGGGCAAGGATCGATCACAGATCACGGCAGCGGCACCACGCGCGGCGGCGGAGGCGGCGAAGTCGGCTCCATCCTGCGCCGCACCTCGGATCGCCACGAAGAGTTCGCCCGGCGCAACTCGTCTCGAATCCTCGCAAACACCGCCGATGATGACGTCGGCCCACTCGATCTGCGGATCGACGTCAAGGGTCCTCATCAGATCGGCCAGCCGCTTCGTTCTTCGCACCATCCCTCACATGCGATACATGTAGATCGGGTACTCGCCCTTCGCTTCGCCGGTCTCCGTCGGTGTCCATCCCCACATCGGATGGTAGTACGAGACGATACGGGATCCGGGTTTCAGCTCTCTTCGAAGCCGCATTTGCAGTTTGAAATTCGCGGTTGCGGAGAGGAAGAGGACCACAACGTCCGCGTCGGACACGTCAAACGCGTACATGTTCCCGCGGACAATCCGAGCCCGATTCCGGACTCCGGCAAGCAGGATCCAGGCTCGCGCCCACAGGACGCGGA
>JBARQW010000279.1:0-2949 GCA_049643905.1 Bipolaricaulia bacterium
GTCAAGCATCCACTGGTGTCTCTTCTTGTCGGCCTTGTCGGCTCCTTCTGCGTCTTGACAGTCCTGCTGCGATTGGTCGACCCAGACGTTGAGTCATTCCGGGACGCGGTCTTCACCGTACTCCCTCCCTTTCTGGGGCAGGTGATCGAGAACCCAGACATACCTCTGCACAGAGCTCTCGTCAGTGTCGTGGGCCTCGTCGCGAGCATTGGCTCTCTGGCAATCATCACAGCCCTCATCGTCAACCGATTCGTCAGGCTCTGTATGAAAGGAGGCCGAATCGTGAAAGAAGTGCGGTTTAGGAACCACATCGTGATTTGTGGGTGGAATACACAGGGCGCAGCAGTCGTGGACGAATTGCTGAGGGCGGACACAGGCAAGGAGCAGCGGGTGGTGATATTGGCCGACCTCGACAAGCGCCCCATTGAGGAGGATCGGGTCGAGTTCCTGAAGGGCAGTCCCATCAAAGACACCGATCTGAGACGAGCGAGAATCGAAGATGCAGACAGCGCTATCGTGCTCACGGATTTCGCCCAAGACCCCAATGAGGCCGATGCGAAAGCGCTCCTGATCGTGTTGGCGGTGGAATCCCTGAATCGAAGCGTCCATACTTGTGTGCAGATCCTGAATGCATCGAACCGAAGGCATTTCGAGCGTGTGAACACCGACGAGATCATCTGTCTTGAGCAGCTCGGCGCAAACCTCGCCGTGGCTTCAGCTTTGAACCATGGTACATCGCATCTCGTTTCGGAACTGCTGACCTTCAACTCCGGGAGCGAGTTCTACCGATACGCGGGGAAGCTTCCCGAGAACCTGGTAGGAGTGGGCTTCGCTCAGGCAGTGCACACGTTGGCAGAACGACGCATTATCCTCCTGGGAATCGAAACTCCTGACTCCGAAGAAGTGCGAAAGGCCCTCCCGGATGACATTGCTCACCCATTAGCCCTTGAGGACGAAAAGAGAATCATCATCGTGAATCCTCAGGGCCCCTATCGACTCCAGCAGGGCGACGCGCTCTTCCTTGTCGCGGAGGACCTGCCACGGAGGCTTTGATGAGGTCGGAGGGAATTCGGGGGCCATCTCCGAAAGCGCGCTGACCGATTCGGGGTCAGATGCTCCTAGGGGCACGGAACACAGCTCGCGCAGGAGATAAGGTATGTGTCCCCCGATCTCCACAGGGCCACCTTCGGCTGCACCCGGACGGTTCCAGCGGGCAATGATCGGGTGTGCCCGCGTCCATCTTGAGTCAGTCCTGGATCCTCGGATTCCAAGCATGTTCTGGGTCGGGATAGAAGGTGACAGGATAGCTGGCTCCTCCCGACACGGTAACCAGCCAGCCGCCGGGCACGCTCAACCGAAGCAGCTTCGGCCGTGTTCCGGCTACCTCTTCCCAGTTGTCACCGTGCTTGTTGGCGCCCGCTGCGTCATTCATGTTCGCATACCTCCCGTGATTCGCTCCCGGCAACGATCGGCACACACTAGTATCCCTTCGCCCTGTCCCGTTCCCGTCCTTGATCAAGCGGTGTGTTCTCGCCGCTTGTCACTCGCATCTCTATCCCGACCCCGGAGTCCACAAAACCCTCACCCCTTCACAGTCACCTTCCCTTGGATGATCTTGTTTGCCGGTCGGCCGTAGGCCATCGTTTCTCGGGCGAACGCCTGCCCGCAGCTCGGACAGCGCAGGTCGCCCTCGGTGTTGTCTTGGACGATCCCATCCTTGAAGCACTTGACGAGCCGACCCGCTCCGCTCTTTCGGTACTTGTATAGCAGGTGGTCGCAGTTGGCGCAGTAGACCCTGACCGTCCTTGCACTTCGTCTCGAACTCATCTCGATCGAACCGTAGCCGATCGGCACCACCCGGCCAAGGAAGTTCGCGTCATGCTCCCGGGTCTCCTCGGAACTCCGCCGCATCCGAAAAATGAAGGTCTCGCACCTTGGCGAGGCACCGCCCGGCGAAGGGAGTTACGTACTATGTCCCCGGAACTCGCCAGCTTGGTTCATCGCTCGCGGCGATGGACGGACGAGTTGTCAGATCTATGCCTCAACGATATGCTACGAGAAGGTGCGTACTGTCAGTGCGAGAGGATTGCTGTGCTGATGCGGTGAAGCCATCCTCAACGTCCCGCTGGTCTGAGCTGCAGACGGAAAGGAGATGAAATGGGAACGAGAAGATACACAACGGCACTTGTGCTGGCTCTTGGCGTGGTCGTCGGCATTGGGTTCCTCTCATCTGGCGTGGTGACCAGGGGATTCGATGCGCAGTGCTACGAAGCGGATGTTGAGCTGAAGGTGACGTTGACGCTCAGTCCAGAGGCCGGAGCATCATCCTACTATGTAGCAGACACGGTACCACCAGGGCTGACGCCTGTCCGTTTCTCGGCCGACTACTATCCGACATTTGATGCCACCAACGGGAAAGTCAAGTACGGTCCGATAGAGGCTCCGGCGGCCGGCAGCGAGATTGTCCTGTGGTACACGGTGAAACCCGCAGATGATGCGTCCGGTCCCGTGACGTTCAGTGGCGAGGCGTGCAGAGATGGCGCGAGTTCGACGATCGCGGGACCGGCAACTCTGTATGGATGCTCGGAATTCAATCTCTGTGATGCGAACAAGGATCTCGAGATATCTTGCAGTGAGATCTCGGCTTGTCGGCTGGCCTTCGAGACCCAATCTGGGTTCATCTCGAAAGGCTGTCTCCGCATTGCCGAGGAATTGTGGAGAAGCGGCGAGAACTACGTGCCCACCCCGGACATCTGCCTGACCCCGGCTGCATGGATGTACCTCGTGCACGCAAACGGCACAGTCACCAGAGCGGCTCTTGACGGAGTCGCGGTTGACACCATAGTCATGGGCGGGCCACTCGCCGCTTCAAGGACCATCGCGCTGGACTGGGATGCGGAGAAGATGTATGTCGCAAACACCGGCACCGAGGAGATCGCGGTGGCGAAC
>JBARQW010000280.1:0-7826 GCA_049643905.1 Bipolaricaulia bacterium
GCTGGCGGCGTAACCAACCAAGCGCTGGCAACGGGGACCGATCCTGTCGGCGACCCGGTCACCGACCTGTCCGACGAGTCGAGTCCCGCTGACGGCGACGACGATCCGACCTCAACACCGATCACCCGGAACCCGCTGATCGGCATCGCCAAGAACCTCATCTCTACGACCAACAACAGCGATGGCACGTACGCGGTTGTCTACGACCTGTACGTCGAGAACGCTGGCAATGTCACACTCTCCGAGATCCAAGTCACGGATGACCTTTCGACGACGTACGCTGCACCCGCCAGCTTCGTCATCGATGCTCTCACGAGCGACATCTTCACGATCAACGAAGCACCGACATACACTGGCTACACGGGAACGCCGCCGGTTCCGGGAATCAACTTGCTCGCCGGAATCGACGAGCTCCCCGTCGGCGCGTCGGGCACAATCACGCTGACTGTTACCGTGACCCCGGACGGAAACCTCGGGCCGTACGAGAACTCGGCGACCGCTTTGGGGACCAGCCCTGGCGACGTGGACGTCACCGACTTGTCGCAGGCCGGCACCGACCCCGATCCGGACAACAACGATGATCCGACCGACAACAACGACCCGACCCCGATCACGTTCACCGAGACACCGGAGATCGGCATCGCCAAGAACCTCGTCTCCACGACCAACAACAACGACGGCAGCTACACCGTCGTCTACGACCTGTTCGTGGAGAACACCGGCGATGTCCCGTTGTCGAGCCTCCAGGTCACCGACGATCTGACCGCCACCTTCGCCGCACCGGCGAGCTTCGTTGTCGACAGCGTGACGAGCACCGGATTCACGGTGAACGAACCTCCGACATACCCGGGCTACACAGGGACACCTCTGGCACCTGCCGTTAACCTCCTCGCTGGGATCGACACCCTCGCTGTCGCCGCTTCCGGCACGATCACGCTGACGGTCACCGCCACCCCGAACGGGGACCTCGGACCGTACGAGAACGCCTCCACCGCCCTTGGCACCAGCTCGGGCGGCACACAGGTCTCCGACCTGTCTCAGGCCGGCGTTGATCCGGATCCGGACCAGAACGACGATCCGACTGACAACAGCGATCCGACCCCGATCACGTTTACGGAGAATCCGTCGATTGCCATCGAGAAGATCGTCGACCAATCGGTCGTCCGTCCTGGAACGGTTGTCACCTACAGCTACGCTGTGACCAATGAGGGCGATGTGCCCTTGTCTTCGATCGCCGTGACGGATGATGAATGCGGAACGGTCACTCCCACGACAGCCGCGGGAGGGTTCAATGTCGGCGATACCAATCAGGATGGTCTTCTGGATCTCGGCGAAACGTGGCAGTTCTCATGCGCAACAGCTGTCATTGATGACATCACGAACACGGCCGTCGCAAGAGGGATTACACCGGCCTCTGCATCCGTCGAAAGCGCCCCGGATACTGAGTTCGTCGATGTGATCCGACCAGCGATCGCAATCGCGAAGACGCCAGTTTCGCAGGAAGTCCTCATCGGAAGCGACGCGACGTTCACGATCACGGTCACAAACACCGGGGACGCCGACCTCTCGAACGTCGTCGTCTCAGATCCTGCCGCGCCGGGATGCGGCAGAACCTATCCGTCACTGCTGGTCGGCGAGAGCGAGACGTACACCTGTAACCTGACGATCACGTCAGATCTCGTCAACGTCGCCAGCGGGCGGGCGGAGGATCCGAACGGCGATCCGGTGACCTCTCTGGCCACAGCCGGTGTGGACGCCGTACATGCTCCGGCTCTGCGCATGTTGAAGAGCGGGCCAGGATCCGCAGCAGTCGGAGATAGCATCGTCTACACTTTCACGATCGAAAACGACGAAGTCGGTGGAGATGGAACTCCGATGCAGAGCGTTCTGCTGAGCGATCCTCTCACGGGCTTCCCCTCGTTCCTCGGGGGAGACGACGGCGACGGTCTTCTCGAAGTTGGCGAAACGTGGACGTACGAAGCGATCTACGTCGTACGCCCAATGGATCCCGATCCTCTCGTCAACACGGCGACTGCCGAGGCTCGCGATCTCGACGGCGACCTGATCCTTTCGAGCGACGTCCATCCGGTCGATGTCGACTACGCGCCCGCAATCGGCATTGAGAAACTCGGGCCGTCGTCCGCCTCGGTGGGGAGCACGGTCACCTACACCTACAACGTGACGAACGATGACACCGCGGGCGACGGATCACCTGTCTCGAACCTCTCCGTGAGCGACAGCCTCGGCTTCCCCGTCACCTACCTCGCCGGCGACGACGGGGACGGCCTCCTCGAAGTCGGTGAGACGTGGACCTTCACAGGAACCTACGTGGTGCAGCCAGCCGATGACGAACCGCTGGCAAACACGGGGACAGTTCGCGGCGTCGACGGGGACGGCGAAGAAGTTTTCGCCTCCGACTCCCACACCGTGCTCGACATCTTGCACGCACCGGCCATCGCACTGGAGAAGTCCGGTCCGACGACCGTCGCGGTCGGCGAATCGATCGCCTACAATTTCCTCGTCACGCACAACACGACACTCGGCGACGGATCGCCGATCGTAAACGTGGTCCTCGTTGACAGCCGAGCCACTGCTCTGCAATACGTAACCGGCGACGATGGCGACGGTCTCCTCGAAGTCGGTGAGACGTGGACGTACTCAGGAGCCTACGTCGTGAGCGCCTCCGACGCGGAGCCGCTCGTCAACACGGCAACAGTCAATGGACTCGATCTCGATGGAGACTCGGTTGCCGCAACGGACGGCCACTCCGTCACGAACATCGAACATTCACCGGCCATCGCCATCGAGAAGACGGGACCGAGTCAGGCGAGCGTCGGCGACCTCATCACCTACACGTTCGTCGTGACGAACGACCTCTCAAACGGTGACGGGTCTGCCATTCGCAACGTCTCCATCACGGACGACCACGTCGCCTCGGTGACACTGATCGGCGGGGATGACGGTGACGGCCTGCTAGAAGCCGTGGAGACTTGGACCTACCAGGGCACCTATACAATGCAGCCGGATGACCCCGACGCACTGCGAAACGTCGCAGTCGTAGCGGGTGAGGACCTTGACGGAGAAGCCCTTTCAGATCAGGACGACCACGTCGTCGACGGCGACTTCGATCCCGCCATCGCCGTGACCAAGCGAGGACCGACCGCGGCCCTCGTCGGAGGCACGGTGACGTACACGTTCACCGTCATCAATGATGACACCATCGGAGATGGGTCACCATTTGCTCAGGTCGCCTTGAGCGACAGCCTGGCAGGCGCGGCCTCGTATCTCTCCGGCGACGACGGCGACGGACTGCTCGAAGGCGGGGAAACCTGGACGTACGCTGCAACCTACACGGTCAAGCCCAACGACCCTGACCCCCTCACCAACACGGCAACGGTGCTCGCTCGCGATGGAGATGGCGACCTGTTCACGGCCCAAGATACACACACGTTGGACGTCGAGGTGGCTCCGGCCATCGCGGTCAGCAAGACCGGCCCGGCAGGGGCTGAGCCCGGCGACGTTGTGACGTATCAAATCACGGTGGCGAATGATCCTGTGGCGGGAGACGGTTCGCCGATCCTCAACGTCGGAGTCACCGACACACTCACCGCCGCTCCCGTCTACGTCGGCGGAGATAACGGTAACGGCGTCCTCGAAGTCGGAGAGGCGTGGTTGTACGAAACCGTGGGCACGGTTCCACAGACGGGAGCGCTGTTCGTCGAGAACGTCGCCACCGCGACCGGTGAGGACAGAGACGGAGATCCGGTCGAGTCGTCGGACACCCACAGCATCGGCATCGGCGCCGACCTGACCGTGAGCAAGACCGCGTCCCCGAGTCCCGCAAGCCCAGGCGAGCCGCTCATCTATACGATTCTCGTGACCAATGTCGGCCCGGCCGCGGCCCATGAGGTTATCTTGACGGACTTCGCGCCCCCCGAGCTTGAAGAGGCCGAGGTGTCCCTCGACGGGCAAACCTGGCGGAGATGGGCTGGCTCGATTGAACTCGACACGCTTCCTGCCGGCGAAAGCGCGCAGGTCCTCCTGCGTGGCATTCTCAATGCGCGAGCAACGGGCATTCTAAGCAACATCGCTCAGGTCGGTGCCAGCTCTCCCGATCCCGAGCCTGCCAACAACATCACATCCGTGACAACTCCGATACGCGTCCTCGCCGATCTGTCCGTCGTCAAGACCGACACCGTCGATCCCATCGCGCGCGGCGAGACCTTCACCTACTCGATCGTGGTGGAAAACAACGGCCCGCAGGATGCTTCGGACGTCGAAGTGACGGAGACCCTCCCCGCGGAGGTGAACTGGATCTTGTTCACACCGAGCACGGGTTCCTACGATGAAGTCGGCGGGGTCTGGAGTATTGGTCTCCTCGCAGCTGGGGAATCCGCCACGCTCACCGTCACAGTCGCAGCCGATCCGGGCTTCACGGGAACGCTCACCAACCGCGTGTCGGTGCAGTCTTTGTCCGATGATCCCAACGCTGCGAATGATGCGGATGTCGAGGTCACCACCGTATTGGAGACGTTGGGTGGCGGTGGAATCCTCACGCCGGAAGACCTCCCATGCAGCCGAGCTCTGGCCGTCGCGGACCCGTTGTGGTTCGTCACAGACGAGGCGATGTTCGCATCTTCCGAGTTACTCAAGATCCAATCGTTGCCTGCGACCTCTGACCTGCGCAAGGATACCCTGCTCCCCAGCGGCGTTCGAAGCCTCGCGCTGAAGGCCGGCGCGGTGGCCTTTGATAATCTGATTCAGGTGGAAGCGTCTTCGGGGCTTGGCATCGATCTCCGGTTCGGACCTCGCATCCTTCAGTTGGCTGACAACCTCGGAATGACTCCGGAACTCGCCCTGGAGCAGCTCCTGGACGATTACGCACGGCAGGCCGGCCTGCCCTCCTCGGAACGACCGGCCAACGAGCGATGGATCTTCCTCGAGTATGCAGCCGGTGATCCGCGATTCACCGAGCGCTGGGAAGAACCTTGGTCCGGCGGAGAGTGGACGGCTGTCGATTCGCGGATCGATCCGAGCGCCCTGGGCATGAGCATGCTGCACGAGGCCCTACAGGCAAAGGCCTTGGCGGAGAGCGAGGATCCGTTGGATCGCTACGTGGCGCTCGTCCTCACCGAGGCGATCGCTAACAAGTTGACGGTCCTGGACGAAAGCCTCACATCGGATGTCGCCAATGCGAGCGAAGCGTTCGCGTCCAGCTACACGGTGTCCAGTGGCGCCGGGACCGTGGGACTTCAGTTCACGCCTAGCGCTGAGGCGGCGACGCTGTTCGACTATGCATCCTTGTTGCTCGGCCTTGCAGCGGTCGCGGAGTACGAACAGGGGGCCATCCTCTCCGCGGCAGAACGCTTGACGACAAGGGCCCTTGCGACCGTCGAAGACCTGCTCTCAGGCGACGGTGCCAGCCTCGCAGGAGCGAGCACGCGGGATGCTGGTCTGCTCCTGGTCTCTCTGAGCCAGGTGCTGGAAGCAACCACTGAGACGCAGCGTCCGCAGATCGTCGGCCTCGTGAAGCGCACAGCGGACGCTATCCTGCAGGTTCAGGACGGGGCAGGAACCTTTGGAGCCACGCTCAATCCGCGGTCGACCCAGGTGGAAGAGCGACAGTTGATCTCACAAACAGCCGCTTTGTACGGGCTTCTCTCTGCGTACTCCTCCACGATGGATGACAAGTATCGCGAAGGGGCTAAACAGGCATTCACGGCTCTCGAAGCCGTCTTCTGGGAGGAATCGCTCCAGACATACGCAAGCTCAGTCGCCGGAGCCAATCGCCGCTACTGCTACACACCCCTGGAGCTTGGGGCGACGGCCGGCGCCCTGCGCGGAATCGCAAAAGAAGGAGGCCAGGAGGCCGATCGGGCCACCGAGCGGCTGGCGCAGTTCTTCCATACAGTCGTGGAAGAGGCCGCCCTGCATTTGGCCCACGCCGAACTCGCCGGAACGTTCGGCAGCTACTTCGGAAACGGATCCGGACAGGTTGCTCCACTCCAGGTCATCGATGCATCGCGCGGATTCGCACCTGTGTTGGTCGCCAGGTTGTGTATCAACCAGGAAGCTGGAGACACCGCGTGCTGCGGCGTGCGCGGCGAACCGGATCCGTGGTTCCAGACGGACATCGCCATGTACGCGTCCTACCAGCTTCAGAAGAGTCTTACCGCGGCCGAAGATGTCGCCGATTCGAATCTGGCCAGCCTGGTGCTTCACTCGGAGATGGGAGAGCCTCTGCTCCGCGGACCGTACTACGCCGAACTTGCTTCTCAGCGCGGGATGAGCGTCGAGCGACTCGTGGAGGCCCAGCTCACTCGGTATGCGGAGATGGCAGGACTCAGTTCAAGTGATCGCCCCAGTCTGTCCCCGATCGTGCTTCCGTTCTCTTCGGGCAGTCCCGAACTAGGCATCGTGGGCAGCCTGAGCTGGCGGCCCGAGACGTTCTTCGAACGTCTCGAGGGCGCGGCCGTCGGCATGACCCTCCTGCGCGAGGCGCAAGAGGCAAGGCAGCTTCTTTCCCCATCGCTCGATCGACTGAGAGACCCCTCGCCGCAGGAGGAATTCTACGCTCTCGTTCTGATCGGCAACGTCCTGAACAAGCTGACGTTCCTCGATCAGCTCAGCGAGGAGATGGAACGAGCGACAGGCTCGCGGTATGTCCCACACGCTGCAAGGATCGTGGAAAAGAACGGCGCGGCCGGCTACGAGATCCTCGACGCTTCCAGCCTCCTGTTTGATCAGGTCGCTTTGATGCTCGGATTGGCCGAGGCCAGAGAACTGATGGGCATTCCCACCGTAGCTGAGTTGCTCGGAACCTCCGACCTGTTCCCATCGTCGCCCGTCGACCTCATTGATAGCTTGGCAACGACTGTCCTGTCCCATCTGCAGGAACGCCACTTCGACGCTCAGCTCGCGATGTACGTCGATCAAGCACGTTGGCAGGACGGGATGTGGACGCGATCACGAAGTGTGTCGAGCGAGATCGCGGGACTTCTCGTGCAAGCGCTCGATCGCGTGTCAGACGTCTTCGAGGACCTGCCTGCGGTCGCCAGCCAAGGCCCCATAGGAACGGGAATCGCGCTTCGGTTCCTTCTCGAGCAGCCCGGCGTAACGGACGGTCTGATCGCCGCTCACTACGGCACGGAGGAGATCGGAGCGATTCCGCAGCCCGCCGGGCCAAGCGATCTCGCATCGCATCTCTCGATGGTCGGTGCCTTGATGACCGCATACAACCGGTTCGGAGAGGACCAGTACTTGGATGCGGCTCGGAGGGTCTTTGCGCAAGTCAGACGGGAACTCGCCGTGCCGAGCACAACAACCACCGAGTGTGGCCAATCGGAGGCCTTCTTCGCGCAAGAAGGTGAGCTCGCGGCGTGCTACACGCCGTGGGAGATTGGGTTGGCCGTGAGCGCCGCGCCGCAGCTTGCCGCAGCCTCCACCCCAACCGAGGCCGCCTCGATCCTGGGATGGCTGGAAGCGTTCTATCGACATGCCGCGATTGGGACGGGAATGCAGCTGCGTTCATACGTGTGGGGATCGACCACGCGCCTCGTTGAGGGTGATACAGAGCGGCGGTACGCTCCGGTCTTTGCACGCGAAGCGTGTCTTTCCGTCGTATCGGTGCCCCCTTTGGCAGACGACTGATTCCCCAGCAACGGGGGGGGCTCGATGTTCGCCTGAAGCAGGCACTACAACGGTGGCCGTCGATTCTCATTCCGCGAAACGCGCGTTGCACCTGGTCACTTAGTCAGGCAGAAGAACCTCACACGCTCGCGACGCCTAATCGCTAGTTTTAAGGCGAAGCCCAATCCCTCTGTGAC
>JBARQW010000281.1:0-3827 GCA_049643905.1 Bipolaricaulia bacterium
ATCCAGACATACGACGACCTGGACGAAGGTTGCGTTCGGTGATGTTGCCCGCCTCTCCAAGGAGCGAAGCAGCGACCCTCTTGCAGACGGCTTCGGGCGATACGTTGGTCTTGAGCACGTCGAACCCAACGATCTGAAGATCCGTTCCTGGGGAGACATCGCTGATGGAACGACATTCACGAGCGTCTTCCGGCCTGGCCAAGTTCTTTTCGGGAAGCGGCGTGCCTATCAGAGAAAGGTCGCTGTTGCTGGGTTCAGCGGGGTATGCTCGGGCGACATCTACGTTCTTGAACCTGCCAGCGACAAGCTCCTTCCCGAGCTGCTGCCGTTCATTTGTCAAACCGACCAGTTCTTCGAGCACGCCATTGGAACGTCCGCTGGCTCCTTGTCGCCACGCACGAACTGGAAGAGCCTGTCGGAGTACGAGTTCGCTCTGCCGCCGCTGGAGGAACAGCGGCGGATTGTGGAGGCGCTGCAGCAATCCGCGGGATACATCGACAGACTCGTCCTGCTTCAGGAAGCCGGCATCAGGGCCCTCGCCTCAGCGGCATCGCAAGAGTTTGCAGAGATCTGTGACGACTTCCCGTCAGTTCGACTTGCCGAGCTCTGTACTAGGAAGCCCCAGAGTGGGATCTATAAACCGGAAGAGTACAGAGGCCGCGGCGTGCCAATGGGCAACATGGGCGAGCTGTTCGGCAATGACGTCATTAGTCGTGAGGTCGAGATGGAGCGAGTCGAGCTCGACGAAACCGAGCTTGAGAGGTACAGGCTGACTTCCGACGACCTGCTGTTCGGCCGTCGAAGTGTGGTGCTGGAGGGCGCAGGGCGATGCGTTTTGGTGGGAGTTCAAGATGAGCCCCTTGTGTTCGAGTCATCTGTCCTCCGGGTAACTCTTGATTCAGAAAAGATTGACAACCGTTTCGTCTTCGAGTGGCTCCGAAGCCCGTTTGGCCATCAGCAGATACGCCGGATCGTGACATTCACGACCGTTTCTGGAGTGGCGGGCTCCGATGTGGCTCGCCTACCTGTCCCGTTGCCGCCAATTGAGGTTCAGAGGCGTATTGCGAATAGGTTGAGTGGCCTCAGGGAGAAAGTAGACATTCCGGCTGAGCGAGCAAATGAGGCAAGAACGCTGGCAAGAGAAACCTTGCGTCGAGCCTTGGAGGCATCATGATCTTCAATGAAGCAAATACCGTCGAAGCCTGCGTGCGTGACCTTCTCGCCGGCCCGGTCTCGGAGGCTCTGGCGACTGCAGTCCACGAGCCCCAAGCGCCCTATCAGGGTCGAGCGCAGGCCGGCCTCGGTTGGCACTACGTCGGCCCGAAGGCATTGCCTCGCCAGCCTCAAGATGTTCTGGTTGAGAAGCATCTTCGCGAAGCGCTCACCCGCCTGAATCCCTCGATCGCTGCCGCGCCAGGACGTGCCGACGACGTGCTCTATCATCTGCGCGCCATCATTCAGGGCGTCCGTACCGACGGGCTCGTGAAGGCCAATGAGGAATTCGCCGCTTGGCTCACGGGCGAGCGATCGATGCCGTTCGGATCGCACGGTGAGCACGTCACGATCAAGCTCATCGACTTCGAGGATCTGGAACGGAATCAGTACACGGTCACGCAGCAATTCACGTTCCGCGCAGGCAAGACAGAGAAGCGTGCCGATCTGGTGCTTCTCGTCAACGGGATTCCGCTTGTCGTGATCGAAGCCAAGACGCCGGTTCGAGACAGCGTCACGTGGGTCGACGGAGCGATTCAGGTGTACGACGATTATGAGCCGAATGTGTCGGAGCTGTTCGTGCCGAATGTCTTCAGTGTGGCCACTGAGGGAAAGGACTTCCGATACGGCGCCATCCGCATGCCGATTGAGTTCTGGGGACCCTGGCGATTCGAAGACGATGAATCGCTGCCTGCGATGCAACAGGTCGAGAAGGCGGTCCGTTCGATGCTGCGACCGCACGTCGTCCTCGATCTGCTCACCAGCTTTACGGCCTATGCCACCAGTAAGAGCAATCGGCGGATCAAGATCATCGGCCGCTATCAGCAGGTCGATGGCGCCAACAAGATCGTCGAACGCGTCGTGGCCGGTTATCCGAAAAAGGGGCTGATCTGGCACTTCCAGGGATCGGGAAAATCGCTGCTGATGCTGTTCGCGGCACGCAAGTTGCGCCTGCATCCGGCGCTCAAGAATCCAACGGTGATGATCGTGGTCGACCGTATCGACCTCGACACCCAGATCTCAAGCACGTTCTACGCCGCTGACGCGCCGAATCTTGTCAAGGCCGAGAGTCGGAGCGATCTGCAAGATCTGCTCGGCAAGGATGTGCGCAAGATTATCATCACGACGATCTTCAAGTTCGGCGAGTCAGATGGTGTGCTCAACGATCGGGACAACATCATCGTTCTTGCGGATGAGGCGCACCGCACGCAGGAGGGCGACCTCGGCCGCAAGATGCGAGCGGCGTTGCCGAACGCGTTCCTGTTCGGCCTGACGGGAACCCCGATCAACCGCGCCGATCGCAACACCTTCTACGCGTTTGGGGCCGAGGAAGACACGAGCGGCTACATGAGTCGCTACGGCTTCGAGGAGTCGGTTCGTGATGGCGCGACCAAGGAGCTGCACTTCGAGCAGAGGCTCCTCGAACTGCTTATCGATAGGGACGCGATCGATGAGGCGTTCAAAGAGCTGACCGGCGGCCTGAGCGACTTCGACAAGGACCAACTTGCCAAGACGGCGGCCCGGATGGCGGTGCTCGTCAAGGCACCCGAGCGCGTTGAGAAAGTTTGCGCCGACATCGCCCAACACTTCCAGGAGAAGGTCGTCCCCAATGGGTTCGGAGCGCAGGTTGTCACCTTCGATCGGGAGAGCTGCGTGCGCTACAAGCAGGAACTCGATAAGCATCTTCCGCCGGAGTTCTCCGACATCGTTATGACGGTGAGCAGCGGCGAGCCGGAGTACGCGCCATACAGGAGAGATCGCGACGCCGAGGAGAAGCTGCTCGATCGGTTCCGCGATCCGAGCGATCCGCTCAAGATCCTGATCGTCACGTCGAAGCTGCTGACCGGCTTCGATGCGCCGATTCTTCACGCCATGTATCTCGACAAGCCGATGCGTGACCACACGCTGCTGCAGGCGATCTGCCGCACGAACCGTCCCTACGGGCAGGAGAAGAGCCACGGCCTGATCGTTGACTACATCGGCGTCTTCGACGACGTCGCCAAGGCGATCCAGTTCGATGAAGAGGGGATCACTCGGGTCATCACCAACATCAACGAGCTGGTCGACCAGCTGCCGGGGGCGATCCAGAACTGTCTCGGTTACTTCGCCGGAGTGGATCGAAGCGTTGAGGGATACGAGGGGCTGATTTCCGCGCAGGAGTGCCTGCCCAACGACAAGACGCGAGACCAGTATGGCAGGGACTACAGCTATCTGAGTCGGCTGTGGGAGGCGATCTCTCCCGATCCTGACCTGCTGGAGTACGAGACAGACTATCGCTGGTTGACGCAGGTCTACGAATCGATCAAACTGACCGACTCGTCCGGGAAGTTGATCTGGCACGCGTTGGGCGCGAAGACGATCGAGCTGATTCACGAGCACGTGCATGTCGATGCCGTGAGAGATGACCTTGAAACGCTGGTGCTTGACGCCGATCTGCTCGAAGCCGTGTTGGGCGCACCCGATCCGAAGAAGAAGGCCAAGGAGATCGAGATCAAGATCTCTCGCTGGCTCCGCAAGCGACTGCACGATCCCCGCTTCAAGGAGCTGGGCGAGCGACTGGAGGATCTGAAACGTCGCCATGAACAAGGGCTGCTTACCAGTATCCAGTTCTTGAA
>JBARQW010000282.1:0-6583 GCA_049643905.1 Bipolaricaulia bacterium
GCCCCGCTCCAATCGAAGCTCCTCCTTGCACCGGGAGCCGAATCCGCGGCCTCGGAGGGCGACATGCGGCGTCCCGACGGCGACTACCATGCCTGGGAGGCGATGTTGACCGACCATCGTGGGACGGTGTTGGTGATGCTGGCTGCGTGCGAGACGCTGTTGCCTGCGTTCCGCAACCTGCAGGGAGCAATGGGAGTGCTGTCCGGTCAGGATCCCGAGGACGTGGAGTTGAGCACGGATCAGCTGGAACAGATCGTCGTCGGTGATGAAGTCGTCGGGCTGGCGAGAGCGTTCCTCAGCTCCGGTGCGGATTCAGTCCTCGGGACGCTCTGGCAGGCGAATCCCGGCGCGATCGAGGAGTTGCTCGTCGCGATGTGCGCGCATCACCAAGCCGGCATGACGTGGGCCCAAGCGCTGTGCCAAGCCCAGGAGGACCTCATCGTCAACGCAACCTACGGAAACGTCTGGTTCTGGGCGCCGTACCAACTGATCGGGAGATGGCGATGAAGAGAGCATTGAGGTTCGCAGTGGTCTTCATCTGTTTGATGGCGTTGATCGCCGTTGGTGTATTCGCTCAAGGTGACGACGAAAAGGCGTGGGATGATGCGATTCTACTCCTGAGTGAGGCCAATGCAGCGTACGAGCAGGCCCGCTTCCGGGATGCGACTGACTTGTTCGAGGAAGCATTGGGCATTGCGCGAGCTCTTGACCATCGCTCTTCCGAGAGCAACATCCTCAACCAACTCGGTCGCTGCTACCTCTCCCTCTCGGAGTACACGCGGGCGATCGAGTACTTCGCGCTGTCGCTGGATGCCTATCGCTCCGTCGACAATCGAGCTGGTGAGGCGGGGGTCCTCAACAACCTCGGCATTTGCTTTGGTGGCCTTGCTGACTACGACGGGGCGACCGTGTATTACAGGCAGTCGCTGCTGATCTTCCGCGACATCAGCAGCCGCTCCGGAGAAGCTATGGTCCTTAAGAACCTCGGCGTCTGCTACAAGTCCATCCCTGACTACCCAAGGGCGATCGAGTACTTCGAGCAGTGGCTGGCGGTGTCTCGCAAGATCGGCAGCCGCGATGGCGAGGCGAACAGCTTCAACAACCTTGGCAACTGCTACAGGTCCTTCTCCGACTACTCCCAGGCGATCGACTGCTACGATCGAGCTTTGGCGATCTTCCGCGACATCGGCGATAGCGCTGGTGAGGCAGGAAGCCTCAACAACCTCGGCCTCTGCTATGAAGATGTCGCTGACTACGATCGGGCAATCGAGTACTACGAGCAGTCGCTGGCGATCTTCCGCGACATCGGCGATAGCGCTGGTGAGGCAGTAGTCTTGAACAACCTGGGTTCCTACTACAAGTCCCTTTCCGATGCCCCGCGCGCAATCGACTACTACAAGCAATCACTGGCGCTGTTTCGAGAGATCGACAAGCTCGAGGGCGAGGCGAACAGTTACGCCGGACTCGGCAACTGCTATCTCCTTGTCGCCGACTACCAGCGGGCGGGAGACAGCTATCGACTCGCTATGGCGATCTTCCGCGAGATCGGCGACCGCGCCGGCGTCGCAGAGATCCTGAACAACCTTGGGCTCTGCCATCAAGTGCTCCTGGATTACCCCGAAGCGATTGTCCAGTACGAGCAAGCACTGGCTCTGTCAGAGGAACTAGGAACTCGTGAGGTTGAGCAGTTATCTAGCTTGGGATTGGGACGAACATACCGAGCGATGGGCCAACCATTGGCAGCACTTTCTCACTACGAGTCAGCAATCGAGATCGTTGAGTCGATTCGCAACGCGGTAGAGGAGGAACAGCTGCGGCAATCGTACTTCAGAAGCGTTCGCACGCTGTACGAGGAGTACCTGGAGCTACTGCTGGAGATGGGACGGAACGAGGAGACCATCCTTGTGGCCGAGCGGCTGAGGGCCCGGACGTTCCTGGACGCCCTGTATCAATCTGGTCTCGCTCCCGAGCAGATGCACCTGAACGTGGTCGGAGTCACTGAATCGGAAGACCAAGCAGTTCCCGTGATGGATGCCGAGGCCCTGCAACTGGCGGTGGAAGAGGCGCAAGGCTCTCTCCTGCCGAACGAAGCCGTTCTCGAATACATGATTGGAGACGACGGCATCTACCTCTGGATCGTTCTGACCGATCGGACTCTGGGTCCGCAGTTCATCCCCTACGAACGCGAGCAGCTTCTACGCGACGTGGTGGCACTGCGTCGGGCGATCGAACCTCAGACAAAGGAAGTCGATGGCGAACCGGAGCTCTTCTTCGACGATCCGACGGACGCGTTGAAGACATTCTACGGCACGCTTCTCAAGCCGGCGCTGGTTCAGCTCGACGAGAAGATCGACACGCTCATCTTCATCCCCAGCGGTCCGCTCTGGTACGTCCCCTTCGCGGCACTGGTGATGACGGATCGTCCCGAGATTCGGATCGGCGGTTCGAGCGTCGCAACTGAGACCCGGCCGGCCTACCTCGTCGAGGAGTACACGCTGGCGTTCCTCCCCAGCCTCGCCAGCTTGCCGATGCTGACCGAAGCGGAGACAACATCCACCGGCAGCTACCTTGCGTTCGCCAATCCGACCCTGTCCGTGGAACAGCAGGCGGCCGTCGGCCCCCACTACCAGCACGGGGTGCTTGAGACCGCTTGCCGGAAGTTCGCGTCCCAGGTTGGAGGAGACAAAGCCGACGTCCACGTGCAAGCGGAAGCAAGCGAGGCTCTGGCTCACAGCACGTCGACAGGCCAACGCGTCCTGATGTACGCCTGCCACGGGGACTTCAATCCGACCGTTCCCCTCGCGTCACGCCTGCTGCTCGCTCCGTGCGAGGAAACCTCCACACACTCCACCGACGATCGTCGACTCCCTGACGGCGACTACCACGCATCCGAAGTCCTGCTCACCGACCACCAGGGCGTTGATCTGGTCGTTCTGGCGGCGTGCGAGACACTCCTCCCGACACTCCGTGAGATCCAAGGGGTGTTGGGGTTGACGCTCGGACCTGAGTCCGACGACGAGTTGACTCTCGAACAGCTCGAACTGATCGTCGCTGGGGACGAGGTGGTCGGCCTGTCCCGCTCGTTCCTCAGCTCGGGGGCACACTCGGTGTTGGGAACATTGTGGCAGGCGAGTGCTGCTGCGGTCGCGAAGCTGCTGGTCTCCCTCGGCGAACATCACCAGACCGGCCTCACGTGGGCCGGGGCCCTCTGCGAAGCCCAACGCCAGCTGCTCGTAAACGATACCTTTGACAATGTCTGGCTCTGGGCTCCGTACCAACTCATCGGGAGATGGCGATGAAGAATCGCTCGTGCTGCCTACGAGGGGTTGCCGCTACATTGCTCCTCGTAGTAGTCGTCGTGCTGCCGGGGCCGCTGTGCGGGTCCGCCGCCCAGGAAACCACCGGCCGTTCGGCTTTCGATCAGGCGGCTCTCCTCTTGGGGAGTGGCTCTCCATACGAAGCACTAGGGCTCTTCGAGCTCGCGGCGTCGCTCTACGCACAAGAGGGCAACCCCATGGGCTTCGTCAACTCTATCTTCGGCATCGGCGAGTGCCTGCGCATGGCGGGAGATCCCAAGCGAGCACTCACGCCGTACAACGATGCCTACGCCATGGCGGTCGATTTCGGATACACGTCGGGCGCCGCGATGGCGGCGATGGGCCTCGGAGCCTGCCACGAGCAGATGGGAGACTGCGCCACCGCCATAGAGCACTACTCGGAAGCACGGGATCTCTACGAATCGATCGACGGCCCTGAAGCGATGGCCGGGCAGGCTCAGGCGCTCTGCAAGCTGGGAGACTGCGCCAGGTTGCAGGGCCTCCTTGATGAAGCGATGCCGCTGTTCGAAGAGGCCTTGGCTCTCGCGCAGGCTGTCGGCTTCAGCGTGGGCGAAGTCGAGGCATCGCGAGGCCTCGGCGACTGCCTGAAGGGGAAGGCACGATTCGCCGAGGCGCTCGAGTACTACGACCGCGGACTCGCCATCGCACAGGCGGAGGGGTACACGCTCGGCATCGCCAACACGCTTCTTGGAGGCGCGGACTGCCTCAAGATCCTGGATCGCTTCGATGCGGCGTACGAGCGATTCGGCAAGGCCAGCGCGATTTATCGAACGATTCGGTCGCCGATCGGCGAGGCTCAATCGCGCATCGGCCTGGGTGAGACTCTCAAGGCCATGGGGCTCTACGCAGAAGCGCTCGCCGCTCTCGAGGCAGTGCACGATCTCTGTGTGCAGACCTTCTTCCCACGTGGCAGCGGAATGGCACTCTGGGGAATCGGGGACGCGCTGGCCTTACTGGGTCGTCCTCAGGAGGCGCTTGAGTATCTCGAGCAAAGCCTCCAGATCTTCCGGTCACTCGGCGACGCGCTCAGCGAAGCGAATGCCCGTTACACCCTAGGCAAGGCATTCCTGTCTCTCGGAGATGACGCGAACGCCATGACGAACTTCACCCGGTGCCTCGACCTATACGACATCCTCGGCGCTCCCCAGGGAAGAGCCAACACGCTGCTGAGAATGGCGGACCATCTGCAAGTCGCCGGCCTCTGCGCTCTCGCGCTCGAATACTATGCGTTGGCCGAGCCGGTCTTCGACCTGATCGAGGATCCGACGGGCAGATCTCAGGTCCTCGCCGGGCGAGGCCGCTGTCAAGCGATCCTCGGAGACCTCGAAGGCGCTGAGTCATCCACCCGGGAGGCCCTCGCCATCAGCGAATCGGTTGGCAACCCAACCAACATATGGGCTTGTCAGTTCCGCCTCGCCGATGTGTATCACGCCCAAGGGAAGACCTCAATGGCTGTTGACGAATACCGGAAAGCCGTCGAGACACTGGAGTCCATCGCGGGGAGTCTCTCACATGAGGGGCTGCGAACCGGGGTCTTCCGCGACGCTCAAGCGGTGTATCGACACGTCGTTCAGCTCCTCGTGGAAGACGGCCAGGGCTACGAGGCCTTGGTCTACGCAGAGCGCGCGCGAGGGCGTACGGCCCTAGACATCTTGGCGCGCGGAGCGACCTCGTCGGAGTCGATCGCAGGAGTTGAAGGGCTGACCGCTTCGGCGACCGTCGATGCAGCCGAGCTCAGCCGCCTGATCGACGCCGTGCCAGCGGCGCTCGAGAAGGATGAGTGTGTCCTTCTCTACGCCTGGGGAACAGACAACCTGTTTCTCTGGACCGTCACTCACGACGGAATGAGTCCACCTATTAAGCTCCCAACGAACGCTCAGCAGACCTTCAATCAGGTGTACGAACTCCGCTCTTTGATCGAGAAGAACGATCCCGAAGAGACGCCGCTCAAACGGGCGCAGCGAAGGCAGGAAGTACAGGATCGGCTCCGCGAGCTCTATGAGCTCCTCGTCTCTCCGGCCACGGAGCGCATCCGCGGAAAGGAAACAGTGATCGTCGTGCCAAGCGGACCGCTCTGGTACATCCCGTTCGCCGCTCTGAAGCCGACGCTGGAGCAAGACAGCTACCTGCTCAAAGGTCATGCCGTGGCGTTTGTGCCTTCACTTGCATCGATCCCGCTCCTCGTCGAACCGACAGAGGTGAGAGCGGATGTTCCCGGCCTCGGCATCGCGATTCCCGACAGGGAGGACGTCTCATCACTCCCGGCAGCGCTCGGTGACGCTGTGCTGACGTTTCTTCAGGCCATAGGCGGCGGTGCCTTCTACGACACAGACGAGGCCACCGAGACCACCCTCAACCGAGTGATCCCTCGTCGGGGCATTCGCCGCGAGGACGATCTTGAGCCCGCCGGGAAACGCTACGAGTACATCGTGTTTGGCTGTCACGGGCAGTTCAGCTACGACAATCCCCTCTACTCTCGTCTCGTCCTCGGCAGGGATGAGCAAGAGGACGGAGACCTCTATGCCAGCGAGGTTCTCCAATACGATCTAGCGGGCACCGAACTGGTGATCCTCCTCGCCTGCGAAACCTTCCTCGTTGCGGTGGAATCGCGGGCAGGGTCGCAAGGTTTGCCGAGCGAACTCGAAGGTCAACGGAGAATCGAGATCCTCGAGGAGCTCGCTCGCGGAGACGAGCTGGTCGGGCTGGCGCGTTCATTCCTGCTCGCCGGAGCGAAGGGGGTCCTCGCCACGCACTGGGAGGTCTCCCCCCACGCCACATCGAGACTCGCACTAGCTCTTGGCGAGAGCCTTGAGAAGGGCACTCCAACGGCGCAGGCTCTGCAGGCGGCTCAGCTCCAACTCCTCGGTACGGACGCCTTCGCCGATCCTTGGTTCTGGGCACCGTTCCAGCTCATCGGAAGCTGGAGGTAGGCTCGATCGCGCCGCACACACCCGATCGAACCTCCCCGAGAGCTCTTCCGATACGCGCTTGTCCGCGACCAACTGCGCCCAGTAGAGGAGCAGGTCATCGAAGTCGAGAACGTTCCGCTCCTGCTTGCGCGTCACGTACCGGCTGAAGATCTCGCGAAACTCCGCCTCCCACTCGATGCACCATGGATAATCGCGCTCGAGCACGCCGTGCAGCTCCTCGGACGTGTTGATGCACCGCGAGTAGATGGCCAGGCACGTTCTCTTTCGCGGGAACCGCTTCTCGGTGGTGTGAAGGCCCATGTCGTGCCGGATCAG
>JBARQW010000283.1:0-1896 GCA_049643905.1 Bipolaricaulia bacterium
TGTCGTCGATCCGAACCACTTGCTGATCCACAAGGAACATGCGCTCTCTGTCAATTGCCGGGTGCTCGCTCATTGGAACCTCCTATCCTCTTTGTCGTTCATTACCTGCGCAAGGTTCAACCGCTCAGAGTGCATCGGCTCGTCGGGCCGGGCTCGTCTTATCCGGCAGGTTCCTGTATGTTGTGCGATCTGCTGCCGTACTCGGGCGTTGGCGGCATCGTGGGGGGAGAGAATATGAGAGAGTTCGTCAAGCGACGACCTGTCCTGAGTTTCTCGCTCTTCATCGTCGTGTGGACCTGGATCTTCATGGCGGTGATCATCGCGCTCGTTCCGATCGATCCGGTGGAGGGACCGCAGTTCGTGCATGTGGCGCTCGTGTTCTTCATCGCGAGCCCCAGCGTGTTTGGGTTCGTGTTTACGCGAATGGTCGACGGGAAAGCGGGCGTTCGAGTCCTTCTCGCACGAGCGGGGCGATGGCGGGTGAAGCCGATCTGGTATCTGGCCTCCGTGCTGCTGATTCCCGCCGTCATTGGATTGAGCGTTCTGATCCGAGGCGCGTTTGGCGAATCCCTCGCAGGGCTAGATGTCGTCGCGAGCCTCGCGTTCGCCGTGCCGATCGCTTTACTGGCCGCCGTGATGGAGGAATTCGGCTGGCGCGGCTTCATGCTTCCCAGGCTGCTGGAGCGGCATGGCGCACTGAAGGCAGCGTTGATCGTCGGAGGCGTGTGGGCGCTCTGGCACGCGCCGATCAACTATCTGGGCCTATCCAAGTATGGTTGGCAGGCGGTGCCGATCCTGTTCGTACTTGCGATCCTGCCGATCGTCCAAACGGTGCCGATGGTATGGATACACAACAACGCGAAGCAAAGCATACTCATGATGGTGCTCACGCACTTCAGCATCACCGGCGGGTTCATCGTGTTCGCGCTGCCCGTCACAACAGCCGCGGCGGAGCTTCGGGGCGATCTCATCACAGCCGGAACGCTCGCTTTCGCAGCGATCGTGATCGTGGCGGTTGCCGGAGCGAAGCGGCTGACGCGGTCGAAGGGATTAATGGCATGGCAAGCGGGGGTTCGGAACGTTGCGCTTACTGCGGGCGGATCCTCGACGATACGGTCAAGAAGACGGATGACCACATCTTCCCGAAGAACCTGTTCCCGATGTCGAGTAGACCCGATTGGGAGCCGATCATTGTTCCGGCATGCGAGTCCTGCAACCGGAAGTGGTCAGATCCTGAAGAGCACTTCCGGAACGTCGTGAATGTCTCAGGCGACTTCACCCCTGCAGTAGAGGAGCTGTTTCTCGACAAGATCAAACGGAGTTTCCAGAGGCCCGAGAGCAGGGGGCGCATCCGCGACCTGCTGAGCCTGTCGGAGAGTGTTGAGGTCGACGGAAAAACGCGCCGCAGGATCTATCCTGCTAGGGATCCCCGAGTGCTCAATGTCATCCGAAAGATCGTCGTTGGATTGTGCCATCATCATGGGATTGCGACTGTGCTCAGCATGAAACGAATCTGGGCTGATGTACTCCGGTTCAGTGTTCCGGATGAGTATCTTGCCAAGCTGCGGTACGAGTAGTGCGAGGCGAACGTCGCTGAATACTGGTACGGTGTCGACACGGAACCGGGACTCCATTCGGTGTGGATGTTTCGATTCTATGGAAGAACTCCGTTCATCGCAGTCGTCTCGGAGTCGGAGGACGGCGTGTTCCCGTGGGAACGCGTGGTTCAACCTGACTCAGAGGAGGAGGAGCGGACGATGAAAGCCGTGGTCTTCGAGAGATACGGTCCGCCGGAGGTGCTGTCGCTTCGGGAGATCGAGAAGCCCGTCGTGGGGCCGGACGAGGTCCTTGTCAGGATACACGCCGCTGCCGTGAATCCGCAGGACTGGCATTGCC
>JBARQW010000284.1:0-2356 GCA_049643905.1 Bipolaricaulia bacterium
GATCCAGCTTGCGGGCGCCGAGTCACACGTCGTCTCACACATCGACACGCTGAATCAGGAGCGCCTCCGGGCGACCGTCAAGGACCGCCTCCTGAGCCAATCGTTCCATTCGTTCTTCTGGAACGCCGCGACGCTGTGCACGGGACTGATCTTGCTCGCTGCGGCCGACGGACTGCGGACGGGGACGTTCACCGTCGGTGACTTCGCGCTGTTCGTCACCTACGTCGGCGTGCTCACCGAAGTCATCGCCGCCGCCGGCGACTTCATGATCCACATCAAGCAGGCGGGCGTGTCGCTCTCGCGAATGCGGAAACTCCTGGGAAGCGAGACCGAGGACCAGATCATCGCGCACCGGCCGATCCACCTCTCGGGCGATCTCCCCACGATCGAGTCGCCGACGCTCGCCCCGGGCGACAGACTCCGGCACCTTCGCGTCGAGGGACTGGGCTACCATTGGCCCGAGGACGAAGAGCATCCCGGCGGACCGTTTGCGCTCCGCGGGATCGATCTAGAGCTGCGGCGCGGCGAGTTCGTGGTCATCACCGGCCGGATCGGCTCGGGGAAGACGACGCTTCTGAGAGCGCTTCTCGGGCTCCTCCCGGCAGGAGAAGGCGCGGTGACGTGGAATGGCGGGGTCGTCGACGATCCGTCGACGTTCTTCGTGCCGCCTCGCTGCGCCTACACGCCTCAGGTTCCGCAGCTGTTCAGCGAGTCGCTTCGTGCAAACATCCTGATGGGGCTCTCTGAAGACGAGACCGACATCGATCGAGCGATTCGGACGGCCGTGCTCGACCGCGACCTCGACCAGATGCAGGCCGGCCTGGATACGGTCGTCGGTGCGAAGGGAGTGAAGCTCTCCGGCGGACAACGACAGAGAGCCGCCGCGGCCAGGATGTTCGCCCGCGAGCCCGAGCTTCTCGTCTTCGACGACTTGTCGAGCGCCCTCGACGTCGAGACCGAACAAGCCCTGTGGGAGCGCGTCTTCGAGCGGGCTGACTCGACCTGCCTCGTCGTCTCCCACCGCCGTCCCGCCCTCCGCCGCGCCGATCGCATCATCGTCCTCAAAGACGGTCGCGTCGACGCGACCGGCACGCACGATGAGCTCCTGGCTACATGCGAGGAGTACGAGCGCCTCTGGTCGGGAGAGTGGGGCGTTCCGGCCGCCGTCGACCCGGGTGCGAAGAAACAGCCTGAACGATAGCGGAAGGCTCCGTCCTGTGCGTGAGTTTCCCTCCGACATGTGTGCCCTGCGTGTTCCTACACAATCGCGACTATCAACCCGCCTGATAGGCGCTATGGTGAGTCCGGCAAACTTGACAAACTCCCCGCCTATGTCCTAGTCTGCCTCTGCCACACTGGGGTGGCAACCATTGGAGTTCTCTGCAGCCACGCCCGTGCGGCCGGGAGACGATGGTCGTGAAGAGAACGCTGGTAGTATTGCTCGGAGTAGCTCTAGCGGTTCTGTGTCTGGGAAGCCTGGGCGCTGTTGCTCAATCGAGTGAGCTAGACGCAGGAGTTGTCTTCGACGTCCCGTTCCGTCCGATGGACACTTCGGACCCCATCGACGGGATCATTGGGTCCGATTGGCAGGACGGGCTGCGGAGTGACATTCAACTCGGAGGCTATCCGGCGGTTCTGTACGCTCGACACAACGGGGAAGACATCTTCCTGGCGATCGAGCTGTTCGACGCGGGAGTGACCCTCCTGTGTGACGACCTGACCTTCTGTTTCGTATTCGACAACGGCGACGGCCAGCTCTTCGGTGACGGCGACGACTGTGTCGAGGTGCACCTTGACGATCGCCTCGAGACGGACGGCGACCACCACGGCACCGGGTGTGGCCAGTTCGTGTCCGATGATCAACAAGACGCCGCCGGGTATGGTACGTGGTCTCTGGGAGACGCTGGCATCACCTATACGATTGAGATCTCAAGGCCCATTGATTCCAGCGATGATTCCGATGTCCCCCTACCAACTTGCACCACGACGCTGTTTGCTATTCGCTTCTGCTGCACCGTAGACGACTCCGCGATCCGCGTTGAACAGACCTACGAAGGATTCATCCACCCAGTCTCTGGGCCGGTCACGTCTCCACCCATTCCCGAACCTTCCACGCTTGGAGGGCTGCCCTATCACAATCCCGCAATCGAGGACGCGCCTTGTGCCGTTTGCGAGGCGAACACGACCCAAAGCTTCTACCCGTCCGTGTTCGATCAGACTTCCGGCGAGGGCGTCTTCCTCCACAACGGCGAGCTGTACCTTCAGGAGACCGATGTCGTCATTCCAGGACGGGGATTGAGCTGGTCGCTCGAGCGCACCTATCGCAGCGAGAGCCTCGATGACGGACCTTTTGGAT
>JBARQW010000285.1:0-2153 GCA_049643905.1 Bipolaricaulia bacterium
AGGCTCCACAGAGTTACACGGCGGCCCGCAAGGTCTGCCCGCAAAACCCCATAAACACGGCTGTCGAGTTCCGAGCGCACGTTGCTGGACGGGCCTTGAACTCCTTGTTGGCCGTCGGCCGAAGAGATCGAACGACTTCTCATCTCGGTAGGGTAGAGTCATCCGAATCCTAGCCGCACATCTGGATCGGATCTTGGGAGTAGACCAGGAGTCGGAAACCCCTTAGAGTGGCAGGAGAGAAGTGGACCCATCAGGTGGGTCAGAGCAAGGAGTATGGAACGCGTTGTTCTCTGAGGAGGTAAGGCGATGACTCCGGATCGCAGGGCAGGGGGACGGGGGGCATGGCTGACAGCGTATCTGGTGTACATCGCTCTCAGCAATGCCTGGGGAGTCTATCGATCGCTCGACATCTATTGGGATCTTGTTTCTCACCACGCGCCAAACGTTCCACACTGGCCGTTTCTAGCACTCGGGATTCTATCGAGCTTCGCCATCTTTGGTGTTGTAGGTCTATGGCTGCGGAAGAGGTGGGGGCTCTTCCTCTATCTGGCTTGTTGGGGCGCGGCTCTGGGCGTGAACATCTTCCTCGGCGTACCTTTCTGGACGTACCTACTGAGCCTGGTGAACGTGGCGCTTCTCTACGTGTTCCTACGGCCAAGGTGGGATCTTCTGCAATAGAAGCGAAATCGTGCGATTGGGTCAGGGAGCATGGAATGCACTGGCCATGTGATTTTCACTCCGGGAAGTGGACCATCGATGTGGAGGGGACACGCGCCACTTGCCTGTTCCGCGGCCACCGAGCAAGCGGCCTGATGTCACGTTTCGAACAGGTCTTCGCGTGGCTTCAGATCCAGGAGGGCAACATCCTCTACCACGACACCGCTAGCGAACGAGTTCTTCAATCAGTCCTCCAGGCTCCAGAACTTCCCTATTCTTGCGATTCCTGAAGTCGTCTTGTAGCTTGAATCCTGCATTCCTCTCGGGATGATCTCGAACCCTCGGAATCGGTGTCCCAAGCGACAGCAGGACGCTCGCCACACTCGCCAGCCACTTCATCCCACCGGCTGTCTGCTGCTATTCTCTCCTCAAGGAGAGAGACCATGCTCGTTCTCACCAATGCGCGGCTCATTGATGGCACAGGGGGACCGCCCGTGGACGACGCAATGATCGTCCTAGATGGTTCCCGCATCACTGCTGGTGGGGCCGACGTGAGCTACCCTGGCGATGCGCAGGTGTTCGACGTTCGTGGCCTGACCGTGCTGCCTGGGCTGATCGATGTCCACGTCCACTTCGGTGGGTTCATCGTCGATGATCCGGATTGGCAATTCACGTACTGGTCGATCTTCCCGTTCTTCCTCGATTACGCGAGGGGCTTCAGGAGGCGCCGAGATCTTGCCATTCGGAGTGGTGTCACGACAGTGCGGAGCGCCGGAGACAACCACCCACACATCCTCCGGCTTCGGCATCGGATCGACGCGGGCAACCTCATCGGTCCGCGAATCGCCGCCTCTGGCCCCATCTTCACAGCGCCAGGAGGTCATCCAGCAGGCACCATCTACAAGAACAACCGCTATGTCGTGGAGCATGCCACCCGTCAAGTGGACGACGTGGATGCCGCCGGGGCAGAAGTGCAATCTCTTGCATCGGATGGTGTGGATCACATCAAGGCGGTGTATGGGGATGCCAACCCGTTCGATCTTGAGCATCCCGTGCCCATGCTTGAGCGACATGTCCTACAAGCGCTCGTCGATGAGGCCCATCACCAAGGGCTTCCAGCTATGGTGCACGTCGGGAAGCCTGAGGATGCCATCGAGGCCGTCGCCGCCGGCGCAGATAGCATCGAGCACGGCATCCTTCCGGGAGCGAGTTCTGCTGAGTGCCCGCCTGAGCTGATTGTCGCAATGCGGAACCGGGGGACATTCTTCGTGCCGACACTCACCGCGGCATGGGCCATGAAGAGGGTGTATCCCGATGCATTGAGCCACGCAATGCGCTGGGTGGCTGAGATGCATGAGGCGGGCGTGGACATTGCTCTAGGCACCGATGCCGGTGCACCTGGCGTCGTGATCGGCAAGGCGGTTCATATGGAGCTGGATCTGCTCGTCGAATCCGGACTCACCCCGATGGAGGCCATCGTGGCCGGAACGAGGAAC
>JBARQW010000286.1:0-1811 GCA_049643905.1 Bipolaricaulia bacterium
TGCAATCGGCTCGTCGCCTTACGCCGACGAGCTTTGAGAATCGGGCCCTGACGAAAACAGTGAGGACGATTCTCCCGGGCTGAAGATGCTTGCTCCGGGTCAGCCTTGGATCTCTAGCGAAGCTTGAGCACTTGCCCGATGTGTCTTAGGTAGTGCTCATACGTATTGTTCGCAAGCAAGCGCCAGGGCTTCCAGTCGGGCGGCATGTTCTGGATGCGGGCGGGGTCGTTCAGGTCGTCATCCTCAAGCCTTCGTAGCGCGGAAATCATGCGAGGATAGGTGTCCTTCGCGATGGCGAGGACGTCTTCGAGCAACGCACTCCAGTACTGGTCGTAGATCTTGTCGTTACGCTTGTCAGTCGGAAGCTCCCACCAGTCCGAGCCTTCGAGCGCGCGCGACTCGATCAGCTTGATCATCTCGAGTTCGTGCCATGCGACGTGGGCGATGATGTCTTTCAGAGACCAAGCATCAGGTGAGGGCTTCCACTCGCGCCTGTCCTCCGGCACGAGGTTGATGACGTGATCCCAGTACTCGCGAGCCGCTTCGATCACTTCGATCAGACAGTCGATCCTCATTCGTTGTCTCGCTCCTTTCCCGACTGTTCAGCATAGCGTACTCTGCCGGCATGGCAACCGAGGATCGCAAGCGGCGCAACGTGCCAAGAGTCCAGGCGATTGTCTGCAGGCAAGGACGGATTCTGATGGCGAAGCACCGAGAGAGGGATCAAGTCTACTGGTGCCTTCCCGGCGGCGCGCTCGAATGCGACGAGACGCTGGAGGAGGGAGCCCTCCGCGAGCTGCGCGAAGAGGCGGGCGTCGATGGACGGATCCTTCGCCTTGTGGGGCAAGGGCTTGACGACCGGGGCAACATCGACACCTACACATTCTGGGTCGACATCGGCGACCAGGAGCCGGCCCTGGGACACGACCCGGAGGTCGATCACGGCACGCCGATCCTCGTCGGGATCGAGTGGCTGTCTCCACGCGAGATTCCCGAACGGGATCGAGTCTTTCTCTGGCGCGCCGGCCTTCTGAGTGTGCCGGGCTTCTTGGACGAGGTTGCGGCCTGGGGAGACGAGGTCAGTTATCCGGCTGCTGGCTGCCCAGGGCAGGGCCCGAGTACCCAGTAGCTAGCGAGACCGCGGGAACTCAAGATGGAGTCGTGAGTTCCTCGGGAGAGCGGCCGTTTCACGTGCCACTCTCCAAGTTGTGATGTGGCATCGGTTCCGGTTGCCGGCGAATCCCTGTCTCATCCCATCCACCAAAGCGTGACAAACATGACCAGCATTCCTAGTAGGACGCCGAGGATCGACAGGTGCTCCTTCCCATACGAGCGAGAGACCGGGATGAGTTCGTCGAGCGAGATGAAGACCATCACGCCCGCGACCGAGGCGAGAACGTAGCCGAGGACCGCCTGCGACAGCAGCGGGAGTAGGATGAGAGCCGCAACGCCTGCGCCAATTGGCTCAGCGACTCCCGCGAGGAATGTCCACAGGAGCGCCTTCCGCCGGCTCCCGGTTGCGGCGAAGATGGGGGCAGCGACGGCCAGTCCTTCGGGGATGTTGTGGATACCGATGGCGACGGCGATTGATATCCCGAGCGACGGGTCCTGCAGGGCGCCGACGAACGAGGCCATCCCCTCGGGGAAGTTGTGGATCCCGATCCCGAGGGCGACGAAGAGGCCCGTCTTCATCAGGGCACCCGTGTGCTCGTTTCCGCTCGCGTGGTCGTGCGTGTCGAAGTAGTCGTGCGGGATGAGCGCGTCGATCAGGAACATGGCCCCCATTCCGAGGAAGAACGCGAGATGCGCTG
>JBARQW010000287.1:0-3119 GCA_049643905.1 Bipolaricaulia bacterium
TCGCTGAAGGACAAGGGCGATTGGCAACGAAGGAGTTTCGCCAGTTCCTCGGGATCGCCCGGGGATCATTGAAGGAGCTTGAAACCCAGCTTCTGATCAGTATTGATCTGGCCTATGCCTCACCTGAGAACGTTGATCCCTGCCTTGGACTGACCGACGAAGTCGGACGAATGCTGAATGCCCTGATCAAGGCGTTGGACAGGAAACAAAGCAGTGGATAGTGGACAGTGCGTAGTGAGGAGGAACCAAGTGGGTAGTGGCAAGTCAGTGACAAGTGGGTAGTGAGGAGTGGATAGTGAAGGGCGAATGCGCAATGCGAGGTGACGAATGATGAGGTTACGACGGTTCCGATTCACGGCATACGCGGCTTGCGCGTTTTCTACCCACTATTCACTATCCACTGGTGTTCACTGTCCCCACTCCCCACTATCCACTACCCACTACCCACTGGAGCATCCCCCATGCTAAGCCCGACGATTCGCTCCAAGGTCGACGCGCTGTGGGACCGCTTCTGGTCCGGCGGGATCGCCAATCCGCTGACCGCCATCGAGCAGATCAGCTACCTGCTGTTCATGCGGCGGCTCGACGCGATGGATCGGGAGGAACAGCGCCGTTCCGAGTTCGCCGAGCGTGAGCATGTTTCGCTTTTCGAAGGCACGTTCACCGGCCTCGACAACGTGGAGATCGACAAGAACGAACTGCGCTGGAGCCAGTTCCGGCACCTGCCGGCCGAGGAGATGCTGCGTGTCGTCCGCGATCGTGTCTTCCCATTCATCAAGACCCTCGGTGGTGACGAGCATCCGTTCGCCCGCGCGATGCAGGACGCCGTGTTCATCCTGCCCAAGGCGTCCCTGCTTGTGGAAGCGACCGGGATCATCGACGAGATCTACACCGAGATTGAACGCGAGCAGCGCGAGGGCCAGACGTTCCAGGACACCCAGGGCGACCTGTACGAGTACCTGCTCTCCGAGATTGCGTCCGCCGGTAAGAACGGCCAGTTCCGCACGCCGCGACACATCATTCAGATGATGTGCTGCCTCGTCGATCCGAAGCTTGGCGATCGCATCTGCGATCCTGCCTGCGGGACCGGCGGTTTCCTCCTCGGAGCCTACCAGCACATCGTCACCACCCACACCAGTCCGGAGCATCGCGAGATCGACGAGAACGGACTCGAACGCGGCCTGGTCGGGGATCGGCTATCCAACGCAGATTTGTGGCGCGCGCTCCGCGAAGACTCGCTCTTCGGCTACGACTTCGACACGACGATGGTCCGCATCGGCGCGATGAATCTGCTCCTGCACGGGATCGACCGCCCCAACCTCGGCTACGCCGACACGCTCTCCAAGCGGTTCACCGAGAAGGCGATGTACAACGTCGTCCTGGCCAATCCGCCATTCAAGGGGAGCATCGACAAGGGCGACATCCACGAGGAGCTTTCCCTCAAGACGACGAAGACAGAGCTTCTGTTCGTCAACCGGATGATGAACTTGCTCGATGTCGGCGGTCGTGCCGGCGTGATCGTGCCCGACGGCGTGCTCTTCGGTTCGAGCAACGCCCACAAGGCGCTGCGGCAATTGCTGCTGGAGGAGTGCGAGTTGCAGGCCGTCGTCTCGATGCCGTCCGGTGTGTTCAAGCCGTATGCCGGGGTCAGCACGGCAGTGCTGATCTTCGTCAAGGGCGGGAAGACCGAGCGGGTCTGGTTCTACGACATGCAGGCCGACGGCCGCTCGCTCGACGACAAGCGTGAGAAGACCGAGGCGAACGACATCCCCGACGTGGTGGCACAGTGGAAGGTTTGGGATCACGGCAAGGATGCCGTCCTCAAGGACTTCGAAGATCGCAAAGCCAAAGCGTTCTACGTGCCGGTCTCCGAGATCGTCGAGAACGGCTACGACCTGTCGATCAACCGCTACAAGGAGATCGAGTACGAAGAGGTCGAGTACGACCCGCCGAAGGTCATCCTCCAGCAGTTACGCGATCTGGAAGACGAGATCCGCAAGGATCTTGATGAACTGGGAGGGATGCTGGGATGATCCATGCCCAGCAGCTCTGCACCAGTTGGCCTACCCACCAGCTTTCGGAGGTCGTGGAGTTCCTTGATCATCTGCGCGTACCAGTCAAGAACTCGGAGAGGACACCGGGGCCGTATCCGTACTACGGTGCAAACGGACAGCAGGGCACAATCGATGGGTACATCTTCGATGAGCCTCTCATCCTCCTCGCGGAGGATGGCGGGCACTTCGGTATGCCAGGAAGGAAGATCGCATATACGGTTCATGGGAAGTGCTGGGTGAACAACCATGCACATGTGCTCCGCGTCAGGTCTGGAGTGGACATCTCATTCCTGTGTCGCCAACTAGAGGAGTACGACGTAACGACCTTCATCTCCGGGACTACTCGCAAGAAGCTCACGAAAGCGGCAGCTTCAAGGATTCTGGTTGTTGTCCCTCCCCTCCTCGAACAGCGGCGGATCGCCGCCATCCTCGACAAAGCTGACGCGGTCTGTCGTAAACGACAGAATGCCCTCGACCTCGCCGACCAGTTCCTCCGCTCCGCCTTCCTCGACCTCTTCGGCGACCCAGTCACCAACCCCAAACGCTGGCCCGTCAAGAAGCTGGGAGACGTGCTCGTTGACATCGAGGGTGGGTGGAGTCCCAAGTGTGAGTCCCGGCCGGCGCAGGGCGATGAATGGGGGGTTCTCAAGCTTGGCGCCGTGACTTGGGGGATCTACGATCCTCAAGAGAACAAGGCCATGTCCACTGGTACCGAGCCGCGGGTCGAGCTCGAGGTGCGTAACGGAGACCTGCTGTTTGCCAGAAAGAACACGTACGATCTTGTTGGCGCAAGCGCGTATGTGTTTGAGACGCCGCCTCGCCTGACGCTTCCGGACCTGATCTTCAGACTTGTGACTGATGTGAGTGTCGATTCCGTCTACTTGTGGATGGTGCTGAGTCATCCAGGTACTAGGGAATCCCTCCGCCGAATCGCGTCCGGGAGTGCTGGCTCGATGCCGAACATCTCGAAAGGGCGACTCAAGGAGCGGGCGATCCCGGTTCCTCCCCTCGAGCTACAGAAACCGCTGACTCAGCTTGCAGAACACCATTGCAATGCGCTAGTGC
>JBARQW010000288.1:0-3551 GCA_049643905.1 Bipolaricaulia bacterium
CCCCGTATGCTGTGCCCGGGGGAGAGGTGACGGATCAAGGGATCGAGTTTGACATTCCGTTCTTGCCCGACTTCTCCACCTTCGTTCTCGGAGGCGTCATTGACTGCGAAACGGGAGATCCGATCGATGCTTCGAGCATCACGACGCAATTCATCTTCTCCGCTGCCGCACAGCCGCCCTATCAACTCATCGATCTATCGGCGGTCATCGTCAGTACGCCGGGGTACTTGCCCCTTGAGATCACGCAGTTTCAACCCCTCACGTTCAACCTCCTCTTCATCCAGATCACCTTACTGATGCCGACCGTACCCGACATCTGTCTGATGCCGACGCCTTCCGTGACAGGCGACCCAACTTCGGAGACCACCCCTCTCGTACTGGAGCTTTGCGAACTGGAACGGACCTTCTACTGGGAGAGCGGGACGACGACGGTCTTCACCGACGATGCGGCAACCGCGACGCTTCAGTACGTAGGAGCTGGCGAGCAGACGGTGTATGTATTCCTGCCGGCGGGTGCGTTCGTCGAGCTGGGCGAACTGCAGATCGACATTGCATCAAGCAGCGATGCTGCCATCTCGATCGCCGTGGCCGGTCCGCTGACGACAGTCTGGTCGTACGAAAACGACCTATGGTGCGATGTGACGCTCGACGGCGTCGATGAGTACGGATTTCTTGTGCCGGGTGATGCGGGCGCCGGACTTGTCCCGGTGCCGATCACGATCGCCGTTGGCGGACCGTGCATTGTCACCTTGAGCGAGCTGCTCGTCGCCTTCAATGCGCTCTGTGGGATGGACATTGGATTCGCCGCCGTGATCGCCGGTGGGGGTGCAGACGCAGCCACGGCCGGGTGGGACTTCGGCGACGGAACCACGTGGACGCCGACATCACTCGTAACCTTCCTCGGTCCGGGAACGGTGGTCGGCGATGTCGTCCACCACTACGCCCTGCCGGGAACGTACGCCCTCTCCTGCACGGTGAGCGACAACACCGGACAGACGGCGACGGCAACGAAGACCGTGACTGCGGCGCAGACCGACACCTACGCACATGTGTTCAAGGTCAAGGGCAGAGTCCGCTACAAGCTCCCAGGCGACACGAAGTGGAGGAAGGCAAAGAAGTGTCTGAAGGTACCGTACGGGACGGTGATCGAGGCGCAGCTCGGCGGGAGGGCCTACGTGAAGTGGGTCGAGAACGGGAAGACGGTCGGCCGGATGGTGGTCAAGCCGTTGACTCAGGTCACGACGAAGAAATGGGTAGAGAAGAAGAAGGTGCACACCCTGAAGATCAAGATCGGCACCGTCCGCGTCCGCGTCGACAAGACGGCGATCACGGCCGACCTTCGCGTGTCGACGCCGAGCATGGTCGCAGGGGTGACGGGAACTTCTTTGGAGACTTCGTACGACGAAGCGACCGGCACGTCGATGGTTCTGGTGTTCGAGGGGGCCGTCGAGGTGACGAACGATCGGACGGGGGAGACGGTGACGATCACCGGAGCCGGGGACGGAACCGGTGAGCGGGCGACCGTCTACGGCGACACGATCCTCGTCGAGACGGTGACAGACATGGATGCCGCACCAGGCGGGGAGTGGGACTTCGACGCGATGTTCGCGGAAGACTGACGCTCAATCTTGAGGTCGGGTCTTGCATTGCGACATTCCCTGCGGCTGGGCCTGGGGCACGTCCCGGGACACCGGTTCCTCGGAAACGTGCCAAGACACCTGTTGGATGAAGTAATCGCGACTGCATGTGGGGTCAGGACTTTATTTTCGAATTCGCCGACCCTCGGCCACGCGCCTCGCAATGACGCTGACCGTTGAGAAGTGGAGTTCGAGATGATCTCCGACCTGTTGGAGCGTGTAATGGTGCTCGCGGACGGCATCATGGATGCGCTGGTCGCGCGTCCCTTTGTCTTTGGCGTTGGAGAACAACGCCTCAAGGGTCGGTCTAGCAGCTGTCCGTTCTCGGCGGAGGATGTTCGGATCAAGTGGCGCTTCGGCGAGTCGGGGCCTCATTCGCTCAGCGAACTCCTCGCTGCCGAGTAGGCAGCCCGCGCGGAGATTGTTCCAGACGCTCAGTTCGCGGCCTTGGCCTACGAATTGGCGGTAGGCAGACATCGCTGAAGCGCGCTTGGAATCGAACTGAGAGAGGATCCAGTCGATCGTGAGGAATCCGGGTGCTTCGACTTGTCTTTGGGGTCAGATCTTGTCTTTTGACATTCCGCGAGCCACAGTCAATCCACGGTTCGTCCATTGAGAATCTAACGTGTTGTGAAGGGAAGCCACCTACCACTCTACGGGATGTGAAGTTCGGGGTCAGATCTTGTTCTAACGCATCATTCGTGCTAGAGTGATCGCATGGCGAGACCGTTGCGAATCGAATTCGAAGGCGCTGTGTATCACATCACGGCGCGCGGGAACGGGCGACAGGACATCTTCCTCGGTGATGAGGATCGAGCAGGGTTCCTGGCTGTCCTCGCTGATGTCGTCGACCGTTTTGGCTGGATGTGCCATGCGTATTGCCTGATGTCCAATCACTACCATCTGCTCATCGAGACGCCGCAGGCGAATCTCTCGAAGGGAATGCGCCACCTGAATGGCGTGTACACCCAAGCATTCAACAGAGGGCATGGCCGAGTGGGGCATGTCCTCCAAGGCCGGTTTGGGTCGATCCTTGTCGAGAAGGAGAGCCACCTTCTTGAGCTGGCGCGATACGTTGTGGTCAACCCTGTCCGCGCGAACATGGTCCGATATGCGCGCCAGTGGAAGTGGAGCAGCTACCGTGCAACGGCGGGGCAGACTGCTGCTCCGGAGTTCCTCACAACGAAATGGATCCTCTCGCAGTTCCACGGAAACGTCGATCGTGCTCACAGTGACTACCGGCAGTTCGTCAAGGAAGGACGAGACGTGCCTGCCTGGGACGGGCTGCGAGGCGGGGTTCTGCTTGGCAGTGAGGGTTTCGTGGAGCGAATGCGACCTCTTCTCAAGGCGGGGATGACGGACCGGGAGATTCCGAGACGGCAGCGGCTGGCAACCAGGCCGGCTCTCAAGCAGCTGTTTGCCAATACCGTCGATGACAAGGCAGCTCGGAACGCCAAGATTCACGAGGCCGTGAGGCTCCATCAGTACACCCTGGCTGAGATTGAGGCCTATGTCGGTCTGCACTACTCGACGATCAGCCGGATAGCCAAAAGGGTTGAGGGATCACGCAAGAACGCACGAAACAAGATCTGACCCCAGGATCCCTGCGAAACAAGATCTGACCCCAGGATCCCTGAGTTCAGGACAGGAATGTTACTTGCGTGGATTAGTGCGGCGCGGATTTGAGCAACGCGGAGTCGGGGTGCCTAGAAGGTGGAATACAAAGGGGCGACGACGCCCGGAGACTTGTCGCCGCCCCTGTAGTGCCCTGCCGAAAGCCACAGGAGGGTCGTGCTGTCGGAGGTGCTACCTGTTCTTTTCCTTCACTCTTCCGGAATTCCCTTGGGGGCCGTGCTTGTTCTCTTCTTCTTCTGGCTCTTCGTTCTGGCCGGTGTTCTGATTCTGCTCCTCATC
>JBARQW010000289.1:0-3418 GCA_049643905.1 Bipolaricaulia bacterium
CTGTGGTCGATGACCGATGAGATGGTCGCCGCCTATTTGCCTAACGTGAAGGGCGTGTTCGTCGACATCACGATGGACATCAGCATCCAGCTGATCTACAAGGACTAGGCGTCCGGAATCACGGACAAGGGATGCGGAAGGCGGGGCCGGAAACGGCCTCGCCTTTCTCTTCTCCAGCGGGGAGTCGGCCGAGACATCTCGCCTCGTCCGAAGGGCTGCGCCATCCTTGGGATAGCTGCAAGGGAAGACACGGAAGAGAGCAGGGAGGGGCGCGTGCGCGTGCTCCGTCGAAGACTACTGGATCCGCGAGCCTCTACCGGAGTCCTGTGCCCCGCCCGGGGGGTCTTGGCTCTCGGTCTACGGTACCCGCTCCGAGCGGTTGACTGCCACGGTCGCCCTGTACAAGGACAGGGAACTGATGTACCGTGACCTCGATCGGTTCGATCTTGCAGGGCTGGCGACCGTCTACTCTCCTTCGTACGGATCCTCGCTTCACCCAACGGCTTTCTTGGATCACCTTCCGGATGGCGCCGTTGTTCAGAGCGGTCTGCTGCTGTTTGTTTGCTGTCACCGCGATGAGAATCGGCGCCGGATCGCCGCTCACGAGTTGGTCCACGCTATGCAGCACACAGAATGGGACATCGACTCGACAGCGTCCTCGTTCCCTTACAGAAGGCTGCTCCAGGAGGGAACCGCAAGACAAAGCGAATACGCGTTGGGATACCTGGATCGCTACGATCTGCGCACGGCAGGACCGGTTTCCCTCTGGCTTGCGGAGGGCGGCCGACTTCATGAGGCTCCGAGGTTCCTCTGCTACGAAATCAGGGCGAGTCTGGTCGACGCTCTGCTCCGCCGGTGTTCCCCGGACGCCCTGTGGTCGATTCTCAGCGGGCCGTGTCGGTCGTCTCTCTGGAACTTCGCCGTCGATCAATGGGATGGCTTTGACGTTGCCTTTGAGGAGACCCTCGGGCAATCGTGGGGGGCGTTTCTCGATGTGTGGTCGAGTGAAGCAGGTTCCGTCACGCCTGCTCCCGGCTCGGAGCACGTCTACCGCTGGTTGCAGGATGCCTACGGTTTGCGTGCCATTCTGCTTGCTCCGCTCCTCGGCACGGAGACGCTCGATCGCATCGGCGCGGCTGAAGACGCCGTCTACTACTGGAACGGCTACCGCGCCTGAGTTGGACGAGGTCGACCGTATTCTACGGGCGGCGGATTCCGATCAGGGTCAGTCTGCCGAGGTCCTGGAGGCGCTTCACGAGCGCGAAGCGACGCTGGTCGACTACGCACGCGAGCTCGCGGGAGCGGTCGGCGAAGTCGCCGAGGTCCTTCGGCTGGGGATTCTCGCTCGCAGGGTCGATGCCTCGGCGGCCAAGTACATCCGTGCATTCGTTGAAGTAGCGAATGCCTTCGTACCGATTGCCGTCCGGCAGTCCATCGTCGACGGCCTTGAGTAGTAGTTAGATTCCGCCCCTCCCGCGCCGAGAGCGCGAACTGCGAATCACGCCGTTCGTGAGTCGCCCACCCAACGCCGCATGACACGTCTTCGCGCAGCAGGAAAGGCCGGGGAATCTCAACCTCGCTCAGCCGTCGTCCCCATCGTCTCGGAGGACGCGCTCCAGCAGTTCGCCGATCCCGGGCGGTACGGATCTTTCCCAACCGTCGTAGTTGTCTGCGCCTCGTCACTGCACTGGCGATGGAGAGATCAGAGGAATGGTTGACCGGTTCTCGGTACCTCACGATGGAACAGACCAAGACGGTCGAAGAACCACAACAGGAGGACGTGCTTCAGCCTGTCGCCTGAAGGAGCAATCTACACACAAAACTTGACACAGCCCTTTCTATGTGCCTCCTTACAGGTTTTTGCCCAGTTGCACTCTCTGTGTCGCGAGACCACCTCCTCCTTCGGTTTCTGTTGAGCAAAAGAAAAAGACCACAAGCTCTCGCTTGTAGTCTCTTGCTCCGCGTCCTTCGCCGGGGTAGCGTCTTCCGCTACCCGAGCTCGCGGAGCTCGGCAATAAACCAAAGGTGGCAGACGCCCGACATCGACCTACTGGCGTAGACACCCTGGTTTTGCATGATTGAGGTCCAGCATAGGACGAGCCTGACCACATGTCAAGACCTAGCAGAAGGACCTGTGTCCAGCGATCGAGCCAGGCAGGCGCCGGGACTGAGCGCGACCCGGCTGATCGTCTCGAGTCGTAAGGATCCCGTCTTCGACACCGAAACAGTGTTGCGATAGACATTGACCTCAGGGACGCAAAGACCGTAGACTTGGCCCCGAATCCGCATGAGAAATCGCTGGAGGTGAAGGGGATGAAGAGGTTGGGGGTGCTTGCTGTACTCGGTTTGACCATCGTGGGGCTCGGAGCGGCAACATGGGGACTGTCACTCTGTGACTATCGATCGCCCATCACGGCGCTCACCAATGCGCGAATGTCGTTTGCCTATCGCTACTTCAACGACGCAGGCACGCCGGAGATCGATGTGAATTCGGGCCGCATAGGCCTCGACTACGATCAGCTGTTCGACTCGCCGAACTACGGGTTTACGCTCGGTGGTTCCGTGGAGCTGACGCTGGACGCATTCGTTCCGACGGGATGGCTCGGCCAGGGCGGAGCGACGTTTCGTTTCTACCCGTTTAAGGAAGCGCTCTTCTTCGGGTACGGAGGCCTCGAGGCGTCGCTTGCGACCGGGCAACCTAGGCCCGGAGTCGACGTTCGCATCGGCCTCGGCCTCGGTCGGTTCAGTGACGTGACGCCGCTTGCGAAGGCGGTCTTGATCGAAGATGAGCTGCTGGCGACCGATGCGATCTTCGAAGTACTCGCCGGTGATGTGCTTCTCGGAATCGCCGGCGTGATTGGCCGTGAGGCGGAGTACGACACGGTCAAGGAGATGGTCGCGGACATCGAGAGCCTGATCGAGGCGGTCGCCAGGGTCGAGCTCGACGCTCGCGCTCTCCTCACGATCGAGGAGTTCATCCTCATGTCCGAGCCGAACCGGAAGTGTGGCTGGGCGATCCAGGGTGGAATCGGCTACGAGTTGATCGATCCGTTCGGCGGGGATCAGAACATCGTCATCGTCGCCTCGGCCGACGCCGCGTTCGCGACGAGTCCCGGGGATCAGTTCCTGCTCCACGCCAGCTTCTCCGGGCCGTTCGACTTCATGGAGGAGAACACGCTCACGGCAACGTTGTCCTACGAGTATGAGCTAGGCGAGGAGAGCAAGCTGTACGCAGACTACGCGTTTCAACGCGTGAAGCCGCTCGGCCTACCAGCGAACGTCAGCCATGCGGCGTCGATGTCGGTCGGGTTCGACATCAACGGCATCGACATTGGGCTCCAGGTTTCGCTGACGAGGGAGCCGGGAGATCCGGGATGGTCGATTGACGTATCGATATCGGCCGCGATTGACCTGATCT
>JBARQW010000290.1:0-1773 GCA_049643905.1 Bipolaricaulia bacterium
CAGCACATCGGTGCGAGCTTCGGCCTCCATCCGCTCGTGATCGAGGACATCGTTCACACGGGACAGCGGCCGAAGGTCGAGGACTACGAGTCGCATCTGTTCGTTGTCCTTCGCATGCTCCGCTGGAGCGAGAAGACCGAACAGATTGACGATGAGCAGGTGAGCATTGCCCTCGGGCCGTCGTGGGTGCTTTCGTTTCAGGAGCGGGAAGGGGACGTGTTCGACCCGGTTCGCGAGAGGCTCGTCTCGAATCGCGGCCGCATTCGGAAGCAAGGGCCGGACTACCTCGCCTACGCGTTGATCGACGCCGTGGTCGACCACTACTTCTCAATCCTCGAGACGCTCGGAGATCGGATCGAATCGCTCGGCGAAGAGATGACCGAGAACCCGAAGCGCGAGGATTTGCAGGCGATTCGCCATATGAAGCGCGAGCTGCTGTTCATGCGCAAGTCGGTCTGGCCGCTTCGCGAAGTTCTCGGCAGCATCCAGCGGGACGAGAGTGAACTCGTCGAGGAATCGACTCGTCCGTACCTCCGTGACGTCTACGACCACACGATTCAGATCATCGATACGGTGGAGACGTTCCGCGACATGGTCTCCGGCTTGATGGACGTCTATCTCTCGAGCATCAGCAACCGGATGAACGAAGTGATGAAGGTCCTGACCATCATCGCGACGATCTTCATTCCTCTGTCGTTCGTGGCAGGCCTGTACGGCATGAATTTCGTGTTCATGCCGGAGCTGCAGTGGCGGTTCGGCTACTTCGCCATCCTGGGGGTGATGCTCTCGATGGGAGTGGGCATGCTGCTGTATTTCAGGCGCAGGAAGTGGTTGTAGCCCCTGCCCCCGTCTCCGTGCAAAATCCAATGGTAGACCCCACATCCCTCGACGAGCTGGGTTCCGCTCTGAAGGACGGGTTGGAGCAAGGGACTCTCGTGAGGGATGTGAAGCAGGGAGCAAAGGCAAAGTGGATGCTGAGTCAGAAGACGTAGAGACGCTTTTTGAGCGGGCGAAGTCGGTCGGGGCTGTGCCGGCGAGCCCAGCGTCGAGTGTGATGTTCATCACGCTCGCGCTGAGGCAATTCAAACGGAACGACATCCAGTTTGGGGCGGGTCGCTCAAGCAGTCTGCCTGGCAGAAGGCGCAGAGATTCACGGTGACGGGGTGCTGCATTCCCTCGCTAGCCCTTGATGGATCCAGCCAGAATGCCGCGTACGAAGAACCGCTGAAAGGCGAAGAAGACCGCCAGAGGTAGCGCCATCGAGACGAACGCGGCCGCAGTCAGCAGATGCCAGTCCTGTCCGAGATACCCCGCAAGATTGCTCACCCGGAGCGTCATCGGGGCCACATCCTGCGTGCCACCGAGATAGATGAGGGCGACAAGCAGATCGTTCCACACCCACAGGAACTGGAAGATCGCAACCGATGCAATGGCGGGAACGGAGAGGGGAAGCACGATCTTGAAGAAGACATTCAGTCTTGACGCGCCGTCGATGCGCGCGGATTCGAAGAGGTCGCGCGGCAGCCCTCCGAAATAGTTGCGGAACAGATAGACGGCAAAAGGAAGTCCATACCCTGTGTGGGCCAACCAGATTCCGAGGAACGTGCCCGAGAGTCCCAAACGGTTGTAGATCCTCAGGATTGGGATCAGCGTCATCTGCAGCGGAACGACGAGCAGGCCGACAATGATGATGAAGAGGATGTTCCGTCCGCGGAACCTCATCCACGCGAATGCGTAGGCAGCGAATGCAGCAATCAAGATCGGAATGACGGT
>JBARQW010000291.1:0-2570 GCA_049643905.1 Bipolaricaulia bacterium
GTTCGACGCCCGTTCCCTCGAGAAGGCTCGCGGCGCGATCGAGGCTCGTGTACGGGGGAATGAGCAGGGCCTCGGCGGAGTCGGCGCCGCGCTCCCCCCCGATGCGGTCGAGGAACGAAGAGATGAACGCCTCGGTCTCCTGAGGCGTCATGTGCATCTTCCAGTTCCCGGCGATTAATCGACGGCGCATGCCTGTCCTCCCCTCATCCGTTTCGGAGTATACCGAACCGACCCATCTGCCGGCACAATTGACATTTCCGAGAAGGGTTCCTACCATCCCCTGCGTTCGGTCGAACCCGAAACACCAGGAGGGGTTAGCATGGATCCAACAATCATAGGAGCGATCGTCGCCGTTGTTTTGCTGTTCCTGGCGAGCGCAGTCAAGATCGTCCGCGAGTACGAGCGTGGCGTCATCTTCCGCCTCGGGCGGCTCGTCGGCCCCAAGGGACCCGGGATCTTCTTGATCATCCCACTCATCGACAAGATGGTACGAGTGAGCCTGCGTACGGTCACGCTCGATGTGCCGCCGCAGGAAGTGATCACCAAGGACAACGTCTCGGCCCAGGTCAACGCGGTGTTGTTCTTCCGCGTGCTCGATCCGAATGACGCCGTCGTCCAAGTGCAGAACTACATGGAGGCGACGCGCCAGATCGCGATGACCACGCTGCGGAGCGTTCTCGGCGGATTCGAACTCGACCAGGTCCTCGGAGAGCGCGACAAGATCAACATGCAGCTTCAGCAGATCGTCGACGAGCAGACCGATCCTTGGGGAATCAAGGTCAAGAACATGGAGATCAAGGACGTCAAACTGCCGACCGACATGCAGCGAGCCATCGCTCGCCAGGCCGAGGCCGAACGCGAGCGCAGGGCGAAGGTCATCAACGCCGAGGGTGAGCTCCAGGCGGCGACCAAGCTCGGCGAAGCGGCCGCGATCATCGAAAAGAACCCGGCCGCGCTCCAGCTTCGCTATCTCCAGACCCTGAACGCCATCTCGGCCGAGAATGCCTCGACGATCGTCTTCCCGTTCCCGATCGAGCTGTTCGAGTGGCTCAAGCTGGCGAAGAAGGACTGACGAAGCAAGAGCAATGCCCGAGTACGATGTCGTTGTGATCGGCGCCGGCCACGCCGGCTGCGAGGCGGCGCTTGCCGCGAGCCGTCTCGGAGCCGAGACGGCCCTTGTCACCATCGACCTTCCTGAGATCGCCAAGATGCCGTGCAATCCGGCGATCGGTGGGCCCGGCAAGTCCCAACTCGTGCGAGAGATCGACGCCCTCGGCGGCGAGATGGCCCGCGTCACCGACGAGGCGATGATCCACATTCGCACGTTGAACACGAGCAAGGGCCCGGCGATGCAGGTCCGTCGAGCCCAGGCCGACCGGGACGCATACAAGCGCGCGTGGAGGCAGAGGCTCGATTCGGCCGAAGGCCTCGATCTGATCGAAGGGATGGTCGAAGAGCTCGTCATCCGCGGTCGCCGCGTCGCGGGCGTCCGTCTTCGTGCGGGTCTCGAACTGCGGACCCGCGCCGTGATCGTCTGCACCGGCACGTTCTTGAACGGCACCGTCCTGCTGGGCGAGACGGCCTACGCGGCCGGTCGGGCCGGCGAACCGCCGTCCGTCGCGTTCGCAACGTCACTCCGCAACCTGGGACTCCGAATGAAGCGTCTGAAAACGGGAACGCCGCCTCGCGTTCACAGAGACACGATCGACGTCGGCTCCCTCGAGCGGCAAGCGACGAGTGATCGCCCGCTCGCTTTCTCCTTCTGGTCGGAGCCTCGCGTGCTTCCGGACGACTTCCCGGTCCACGTCACCCACACCAACGCGGACACGCACGCGATCATCACGGCGAACCTCGACCAGAGCGCGAACTACAACGGGCTGATGGATGGCGTCGGACCCAGGCACTGTCCCTCGTTGGAGACGAAAATCGTCCGGTTTCCCGAAAGGACCTCTCACAAGGTCTTCTGCGAACCGGAGGGGCGCGAAACGGCCGAGGTCTACCTTCAGGGGATCTACACGGCCTTCTCTCCCGAGGTCCAGGAGCGGGTCGTCCACTCGATACGCGGCCTCGAAAACGCGCACATCGAGCGATACGGCTACAACATCGAGTACGAAACCGTCGACCCGCTTCACGTCGACGCGACGCTGGCCGTCCAAGGGGTCGAGGGCCTCTACCTCGCCGGACAGATCATCGGGACCACCGGCTACGAAGAGGCGGCGTCTCTCGGACTGATCGCGGGGGTGAACGCCACCAGAGAGCTTCGTGGGCTCGATCCGGTCGTCCTCGATCGCGGCCGAGCGTTCATCGGAGTGCTGATCGACGATCTCGTCACGAAAGGGATCTCGGAGCCCTACCGCATGCTCCCATCACGCGCCGAGTACCGGATCACGCTTCGAGAAGGGAACGCCGACCTGCGGCTGTGCGACGTCGGACACGAGATCGGCCTCCTTCCGGACGGGAGATACGACGCATTCGCCAGGCGCAGGTCGGCGATCGAGAAGCTGACGTCAGGCCTGAGACGACGGCGCATCGGACCGAGCGATCCGATCAACCTCAGGCTTGTCGAGCGA
>JBARQW010000292.1:0-2915 GCA_049643905.1 Bipolaricaulia bacterium
TACATCGGATTGGCCGTGTTCGGATCGCCGATCTTCGCCTCGACGACGACCAGCGGAATCCCGTTCACGAACAACACGATGTCCGGGATGATGCACTGCTTCACGCGGCCGGGTGTATCGACGCGGAACTGGTTGATCGCGTGGAACTGATTGCGCTCCGGATGGTCGAAGTCAATGAGCTTGACGACCGGGTCCGATTCCTCGGTCACCTCGTTGACATCGACCTGCGCCTTGAATAGCAGCGCCTGCACCGCCTCGTTGGCCTCAAGTAGTGTCAGATTGGGTTGACGAAGGATCTGGTCCCTGAGTTCGTCGAGTTGGCGGTCCGTGAGCCATGGCGTCCCATCTTCGGTGCAGTTGATCGCGCGCACGGCCGCTCGGAAGACGTCCGGCAGCATCCACTGCCGGAAGCTCGATCGCAGGCTTTCGGCAGGATCCGACGGGATCATCCCGTAGCCTTGGTCGATCGCGGTCCAATCGAGGGCGGCCAGTTGATCGAGGAACGGCTTCTCGACGTGGAGGTATTCGCTCATTCGGTGCCCCCCATGCCGTCGAGGAGCCGTTGACCTTTCTCGGTCAGCCGGTACTTCTGCTTGCTGCTGGTCGGCTTCTCCGGGATCGTCATTTCGATCAGGTCGGCGTCGAGCGCTGGAACGAGATAGGCCTTCCGGAAGCTCTCCCTATCGCGGAGACCCAGCCGCTGCTGAAGCTCTCCTCTGAGCAGTTCGCCTTCGCAGGCTCGGAGTAGACGTTCGACCTGCGGGGTGACTTGCGGGGTCTCTTCCCCCGCAAGTGATGGGATTGCTGCTGGATGAACCGGCAGACGGATCAGGAAGGACGTCCGTTCCTCGTCGGTCTCGAACCCCGGAGGCGGTGAGCCATTCCCCGCCATCACGCGAAGAATCTTTGGAATCCCGGTGGAGCGACCTTCTGCCAGATCGAGTTCTTTGAGGAACTCGCCGATCCGGCGATTCCGGTATCGACGATTGACCGCCCGACCTCTCCGGAGATCCTCCATCCGGATCGACCTATCCGGACCGGGGAAGCTCAAGACGACCAACTCCTCAGGATCGATCCGGATCTCGATCGGCTCGCGCTCCTCGTACGAGCGGTGGTAGACCGCATTCACAACGGCCTCTTCGATCGCCGGATACGGGAAGTTCCAGACACGCTCGGATTCAGCGCGATCGGGGAACTTCTCGACCAGCTCTTTGAGATAGTTTCGCTGGATGTATCCGAGCGCCTCGCGTGTCATCCGCCCCAACGGTCCCTGGAAAGTCTGCTCTTCGAACCGATCGCCGCCTGCGCCTTCTGGAAACCAGACCACGTCGATCTGGGTCGCCGGGAAGAACCGATGCGGTTCCTCGTTGAAGAACAGCAGCCCGACGTTCTTTGGGAACAGCGCCTCCGGAGGACCGCCCACCACGTTCATCTGACGGCCCAGCTCGTCGATCGACAGATCGCCTGCGTCGTCCGCCAAGTCACTGCCGACCTCGCGAAGAAAGTCCTCCATCAGGCGGGGCGACAGGTCAGCCAACTCGGCCTGCTGGTGGTACCGATCGTCGAACGGGATCTTCGCAGCCAAGCTCAACAGCTCGCGAAGATCATCGCCTCGCGCTTCTGCAGTGTTCGCGTAGCGGCGGATGTAGTACCGATACTCCTTGTCCGTCGCGGTGACCCGCTTGGGCACCTGGTACGGCCGGTTCTCGCCGCCCGGCACCCACAGCACGATGACGTTCTGGCCTTCGAACTGCTCGACGCTCAGCCTGGGGAAGTAGTTGGGGCGAATCAGGTGGCAGTACTGGAGCAACTCCTGCTGAATCGGATCCAGTTGATTGGCCTGCAGGCCGACGGGCGGGAAGATGGGAACGCCATCATCGTCGCAGTCCTGGCCGATCACCACGTAGCCGCCGCCGAGATTGGCGAAGTCGTTGGCGAACGCGCAAATGGTCCGCAGGATCGGATCCGGATTCCATCCCGCCTTGTACTCGATCCGCTCCCGTTCCACCGTTCGGTGACGGAGGAGATCCTCGAGGTTGATCGGCAGACTATCCATCGTCATCTGCCTCCGGAGTCCTGACCTCCACCTCCCCGGTCAGAAGGTCGTGCATGAGGCCGCGCCGTTGGCTCAGAAGCTGCCGTCTGTACAAGACTTCAGTCCGGATGCGCCTTTGCACGGCCTCGATCGCGCGGCCGATGGATTGCTGTTCGGGGAAGGCCGGATGCCATGTCATCCGCGCGACGATGTCGCCGACGTTTACGTGAGGAGATGTTGTTGCGCCCAATCCACGGATGACCTGCCTGTAAAACATCGGTGTATTCATCGCCCACATGAAGAACGCAGGATCCACATCCGATCTTGGCCGCAAGAGCATCACCCGCTGTCCAAGGCAGACTCGCTCATCGCCTACTGGCGACGCGATTCCCAGGCGTTCGCCTTCACGCGAGTAGATCACGTCTCCCTTCTCCGGTGCTAATCTGGCAACGCGCTCCCGGTACGATTCCTCTGTTACGCGGTACGCCGTCTCTAGATTCAGTTCTCCCGCGGTCATGTCAGCCGTCCTAATGCACGGAATCCCGTGATCCGTGTACTCCGGTGTAGAGTGCGGGCAGTCCACCACGTCGCTGCATTGTTTCGCGATTCGCATAGCTTCCCACTCCTTCGGGATGGGGCCGAGGGGGGAGTCTTTGTAGAGGCCGGGGCATTCGGCGTGGGGCGGGCGGAGGCGGCCGTCGGGCGTGAGGCCGCGGGTGAAGAGCTCGTGCATGAGCCCGGCCTTGATCTGCTGGTGCTTCGCGATCAGCTTCTCCGTCCCCTCAATCGCCTCGTCCACCGTCGAGAGAATCTCGGCAATCCGCCGCTGCCGAGCAAGCGATGGCACCAGGACTTCATGCCCAAGGTAGTCTGAGGTCTT
>JBARQW010000293.1:0-2679 GCA_049643905.1 Bipolaricaulia bacterium
GGGTCGAACCGCGAAGAGGGTGCTCGATGTCGTCCTGAGCCTGCCGATGCTGGCGGTTCTCGCTCTGCCCTTGCTCGTCTGTTCTGCTCTCATCAAGCTCGGCGATGGAGGTCCGGTTTTCTTCCGCCAGGAGCGGATCGGAAAAGATGGGGTGCCGTTCCGCGTCTGGAAGTTCCGCACAATGACGGTGGCAGCCTCTGCCGATAAGGTCCCGAAGCTTCTCAGGAAAGGTGACGAGCGGATCACGCGTGTCGGCAGGTTCTTGCGCCATCTCGGACTCGATGAGCTGCCACAGATAGTCAACGTGCTCTCGGGGCAAATGAGCCTCGTGGGTCCTCGTCCGACGGTCGGCTACCAGGTTGCGGCGTATGATGAACACCAGCGCCGCCGGCTGGAGATGAAGCCCGGCATCACAAGCCTTGCCGTTGTCTCCGGGCGGAACGCGCTTCTCTGGAAGGAGCGGATCGAATTGGACATCCAGTACATCGACCGCTGGTCGATCGGGCTCGACGTTCGAATCCTTCTGAGGACGCTCTGGACCGTCCTGATTGTGCGGGAGGGACTCTACGGCGATGACGGCATCAACGACTCATTCGTTCCCGTGTCCGAGATCACCAGCCGCGAGACGCCGGCTGCGATCGAAGATGAAGCCGATTCGAGACAGACTGGGGAGCAGGGTTGACCAAGACGCGGATGACCGTGGCAGTGACCGGCACGGGAGGCGGTGTCGGGCAAGCGATCCTGCGTGCTCTGCGCCGCTCGGAGAGGGACTACCGAGTTCTTGGCCTCGACATGAATCCCCGCGCAGCCGGACTCTACGAATCGGACGTTGCCCGCGTGGTCCCTCCAGCGAATTCCAGTGACTACGTCAGCGAACTGAAACGGATCGCGGCCGGTGATCGCGTCGCGGTTCTCCTCCCCGGATCGGATCCAGAGCTTCCGGAACTGGCGCGCGCCCGGCCGGAGCTAGAACGTGCCGGGCTGCGGGTTCTGGTGGGCGAGCCATCGGCAGTTTCGATCTGCCGAGACAAGCTAAAGACCGCCAGGTTCTTCCGCGAGCGAGGATTCCCGTTTGTGCAAACGGTCTCCGTCGGTGATGCGCCTGCTCTCGCCAGGGAAGTCGGGTTCCCTCTCATCATCAAGCCGGTCGGAGGATCGGCGTCGAGGAACGTCACGATCGTCTTCGACGAAGCCGGTCTGACTCCGATGGTGGAACATTCGGGTTTCATCGCGCAGGAGTTCGCGATGCCCAGCGACTGGGCGGCGGAACTCGCGGATTTGGGACCGGAGGCCGTGCTTCCCGAAGGTCGGTTGCGACAGGAAGAGGAGATCTCGGTTCAGGTTGTCCTTGACCACGAGGCGAATCACCTGGGAACGTTCTGCAGCGTGAACCGCCTACAGGCGGGCGTGCCGATCTACGTCGATCCGAGGAGGATTCCTTCAGTTGAGGATCTTGTAGAGCGGATGGCGACTGTGCTTGTTGAAGAGGGCCTGATCGGCCCCTGCAATTTTCAGTGTCGCATGACGTCCGAGGGGCCGAAGGTTTTCGAGATCAATCCCCGCTTCACCGGGATCACGGGGGTTCGCGCGGCGATGGGGTTCAATGAAGTCGAGGGCGTCCTCGATCGGCTGCTCCACAATGTCCCGCTCGAGACTGCCAGATCTGCGCTTCGGCAGCCGAGCGACGTCGTGTCGTGCCGCTTTGTCGATGAGTTGATCGTCCCCCGGAGCGAGCTGAAGGGGGAATGAGCGTGAACGTAGCCGTCACCGGCGCGACCGGCTACCTGGGCGAGGAGATCGTCGGCGAGCTGCTCGCGCGTGAAGGTGTTCGGGTCGTCGCTGTCGGACGTTCTCTCGAAAGGCTCGAGCTTCTTCGGCGTCGCTACCACGATTCTTCCGATCGCCTCGAGGTCGTGTGTGCCGATCTTCTTGATCGGTACCCATTGCCGGAGGGGACGGACGTCATCATCCACGCGGCCGCCGTGCGGCCTGTTGGCGGCGGCCCCGAGCCGCGGGAGATGGTCCGCGCCAACGTCGAGGCGACGCTTCGCGTGATCCGGGGGGCGGTCGAGTCCGGTGGATGTCGACGCTTCGTCTACGTGTCCACCCAGAGCGTCTACGGACGAACGGGAGCCCCTTGGGACGAGAACTCGCCCTTGGCCCCCGAAGGGGCGTACGCCCTGACCAAGTACGCCGGAGAGCGCATCGCGGAGACCTTCGACGACGCGCTCGATGTGATTGTCGTGCGTCTGTCACGTCTCTACGGAGTGACTCCGAACACAAGGCGGGATGAGCTTCCTGGGCGTTTTGCCCGGTGTGTGTTGGAGGGAAAGCCTCTTGTGATTCACGGGACGGGCGAACAACGACTCGACCTCGTCCATGTGAGCGACGCCTCGCGGGCCGTCGTTGCGGCAGGACTTCTGTCGCGAGTTGGGGCTTCTCGCGTCTTCAATGTGGGCGGCGGAGCGAGCGTCAGCATCAACGAACTCGCCGGCATCTACCAGGAGCTTGCCGAGCAACGGAGTCTTCCCGACGTGGTCCTGCTGAGAGAGGAGGACGCGGCGCAGAACGGTCGCCATCTGGAGCTGGTGATTGATCGAGCGACCGCGGAGCTGGGCTGGTCTCCGCGCATCGGCCTCGAGGAGGGGCTGTCCGCGTATCTCGCGCCGAATCCGCTTC
>JBARQW010000294.1:0-3605 GCA_049643905.1 Bipolaricaulia bacterium
TGAGCCTGCTCGCAGGAAAGACCGGTCTGGTCTTCGGTGTCGCCAATGAGCGGAGCATCGCCTGGCACATCGCAAAGAACGCTGTCGACCACGGCGCCGTCTGCGCTTTCGCCCATCTTCCGGGAGAAAAGACGGAGGGACGTGTGAGGAAGGCCCTGGGCAGCCTCGGAATCGAAGCGCCGTGGATTCATCCGTGCGACGTGTCGAAGGACGAAGACCTCGACAGCCTGTTCGACGCCGTGCAGGCCGGCTTCGGTTCGATCGACTTCGTCGTCCACTCGATCGCCTTCGCCGACCGCGAGTACTTGAAGCTCGGCGCCTTCGCATCGACGCCGCGCGCCGTCTTCCAACAAGCGCTCGACGTTTCTGCGTACACGTTGATCGCCATCGCCGACCGTGCACGAGGTCTGATGCCGAACGGCGGGTCAATCCTGGCGCTCTCTTACTACGGCGCGGAGAAGGCAACGCCAGGCTACAACGTGATGGGCGTCGCCAAGTCAGCGCTCGAATCGGCCACTCGCTACCTGGCCGCAGAACTCGGCGAAGTCGGGATTCGCGTCAACGCCCTCTCAGCCGGCCCTTGTCGGACACTCGCGGCAATGGCCGTCGGAGGGATCGACAAGATGCTCGAACGGGTGGAGAGCACAGCACCGCTCCGAAGGAACATCGAGACCGACGAAGTCGGGAAGGCGGCCGTCTACCTCCTCTCCGACCTCTCGTCCGCCGTCACCGGCGAGACCCACCATGTTGATGCGGGATATCACGCCGTAGGGGCATGACCCTATGCCTCAGACCACGAGAGGGGCAGGACCGACTGGCAGAGCGGAAGGGAACGCGATCCCGCACCGCAAGGTGCGGCCGTGGGAGCGTAGGGAGGCGACCCAAGGATCTCCGATGCACGTACGCCATAGCCCAGTGGAACGCGAGGGACTGACGTGTCTCGACCAGAAGCGCGTGTAAGACCCCGGAGGGCAATTCAACGCGTTGAGTTGCTTGGGAGAATGCGCAGCATTCTCCGTGTAAGTCTCCGAAGGAGACGACCGTGATACACGATGGTATTGAACTCCCGCGGCTCCTCACGGTGGCGAAAGCGGCCGAGGTCCTCGGCACGCCCGAGGCTGAGATCGAGCGCCTGGTCGAGCGCCGCGAGCTTCAATCCGCAAACGTCAACGGGATTATGCACGTGCTTACCGAGTCGATCGCCGACCGCCTCGGAGAACGAACCTTCTCGCGCCCCAACCAGGAGAGCGAGTAGCTCGACGGCCTTCAGCCATTCGCCTCGCGCAAACCCAAGAAGGAGTCAACGCTGTGGAGGTTCGTACAATGCTGGCCGACGACCTCGCCAGGATTCGCGATATCGATCGCACGGAGGAGATCCGCATCGGGTATCGGCAGGAGGGCACGGAGCTCATCGAGATGTCCGTCGACTGGGACGACGCCGGGTGGCGTGAGGGCGACGGGGAGCACAGCTTCGGCGAGATGATCCGTGGAGCGGATCACTACTTGTCGCTGGGCGGGACGGCGATCGGCGCCTTCGACGGCGATCGCCTTGCGGGAATCGCCATCTACAGGCCTCGTCTGACCGAATCGATGGGACAGCTCGCGCTTCTTCACGTCAGCAGCGGCCACCGCCGATCGGGAATCGCCTCTCTCCTGTTCGCCGAGGTGCTTGCGCTTGCTCAAAGCGATGGCGCAACGGCCCTCTACGTCTCCGCGACGCCGAGCGAATCGGCCGTCGGGTTCTACCACCGCCAAGGGTTCAGTCCGACGGACAAGCCGGATCCGGCTCTCCTTGCCGAGGAACCGGAAGACATTCACATGACTCTGGATCTAGATGCGCAGCTCGGGGAAACGCCGTAAACCTCTCTGTCCGAAGGGAAGGGGTCATTCCGTACTCCAGACGGCAGTCTGGCTACGAGATCTGGCGTGCCTCCGTAGCGCCGTGCCTCACAACTTGCACGTCATCCTGTCGGGGGACAGCTAGACTCCTACGCCCGCCGTCACGTCCCACAGCACAACCTTTCCGTCGCCGGATCCCGAGGCGACCAAACACCCATTCGGGCTGAACACAACCGAGTTCACCCAGCTCATGTAACCGGACAAGGTCTGAATCTCCTCCCTGGTAGCGACATCCCACAGCTTGATCGTGTCGTCATGGGATCCTGAAGCGAGCGTCTGCCCGTCCGGGCTGAACACCACCGATCGCACCCAGCCTGTGTGTCCAGACAAGGTCTGAATCTCCTCCCCGGTAGCGACATCCCACAGCCTGATCGTCTCGTCCCAAGATCCTGACGCGAGCGTCGCGCCGTCCGGGCTGAACACAACAGAAGTCACTAGCCATTCGTGGCCAAGCAGAGTCCGGATCTCCTCTCCCGTCGCGACGTCCCACAGCTTGATCGTGTCGTCCCAAGACCCTGACGCAAGTATCGCACCGTCCGGGCTAAACCTGACAGAAGCGACCACCCATTCGTGACCAGACAGGGTTCGGATCTCCTCCCCGGTCGCGACGTCCCATAGCTTGATCGTGCTGTCATCCGATCCCGACGCGAGCGTCGCGCCGTCCGGGCTGAACGTCACCGACTCCACATCCCACGTGTGGCCGGTGAGGGTCCGGATCTCCTTCCCAGTTCCGACGTCCCACAGCTTGACTGTGTTGTCAGAGGATCCTGAGGCGAGCGTCTGGCTGTCCGGGCTGAACGCCACCGCATACACCCAGTTTGTATGGCCGGACAGAATCCGGATCTCCTCCCCGGTCGCAACGTCCCACAGTTTGATCGTCTTGTCATCGGACCCCGACGCGAGTGTCTTTCCGTCCGGGCTCAGCGCCACCGATCGCACGCACTCGGTGTGGCCGGCGAGAGCCTGGATCTCCTCTGTAGTGGTTCCGTCCGAGGCGCGGCAGGCTGCGCCCACGAGCAGCACAGACCACAGGGTTGTCATCGCGATCCAACGCATTCGTGGCTCTCTCATCGGTCCTCCTCTATGTAGTTACTCGACCGTGAACGTGAACTCGTATGGCTCGCTCTCCAGCCCTGCGGCATCGACGAGAGTCACTCGCAAAGAAACGGTCTGTGCTTGGCTGACGCGAATCGTGAATCGTATGATGCCGTCGGTCTCGCCCGCGATCTCTGGATCGAAGCTCAGGCCGGGATCGATCTCGATCGTCGACGCATCGCCCTCGATGATCTCGAATCGCGCTTCGACGATGTCTCCCTCGCTGTCCTCGAACTGGAAGGAGCCGTTTTGAACCCTGTTTTTGCGAACCGACGTCGGAAACGTCATGCGGCCGATCCGAGGCGGTGTCGGCGCGTATACGTCGAATGTGAAGTTGAGCGGCTTGCTCTCAAGACCCACGGCATCGACAAGGATCAAACGGAGCGTGACCGTTTGAGGCTGCACGACGCGGATGGTGAACCTGATGTAGCCGTCGAGCTCTCCCTCAACCTCGGGATCAAAGCTCAGGCCGGGGTCGATCTCGATTGTCGCGGGATCGCCGTCGACGATCTCGAACCGTACTTCGACGATGTCGCCATCCACATCCTCAAACTCAAAGGAGCCGTCTTGGGCGGTACTCGCAGGAATAGACCTTGGGAACGTCACAGGAC
>JBARQW010000295.1:0-1555 GCA_049643905.1 Bipolaricaulia bacterium
GGATCACACTGGGACGCGGGTATCCTTCGCGCCCCGGAGGCTTCAAGAGTTACAGGAGGTGCAACATGCGTAGGTTGCTGGCATTGACGTTGATTGCCGCCATGGCAGTCGGCGTCATCGGTTACGCTCAGGATCTCGGAACACAAGGAAACCCGATCGTCTGGCTGCTCCCGCCGTCCACGCTTCCCGCAACGATTGACGAGGTGGGAGCGGCAATCGCCGAGGATCTCTACGAACTGACGGGCTATTACGTCGACTACGCGGTCGCCGCGGACTACGCCGCGCTGAATGAGGCGATGATTTCGGCCGACGGAAACACGATGGCGTGCCCGACGACCGAGCAGTACGCGGCAATCACCAACGTGAACCCCGCGGTTCACTGCCGCCTCGCGTCGGTCCGCTACGGATACGAGTACTACTACGCGTCGATCTACGTCCTGCGCGAGGATGGCTATGAATCGCTCGCCGACCTCGACGGCAAGACGTGGATCTACGCGTATCCCGGCTCGACGTCCGGCTACATCTTCCCGAACCTGAAGTTTGAGCTGGATGGGATCGTGCCCGGCGATTTCGTCGAGTCTGGCGGACACACGAATTCGGTCATTGCGCTCCTGGAAGGCCAGGGCGACTTCGCCACCGGCTACGGCTCCCAGCCCATCGGCCCTGATTGGGTCAGCGTGCTGCATCCTGGCGTGATCTGGAAGTGGGGCGACCCTGCCGAACTCTGGATCTGGGATGACGCCGCAGGCGCCCTCTACGCGCCCGGCGTGCGCGGCATGATCCGCGACGTCCGCTACGCCGTCGCGAGCGCCTCGGATGCCTATGGCAGTCACTGGGACATCGTCGAGAAGGTCGGCGTTCTGGACGTCATCGGCCCGATCCCGAACGACTGTCTCGCGTTCTGCGAGGGCTTCCCACAGGACATCGAGGACGCGATCGTCGCCGCGGTCAAGCTCCACATCGCCTCGGCGGCGGGTTTGGCTCTCTGGAACAACCCCAACTTCTACGAGTGGAGCGCTGTGAAGGACGTCGACACGACGTTCTACAACGTCTACCGCGAACTGGTCGGCTACCCGACCATCGAGCCGTAAAGGACGGATTGACTATCAACACGAGGGAGAGGCACTCACCTCTCCCTCGTGTTCATCTATCATGGCACATCTAGAGATCGAGCATCTCACGAAGGTCTACGAGCGCGGCAAAGTTCTCGCGCTCGATGATGTGAGCCTAACCGTCGATGAGCGCGAATTCTTGGTTCTCATCGGTCTATCCGGTTCTGGGAAGTCGACGCTCCTTCGCTGCATCAACCGCCTTGTAGAGCCCACCGAAGGCTCCATCGTCTTCGACGGAACCGACATCACGGCGCTGTCGCACCGCAGGCTGCGGAGGGTACGGCGGCAGATCGCGATGATCTTCCAGCAGTTCAATCTCGTGAAGCGGGCGAGTGTCCTCAACAACGTTCTGGCCGGTCGGCTCGGATACGTTCCAACCGCAACGTCGTTGATCGGCACGTTTCCCAAGAAGGACATCGAGCGCGCTCAGGCCAATCTGGAAA
>JBARQW010000296.1:0-3388 GCA_049643905.1 Bipolaricaulia bacterium
ATCAGTCACAGGATGCAGGCAATCCGGAGGATGCGGCCGATTTTGCAGGACCTCGTCGGCTGAGCCGCCAGCTCGATCCGAGCGTCGCCCGCGAGCCTCACTCGAGCGATTCCGCGAACGCCTCCAACGCGCGGCGCTGTTTTCCGGACAGCTTCTTCGGCACGTTGACGGTCACTTCGACGATGTGGTCTCCCTTGCCCGATTCGCGATGGATGTTGGCGATTCCCTTTCCGCGCAGCCTGAACGTGGTTCCAGGCTGAGTCCCGGACGGGATCGAGACCGTCTCTTCTCCCCACAGCGTCTCGGCCTTGATCTTCCCGCCCAGTGCCGCTTCCGCGTAAGAGATCGTCGCTTTCGAATGAACGTCGCGGCCGTCACGGAGAAATCTCTCGTGGGGGATCACTTCGATGACGATGAACAGGTCTCCGCTTGGCGCGCCCTCGACGCCCGCGTTCCCCTGCCCGCTCAGTCGGAGGCGCGAGCCGGTGTCGACGCCGGCTCGGACGGTGGTCGAGATCCTGCTCTTCTGCCTCACGCGGCCGGTCCCGCGGCATCGGTGGCACGGCTGCTCGATCACTTCGCCCGCTCCGGCGCACTCGGGGCACTCAAGCAAGTTGACGAAACTGGCGAAGACGCTCTGTTGGAGGTACTCGATGTGCCCCCGGCCGTCGCAGGTCGGACAGGCGCGCTTGGACGTGCCCGGTTCCATTCCCGAACCTGAACAGGTCTCGCACGAAACAAGCCGAGGGACCGTCACGGTCATCTTCGTGCCGTGGGCCGCGTCTTCCAGCGTGATCCGAAGCCGGTACTCGATGCTCTCGCCGCGACGAACGCGACGAACGCGACGCTGTCGCGTCGCGGATTGACGTTCTCCCGCACGGCGGATGCGGTCGATCAGGTCGCCGAGCCCGCCGAAGCCTGACTCAGGGTACGCGTCTCGGGCCCGGTGGAAGTCCGTGTCTCCGAACGTGAAGCCCTGCGTCGGACCGGCGTGGCCGTATCGATCGTACTGGGCGCGCTTCTGAGGGTCGGAGAGAACCTCGTATGCCTCGGCGACCCGCTTGAACTCGTTCTCGGACTCCTCCTTCTTCACGTCGCGATACATGTCGCGACGGAGAGCCTTCGCCTTCTCACGATAGACCTTCTTGATGTCGGCCTCGGCTGCATCCTTGGTGAGTCCGAGGGTTTCGTAGTAGTCGCGCTTGGCCACGCCGTCTCCCTACCTGTCCATCACTTCTCGTCGTACTCCGCGTCGATGTACTCGCCGGCGTCTTCTTCCGAAGGCGCCTCCTCTTCGGCGCCGCCCGGCGGCGGTCCGCCGGCGTCTCCCTGGGTCTCCTGATACGCCTGCTGGGCGACCTCCTGGGACGCCTTGGAAAGCTCCTCGACGCTGCGTCGCAGCTCGGCCGCGTCGGCGTCGGCGTCGAGCTTCTCGCGGAGCCGCCGGATCTGGTCTTCGATCTCCGATCGCTTCGCGCCGTCGACCTTCTCTCCGAGATCGGAGAGGGCCTTCTCGGACGCGTAGACAAGCTGATCGGCCTGGTTGCGAACCTCGGCGAGTTCCGATCTCTTCTTGTCCTCCTCCGCGTGCTCTTCGGCCTCTTTGCGCATCCGCTCGATCTCGGCGTCGTCGAGGTGGGACGAATCTTGGATCGTGATCGACGCGCTCTTCGACGTCGCCTTGTCCTTGGCGGTGACGTGGAGGATCCCGTCGGCGTCGATGTTGAAGGTCACGTCGATCTGGGGGACGCCCCGCGGTGCGGGGGGAATCCCCGTGAGCTGGAACTTGCCGAGCGACTTGTTGTCGCCGGCCATCTTTCGCTCGCCCTGCACGACGTGGATCTCGACCGCCGGCTGGCTGTCCTCGGCGGTGGTGAACGTCTTCGTCTTCTCGGTCGGGATCGTGGTGTTTCTCTCGATCAGCGGCGTCGCGACCGCGCCGAGCGTCTCGATCGAGAGCGAGAGAGGGGTCACATCGAGGAGGACAACCGAGTCGACCTCACCGGCAAACATCCCAGCCTGGAGCGCCGCGCCGGCGGCGACGACCTCGTCGGGGTTGATCTCGCGATTGATCTTTCCCGGAATGCGCGACGAGATCAGTTCTTGCACCTTCGGAATCCGCGTCGATCCGCCGACGAGGACGACCTGATCGATGTCGTCCGCCGTCTTCTTCGCCTCGCGAAGCGCGCCGTCGACGGTTCGAGTGGTCTGCTGAAGAAGATCGTCGATCATCCCCTCAAACTTGGCCCGCGACAGCTTCTTCTCGAGGTGCTTCGGACCGGACGCGTCGGCGGTCAGATAGGGAAGGTTGATCGTCGTCTCCATCCGGCTGGAGAGCTCCCTCTTTGCCGCCTCGGCACCGTCCTTCAGGCGCTGCATCGCGCTCGGATCGCTCGTCAGGTCGATTCCCGTGTCCTTGCGAAACTCGTCTGCGAGCCAGTCGATGATGCGCTGATCGAAGTCGTCGCCGCCGAGCTGGGTGTCCCCGTCGGTCGCGAGGACTTCGTACAGCTCATCGCCGATCTCGAGCACCGAGACGTCGAACGTTCCGCCGCCGAGGTCGAAGACGAGGATTGTCTGCTCGTGCTCCTTGTCGAGGCCGTAGGCGAGCGATGCCGCGGTCGGTTCGTTGATGATCTGAAGTACCTCGAGGCCCGCGATCTCGCCCGCCGCCTTCGTCGCTTGGCGCTGCGCATCGTTGAAATAGGCGGGGACGGTGATGATGGCCTTCGAGACCTTCCCCCCAAGGTGGGCCTCGGCGTCGAGCTTCAGCTTCTGGAGGATCATCGCCGAGATCTGCTCGGGGGTGTAGTTCTCCGTCTTGCCCTGGACCGTGATCGGAACGCGATGGTCGGTCCCCATCTTGCGTTTGATCGAGGCGATCGTGTTGGTCGGGTTGGTGATCGCCTGTCGCTTGGCGAGGCGGCCGACGAGGCGCTCGCCGGCATCGGTAAACGCGACGACCGAAGGGGTGACGCGTTCCCCCTCGGCATTCGTGATCACCGTCGGCGATCCCGCTTCGAAGATGGCGACACAGGAGTTGGTTGTGCCTAAGTCGATACCGATGATCTTCTCCTTCATTCTTCCTCCTCTTTCACTGCGGCGGACCCTTGACTGACGCCGACCTTGCTCGGGCGCAGGGTTCGGCCGTTTCTGGCGTAGCCGGGCGAGAACACCTCGACAATCGTGTTCTTCTCTTGGTCGCTTTGCAGGCTCAACAGCGCCTCGTGCACCGCAGGATCGAAGGACTCCCCGATCGCGTCGATTCGAGCGACGCCCTTTGCCTTCAGAATCTGTTCGAACTGAGCGAAGATCCGCTCGATGCCGGCAACGAACGCTTCGGCGTCGTGATCACGGTTGTAGTTCTCAAAAGCAAGATGGACTCCAT
>JBARQW010000297.1:0-1941 GCA_049643905.1 Bipolaricaulia bacterium
TACCGTCGTCATCCTGTCCTCCTTCGATTGCCGCCACATCGTGGCGATCAAGTGTACGCATGTCAACGAAGCGTGGAACTACACGCGGCGTGGATCACAGCATCCACCACGAGCTGCACCTCAGGTCTCAGGAAGGCTCGAATCGCGTGGGAGAACGCAACGCGTGAGTTCGGCGGGATTTCCACGTTCGAGGTAGTCACTGATCTTGAGCTGGATTGCCGTGAGCCGTTCCGCGGAGATCTCACCGAGCACTCCTTCGAGCACCTGCTCCTCAACTGTCGCCAGTTTGCCGATTCTGATCAGCGAAGGCACCTTCAGTCCAGAGTTCCGGTGGTCGGCGTCTTCCGGCTTGATGACCTCATCCCAGTTCGGGACGGCATGTCGCAACTGCGACGTAATCGCGCAGATCAACCAATCGCTGAACGGGCCAGGCATCTTCTTCAAGAGAAGAACAGGCCGATGCTTCCCCTCAGCCAGATCCGTCCGAGGAAAGCGAATCAGGGAAACGCAACCCGGCTTGAAGCTCATGCCTCTGCTCGAAGATCGGCCGGGGTGTACTCCTGCTCCTCGGGATCGTTCCAGAACTCAAACGATCCGCTGCGCAACGCCCACTCTCCCCATGCCGCGAAGGGTTCGATACCAGCCTGGCGCCTCTCCTGAATGAACGCGACGAAGTCATAGACTTCGTCAAGAGCGTCATCCGAGAGCGTCTCGATTCTCCTAATCAGTTGATCCTTGTCCTTCATGCTGTCCCTCCCGGGATTGAGAGAATCCCACCAAACGCAACGATACCATCCTCGGCCCGCACAGACCAATGGCCAAGCCCAGTCGCGCCAAAGGGCCGATCAACGTCGGGCACAAGGCCCGACGCTACGTGTAGAACGTCTTGATCGATTCGATGACGTAGTCCTGCTCGGCCTCGGTCAGCTCGGGGAAGATCGGGAGGGATAGAACTTCGTCGCTCGCTGCTTCTGAATGAGGGAGCTGACCTTCCTTGTACCCGAGATGCGCGAAGCACTCCTGCAGGTGAAGGGGTTTCGGGTAGTAGATCATCGTCCCGATCCCCGCAACCTTCAGGTGTTCGCGAAGCGCGTCCCTTTGCCCGTTCAGGACGCGGATCGTGTACTGGTGGAAGATGTGGGAACGACCCGGCGCCCGCTTCGGAGTGAGAATCCCATCGACATCCGCGAGCAACCCGTCGTAGCGGTCGGCCTTCTCGGCGCGCGCCGCCGACCACCGATCGAGATGCGCCAGCTTCACGCTCAAAATCGCCGCCTGGATTGCGTCGAGACGTGAATTGACGCCAACCATCCGATGGAAGTACTTCGGCCGCGCGCCGTGCACGCGGAGCATCCCGACGACGTCTGCCAGCTCGTCGTCGTTGGCGGTGACCATCCCCGCGTCGCCGTAGGCCCCGAGGTTCTTGGTCGGATAGAAGCTGAAGCAGCCGAGATCGCCGATGGCACCAGCTTTGCGGGACGCCGGCTTGTGGCTTGTAGCTTGTGGGGAGGCCTCGCTTACTGCGGCGTTTTCTACAGGCCACGTGCCACGGGCCACGTGCTGAGTGTCTCCCCTGTACGTCGCGCCGATGGCTTGAGCTGCGTCCTCGACGACGGCGAGATCGAATTCCTCCGCGATCGCCAGAATCTCGTCCATGTCTGCAATCTGCCCGTAGAGGTGGACGGGGATGATGGCTCGGAAACGAGGCAAATCGCCTGTGGCGTGTGGGATGTGGCCCGTGGACTGCGCGGCCTGTCTCCTGCCAGAGCCCTTGTTGGTGTTCCCGCCAGCCACGGGCAACGAGCTACGAGCTGGACCTCCTGCGGCCAGGATCTCGCGGACGTGGTCGGGATCGAGGTTGAAGGTCTCGGGGTCGATGTCGCAGAAGACGGGGGTCGCGCCGACGTTATGCACGACGCCCGCGGTGGCGAAGAACGTGAA
>JBARQW010000298.1:0-2406 GCA_049643905.1 Bipolaricaulia bacterium
TGGCGAGAATTCCTATGAGAAGGACTCCGAGTCGTGCTCGCGGGTTGTTCATCTTGATCACCTCGGGGTACGTACACGCCTCCTAGGAGGAGGTTTCAGCACGTGTCTCGGGCTGATCCCATCGTCCATCGAGCCGCCGGACGACGACGTGAAGGTGCTCTGTGCAGTCCCGATACGCGGGATGTTGGCAGGTCTCGGCGACGAGGAGGAGGATGTTCTCGTAGGCCTCCGGGTCCTCTTCGGCGATCCGGGCGACTTCGTCGAGCATCCCCGAAGCGAACCCCTCGACGCCGGCACGGGCCTCGACGGCGAAGCCTGCCGCCCTGAGCTCGTCAAGCGCCTGCGGCGGCGGAAGGAAGACCGATTCGGTGAAGGCCGCTTGTTCCCCAATCTTGTGATACGTCCCGAGAAGCGCCGCGGCGTCCTCTCGGTTGGCGTAGAAGGTCGGAAACTCATTCAGGCCCGAGCGCAAGATCCCCCACGGGTTGATGAAACCGACGATTCCCGGTGCACCTGGCTTCAGGATGCGGTGAAACTCCGAAAGCGCCTTGCGCCGATCCTCCTCGTCGACCAAGTGATAGAGCGGACCGAGGAGGAGTCCGGCGTCGAACGCAGCTGAATTCAGACAATCAAGGCAGCGGGCATCGGCGCAGGCGACCAACTCGGCCTCAAGGCCGAGCTCGGCAAGCTTCCGCTTCGCGAACTCGATCGCTTCGGCGGAGAGGTCGACGAGGCTCACGCTGTGTCCACGTTGGAGGAGTTCGACGGTGTATCGTCCAGGCCCTCCGCCAACGTCCACGATCCGACCCTCGGACGGGAAATACTCGTCGATCAGCCGGCGAGTACTCTCTAGCTCGAAACGATGGTACGGGTCGGTCAGACGCCCCCACTCGAAGTTCACGCAAGCGTCGTAGTAGTCCCTGACGATCTCGCTCAACTCTGCCTCCCTGCGGTTGCCGCGCCTCCTGGCGGTTTCCGTAGCGTAGAGCCTTGCCCGGCCCTTCGCAAGCTTGCCCCTGACCGAGCCGAGCGACTACGGTTACGCAATCGTGATGAAGATCATCGGACTCGCAGGACGACCAGGAAGCGGGAAGAGCGCCGTCGCGGACGCCCTGGCTTCACGCCCGAACGTTGCGTGGATCGACCTCGACCGGGTTGCCTGGGAGACGTACGCACCGGGGACCGAGACATTCGATTTGGTCGTCGGGCGATTCGGTGAAGGTGTTGTCACGGAAGACGGGGAGATCGATCGCGGCGAACTCGCCGTGGCCGTCTTCATCGATCCGGATGCGCGAGAGGATCTCGAAGCGATCGTCCACCCGGCCGTCGCCGAACGACTCGTGGCTCTCTGCGAAGAGCACCGGGAACGCGGGACGAAGGTCGTCCTTGTCGAGGGGGCGCTTCTCACGACGTCGCGACACGTCGACCGCTCGATCTTCGACGCCGTGATCTGGCTCGATGTCCCCGATTTCGTTCGGGAGGAGCGGCTACGTGCCGCCGGACGCCTGGACCACGCGGGTAGAGGCGACGACCTGGCGCCGGACGATTCAGCCATCCTCATCGAGGCTCAGGGATCGCTGAGCGAGGTGTCCACGTGTGTCTGGAAACGGATCGCCGAGCTGTGAAGCGTCTCGCGCGGGCCCTGGCTCGAGGACCCAGCCGCTACGCGTCTCTTTCGCGAAGCGCCGCGCGCGCCCCGCGGCTTCGGAACCAGAGCCACGCGTTTCGTGAGAGCTCCGCCGCGGTCATGGCGACCAAGGCGACGTAGATGCCGCTGACGCGTCCCCAGGCGATTCCTGCCCACAGGACCGCCGTGACCACGACCAAGTAGACGAGGATCGCCTCCGTGATGCACCGCGTGCGCTTGCTGTGAAGAACGACTCCCTGGAACCAGCTCTGCAATGCCGACGCCCCGGGAAGAAGGAGAGCGAACCAGAGGGCGCCCTGAGCGAAGAGAATGAGCTCCTCGCTCAGTCCTGTGATCGTGCCAAGCCAGATCCGGGACAGGGGCGTCGCGGCGATCAGGAGTATGCCTGTGCTGGTGGCGACCACCAGGCCGACCGTGAACCGCCGCAAGGCACGCGTTGAGCCGCGCTCGTGAATGTGGGCGATGACGACCTCGTTGTACGCGACGCCGACGCTGCGGAACAGAAAAGCCAATCCGCCGATGACCGGCCACGCGGCAAGCGACTCGAGCGGGTCCGGCATCCGGCTGATCGCCGCGGTCAGAATCGGGCGCACGCCGAGGAAGACGATCGACGTGAGCGAGAGCGGAACGTAGAAGCGAAGGAAGGCTCTCGTCGTCAGCGACTCCTGCGAGTCGACCGACGGCAGCAACTCCCTGCGTAGAACCGGGCGAACGCGTAGGCCGACGTACGCGGCCTCGGCCAGGACGCCCACGATGAG
>JBARQW010000299.1:0-6413 GCA_049643905.1 Bipolaricaulia bacterium
CGGCTCCCGAAGCGCTCACTCAGGGGCAGCTGCGAGAACCCCTGAGCCACGGCGGCTACTTGTCGTTTCGGATCACAACCCCGTTGTGGACGACGAGCCAGACGTCGCCGAGCGCGTTCAGATCGTCGAACGGATTCCCGTCGACGACGATCACGTCGGCGATCCTCCCCGGCTCGATCGTGCCCAGCTCGGACCCAAGGCCGCAGACGCGGGCCGCGTTCCGAGTCGCGGCTTCGATGATCTGCACCGGCGTAAGCCCCGCGTCCGCCATCAACAGGATCTCGGTCATCGGCATCCCAAGGTCGAAAGAGCAGACATATCCAGCGTAGTCGGTGCCGAGCGCAACGCTTCCCCCCGCATCGACAAACCGAAGAAGGTTGGCCGCCGCCGTGGCCTCCCACCCGGAAGTGCCGTGGCGTTCCGTCACGCACGACCACAGCTCCATCGTCGGTACCCAGACCATGTCCCGGGCGATCATCCGATCGATTTGCTCGGAAGAGACGGCGTTCACCGCCATGTGCTCGACGGCATCCACCCCGCATCGAGCGCCGCACCAACGTGCTCCGAGCGAGATACGTGTGCGGCCACGATGGCTCCACGCGCGTGCGCCGTCTCGACGATTGCGGCAATCTCCTCGGACGTGAGCAATGGCCAGGTTCGCCCCTGCAGGTTGTCCTCGATCGCAATCTTGATCACGTCCGCGCCCGCGTCAATCAGCTCGTCGACCTTCTCGCGCGCGTCCTCAGGCGAGCTCACGGCGAACCCACCGTAGCCGCCAATGGTCGTAACGATCGGTCCCGCCGCCACACAAGCCGAGCGTTCCGTGGATCACCATTCAAGCGGTCTCGAAGCTCGAAGGCTGACCTACTCCCGTTCGTCCAGCGGACCGAAGCACCGAGATCGCAGACGGTCGTTACCCCAGCGTGAGCCCACGCCTTCAGGTTCGCCTCGTCGTAGCCATCGTGAACGTGCGCGTTGATGAAGCCTGGCAGAATCGCTCCTCCGTTGAGATCGATGATCTCTGCGTCGGCGGGTATCGAAACCTCGGTGCTCCGACCTGCAGCCGAAACCAGTCCGTCACGAATGAGGACGACGGCATCCTCGATCGGCTCGCTCCCCGTCCCGTCGATGAGGAGGCCGCGAATCAGAGCAACAGGCCGTTCGCTTTCCGCGCCACTGCCCGGCAGCGAACAAACCATCGGGATCGCCGCCAACCACCACGAGACTCCGCCGACCGCTCTCAGTCCGGCCATCACTCAGATCGCCTCGTCTTCCAGGCCGAGCTGGCCAGCCACCCATTCCATGCGATCGGCCGTCGCCTCTTCGTTCAGTCCGTGCTCGGCGTCATACCAACGCAGCTCCTTCGGCTCGGGTGCCGCCCCGAAGAACGCCTCGGCCCGTTCGATCGGCACGTGGGCGTCGTCACGTCCGAATTGGAAGAGCAGTGATGCCGGAGCCAGCTGAGCGACTCGGCCGATCGGGTCGAGCTCCGTCATCTGGTGAATGAATGCGTCTTTCTCGTCGCCCTCGAGGGGCGGGTAGTAGAGAAACCACTCGTGAAACCTCGGCGTGCCCGCCATCAGAACGTAGCACGATGGGCGAGGATCGGCACTCCCCATCACAACGCCGTACATCGCACCGAAATCGTGTCCAACATACGCAAGCCGATCCGGGTCGACGCCCGGCTGCGCGAGAAGCAGGTCCGTCGCGCGCCGAAGTTCGATCACTTGCTCCACAGACGTCCGATGATCCTCGGCTTGGGTTCGCTTGAGGAACCACTCGCGGTCGGACCAGATCGTCTCGATCAGCAGCGACGCGGCGCCTCGCTTCACCATCGCCTGAGCCTCTTCGTAGAACTGGGTCCGGTTCGAGTCGGCGGCCGCCGGTTCGAACCAGTGCACGTAGAGGATCGCGGGGAACGGTCCATCGCCAGTGGGTCGGATCAAGTGGGCGGCCCGTCGGCGGTCGAATGGTGTCGCGTACGTCAATTCCGAACCGATCCATCCACCGTGCTCACGAGTCCCCACCGAACGCACGTCGAGCGACGCGCTTCGATCGTAGTCGAACAGCGTTTCCGTCATCGTGACACCTCCTGCACGTGGCACGCTATTCCTGGCACGTGAACCGAAGCGCGTCGTCTGGATCCGACTCCTCACCCTCGACGCGGAAACCGATCTCCAATCGGTCATCCCCACCGAGACGATAGATCATCCACCCGGTCTCGTCTGGGCTTCGCCTCAGAGAGATCCCCTCGGCCTTTTCGAGGGGCACGAGATCGAAGGCGACCGTTTCGCCCTTCTCCTCCCATCCGACGAGGTCCGCCCCGAAGTGCTTGATCTGTGGCTCAATCCCGACGGTGTTCGTGCGGATCACAAGGAGTTCGTAGAACCGCACGCCATCGGCGGTCGTCCACCGGAAGACACCCATCATCGTGTCGGCCTCTGCCGAGACCAGATCTCCTCCACCCGCCCACCATCGGTCTCGCCGCCCCATCGCCCTGTCAGCCACTCGAGCGGCATCAGTGAACCCAGCTGCTAGGGCTCCTGCGGATGCTCGGTCATCGTTCGAGAAGGTCGACGGCCCAGTCGAGGCTGAGTTCGAGAAGCTTGGCGCGAGTCGGCGCGCCTGTCGTCTTATCCCATCCCTGCAATTCGTAGTACAGGTCGACCGCCTCTTGCATCTGAGCCTGCGGGATCGACGCGCCTTCCTCGCCGTCGAGCATCAACGGCTCGGTGAACCGGGGGTGATGGGTGTCGTCGGCCGGCGTCAGGCCCTCCCGCGCGTTGTACAGGCGTGCCAAAGCCAGCGCCCGTTCCCCGACCCGAAGGAGTTCGAGGTCTGTGACCTCCCAGCCCGCAACGGCGGTGACGATCTTCCGTAATTGGGGCAGCCGATACGGTTCGAACATGCAAAGGCCGACGCAGTTGTTCATCACGGCGGCACGGATCATCGTCGCCGCGAGAACCGGCTTGACCGTGGGAAGCGTATCTCGCTCCACCGGATCCATGAAGACACCCAGAGACCTGATGCGCTCCGCGGCCGCATCGGACCCCAAGCCGGAATCGTGAAAGTTGTGCATGTGATCGGCGCCCGTCGGTGAGGTCGCGTAGCCGATGCCGAGCCCGAACTGGAAACGAGGATCGTGCATCGGGTATTCCTGGCCCTTCGCCTGAACGGCATACCGCTCGGTCTCGCGCCCTATCGTCCGAGCGGCGCGGAGCGATCCCTCGGCGAGCAAGTCACCGAAGCCGTCCCGCTTCGCGATCCTCTCCACCAGCGTGGTCATCATCTTGTGGTCACCAAACTTGAGCTCCAGTCCGCCGGTGTCGTCGGTCGTCAGTAGCCCTCGCTCGAAGCACTCCATCGCCCATCCGATCGTCACCCCGGTCGAGATCGTGTCGAGTCCGTAGGCGTTGCAGAGCTGATTAGCGAAGGCGACGGCCTCCAGGTTGTCAACGCCGCAGATCGACCCGAGCGCCGCAAGGCTCTCGTACTCGGGGCCGCCGTAGGCCGGGTCGACTTCATACTCGCCCTCGGCCTTGACGACACGCTTGCACGAGATCGGGCAGGCGAAGCACGTGTCCCGGCCGACCAGCAGCCTCTCGGTCATCGTCGTTCCGGCGATCTTCTCCGCCCCCTCGAACTTCCCTTCCTGGAAGTTCCTCGTCGGGAGCCGACCGACCTCGTCCATTTCCACGATCCCACCCCCGGTTCCGTGCTCCCGAAAGTCCGCCCACCGTTCGCGAAGTCCGGTCACGTAGTCGACCATCTCCTTGGCGCCGTCCGGATCGGCGATTTCGATCGTTCCGGTGCCTCTCACCGCGACGGCCTTGAGGTTCTTCGACCCCATCACGGCTCCGAGGCCCGTCCTGCCGGCGGCCCGGTTGACGTCGTGGATCACACAGGCGTAGCGAACGAGGTTCTCGCCGGCGAGGCCGCATTGAGCGACTCGGATCTTCCCGTCTTCGAGTTCATCGTGAATCGCCGCCTGCACGTCAGCCGTTTTCTTCCCCCACAGATGCTCGGCCTTCCGGATCTCGACGTCTCCGTCCTTGATCCACAAGTAGACGGGCTCGTCGGCCTTTCCGGTGATGACGACCGCGTCGAAGCCTGCCCGTTTCAGCTCGACGCTCCAGAACCCGCCGACGTCAGCCTCACCGAAACCTCCCGTCAACGGTGACTTCGCACCGACCGCGTGCCGCCCGCTCCCTGGGATCGGTGCCCCGGAAACCACGCCGGTCGCGAAGATGATCGGGTTCTCCGGGGCGAACGGATCGACGCCCTTCGGCGCTCGGTTGAGCAACTCGTGGGCGATGAATCCCCATCCCCCGAAGTACATCCGATAGTAGACCTCGTTCGGCTCCTCGACGCTCGTCTTCCCACTCGTCAAGTTGACGTACAGAACCTTTCCGACATAGCCGTTCGGCATTGCCCCTCCTTCATCCTCCAAGCTCCGTTCAGACAATCAGCGATTAGCCCTCTCCCATCCCCCATTGCCACCGACATCGGACGCAATGAACGCCAGCGGTGTAGCGCGGAGAAGAGACAGACTCACGCCTTGGGTGCCGCGGTCCGGTGAAGACCCTAGGCCTTCGATTCGTCCCGTTGGTAGACCGTTTTCCCGCCGATCAACACGTGCTCCACGCGAGCATTCGAGATATCGAGAGGATGCGCCGACAGAATCGCAACGTCAGCGTCCTTGCCGGCTTCGAGTGACCCGACACGATCGTCAATCCTGAGGATCTCGGCCGCCGTGAGCGTGATCGCCCGGAGCGCATCCTCGACCTTCATCCCCTCTCGGGCGCAGACCGCGGCGTTCAGGGTGAGGTATCGGACGGCCGAGCCCTCGTCCGTCTGGATCGCGACTTTCACGCCGGCGTTCGCCAGGATCCCTGCGTTCTCCGGCGTCAGCCCGCGCAGCTCCAGCTTCATCCGCGAGAACAGGATCGGGCCCGGAATACACGGAACACCTTTCGATGCAATCAGATCAGCGATCTTGTAGCCCTCGGTCGCGTGGATCAGGACGTAATCGAGGTCGAATTCCTCCGCGATCCGAATCGCCGTCATGATGTCGTCGGCGCGGTGTGCGTGGATGTGCGCCTGTAACTCACGCGTTATGACCCGGCCGAGAACCTCGAGGCGCACGTCGACTTCGAACGGATCCGGCGCAGCCTCCTCGTCGCCCCGCTCGAACGCCTCAACCCTCTGCGCGTGCAACGCTCTCTTCTCCACGTAGGCCTTCGCCTTCGTCAGCCACTCGCGGAGGATGGCCGCGTTCCCCATTCGCGTCGAGGGCAGCTTCTTCTGTTCCCCGTAGACACGTTTCGGATTTTCTCCGAGAGCCATCTTCATCGCGGCTGGTGCCCGCACAAGCATGTCGTCGGCGCTCCGTCCGACGGTCTTGACGATCGCCGTCTGCCCTCCGATGACGTTCCCGCTCCCCGGGCTGATGCTGATCGTCGTGATCCCAGCGGCTCTCATGTCCGCAAACGCGAGATCCTCAGGGTGGATCGCGTCGAGTGCTCGCATGTGCGGAGTGATCGGATCGGTCATCTCGTTCCCGTCGTAGAAGCGCGGATCGATCCCGTCCGCGAAGAGCGAAACATGACAGTGCGGCTCGATCAGCCCGGGAATCACGTACTTGCCGTCGGCGTCGATCACGTCGGCATCCGCCGGAACCGTTACGTCCTTGCCGACCGCATCGATTCGACTCCCATCGATCAGAACCACTCCGTTCGCGATCCGCTCTTCCGGTGTGAGGACCGTCCCTCCTCGTATCGCCAGCATCGATTCCCTCCCTTCCGTTTCCTACCAGACCATCGGCACGAAGCCATCCCGAATCGCCGTCGAGATCGGATCCCCGACGTAGTCGACGTCGCAGCCGACATCTGCCAGCAGGTCGCTGACGCAGTACTTGTCCGAGCAGAACTTGCAGGCCATCGGCCGCGTCCCCTCGGAAACGATCGTCTCCAGCATCCCTCTCAGGTTCGGGTCCGTCGCGATCTGAACCTCCGACGGCCCGAACAGGAATAGCTTCATCTCCTTCATCCAGCCCTGCTTGACGACGTTTCGCGCGTACATGAGTCCCATCTCCAGAACCCGCGGATCGCCGCTCGCGAGGATGATCGCCAACCGGTCGTTCATTCCCGAAACCCTCCCTAGGCAACTCGGAGTTGTGCCTTGGCAAGACTACCGAACGAGGCCCGACATCGCACATCAGGAATGGAGCGGACAAGGAGCACGCTGGGAGCCGCGTCATTGGACCCTTTCAAGGGCCGCCGCTGTCCCTAGGACGCAAGGGAGGATCCGTGGTAGAGTAGTCTTCGGTGAGCAAAAAGGGGGTTCTATGGGTCTTCGAAAGCAGATCGCGGCAACCGGTTTGGTCCTCCTCTTGTGCGGCGTGACGATCGGCG
>JBARQW010000300.1:0-3156 GCA_049643905.1 Bipolaricaulia bacterium
CAGCTGGCCCGTCGCCGGGTCGAATCCGGAGATCGTTCCGTTCGACGGACCGCCAACGATCGAGTAGGTCAGCGTATCCCCGTCGGGGTCGGTCGCCGTCACCGTGATCGGCAGCGGCGTGTCCTCCGGCGTCGTCACCGTCTGTGGGTCGGCCACCGGCGGATCGTCGCCCGCTTCCACCGTGATCGTCACCACGCCCGTGTCGCAGGCGCCTGAAGGATCGCACGCCACAAACGTGAACGAGTCCGGCCCGTCGTAGTCCGCGTCCGGCGTATACGTTAGCTCACCGGTCGCTGGATCGAATCCGGAGATCGTTCCGTTCGACGGACCGCCAACGATCGAGTAGGTCAGCGCATCCCCGTCCCGATCGGTCGCCGTCACCGTGAACGGCAGCGGCGTGTCCTCCTGCGCCGTCGCTGTCTGGTCGTTCGCGGCCGGTGGATCGTTCACCGGAAGCACAGTGACCTCGACCAACGTCGAGGCTGCGTTCCCGCTGCAATCCTCGATCGTGTAGGAGAACGAGTCGGACCCATCGAATCCGGCCGGAGGCGTGTAGCGAACCTGTCCGGCAACGATCTCGGTCGTGCCGAAGGCAGGTGATCCGGCCGCAACGAGAGCAACCGCTGGATCGCAGACGTCGGAATCGTTGGCAAGCACGTCGATCAATATGTCAACGCCTTCATCGGTCGTCGCCGCATCATCGATCGCACCCGGCGGCGTCGCGTCAGCGATCGTCAACGTCGCCATCCGCGTCGTCACATTGCCGCAGGCGTCCGTCGCCGTGAACGTCACCGATGCGCTCCCCACACCAGGGCAGGTCTCGGTCAGGCCGGCGTAGTCGTTCGTCACAGTCACCGCGCCGCACGTATCGGTCGCCACAGCAGAGGAGAGCCAGTCGGAGACATCCGTTACGTTCCCTGCGCCGTCACACTCAAACGAAGCACTCGAGATCTGGAGAACGGGCGTGGTCGTGTCGACGACCGTGATCGTCTGGGTTCCACTGGCCGTGTTTCCACAGGCATCGGTTGCGGTCCACGTCCGCGTGATCGCCCCCGTCTCGCCACAGCCGGAGAGATCCGAGACATCGGAATAGGTCACCGTCGACGCCGGGTCGGTGTCGTCGGTCGCCGTTGCCTGTCCCGTCTGCGCCGGCTCGGTCGAGTCCCCGCATTCGACGGTGGCGTCCGACGGCCGGGTCAGGATCGGAGACGTTGCGTCCATCTCGACGAGCGTCGACGCCTGATCGGTGCATCCGTAGACGTTGGAGACCACAACGGTGTACGCTCCCGCGTTCGCCGCCGAGGCGTTCGGAATCGGGGGATTCTGCAAGCTACTCGAGAAGCCATTGGGGCCCGTCCAGCTGTAGATCACACCGCCCGACGCAGAAAGCTCGATCGTGTCCCCGAGGCAGTACGGACCGCCGCTGGTCGCAGTCGCATCCGGGTTCGGATCCACGGTGACAACACTCGATGTTGAGTTGGTGATTCCGCGGGAATCAGTCACAGTTATCGTCACCACGTAGGTGCCGGGGCCAGAGTAGGTGTAGCTTGGGTTCGGCAAGCGGCTCGACCCACCGTCCCCGAAATCCCACTCGTACGAATACGGCGTGTCCCCGCCGTTCGTCAGATCGGTGAAGTGAACGGTCTCTCCATGACAGACAGGCGCGGTCGATGTGAAGTCAACCGAGACGGGCAGCTCTTCAATTGCGATGACCGGCGCGAACCAGCACTTGGCCTTTCGCTCAGCGCAACTCGGTGTGTCGCCGCACGTCTCCCGATTGGCGCTCCACGAGACCGTGACGATCAGAAACTCGAGGCTTTCACCGCACGTCCAGGAAACCGTGGAAAGGAGCACGGTGGTTGATCCGGGCGGCATCGTGTCAATGACGCATTCATCAAGCGATTGCTCGAATCGGCCGCCCACGTAGAGCTCGCCCAGCAAGCGGACCGCATATCGATTGGAGTTCGTCCCATTGAGGAATGTCACGTAGAGACCGGCCGTCAGCAGGTCTCCCGGCACGCACGTTTCGGGCGCATCGACATAAGCCTCGACCACGTTGACATCGTTTGCAGAACAGCCGAATCCGCAATCTGGGTACTGCCCATACGCTGCTCCCCCTGCGATTGCGACAAGCAAGAACCCCAGCATCGCCGTGATCCACCGTGTCATCGTTTCACCTCCGCGTTCTACTATCACGACGCGAGAGAGCTTCCTCCGCCAGCCCGACGCAACTCGGAATACAACTCTGCGATTCATTGTCCTCTCAACTCAAGGTTCCTCGCTTCCGGATACCCACCGGCGGCACACACTACCATAAGCCGGCGACGAGGTGAACCCGCGAGAGAGCGCCTCAGACCTTGACACAAGCGACTTTCGCGGACCTCTGTGAGCGCGATGTGACGAAACTGCGGGGGGGGACCCGTTAGCCCTTCGTAAACAGCGTAGGCCGCCCCCTGATTCCCGTTTCGACCACAAGCTCTCGCCCCCCCAGCAGCTGGCAGACTGCACACCTATTTTGTTACATTTGTCACAGTCGCGGAGCCCCACTATACTCGCTCAGGAGCGAGGAGGGAGACGGGCTGTGGCGAACCGCAAAACCCGTGCGTGGTGGGCGTTTTCCGGAACGGCCCTCTTGTTCCTGTGTATGATCGGGTGGCCCACAGGTGTGCGAGCCGCCGTCGAGGTGAGCGGCACCTTCGGTGGGGAGATTGAGATCGCCGAAGGCCAGTTCCCGGGCCTGTCGCGGTTGGATCTCGGCTTCACGCTACGCGGCGATGATTGGCACACGTCGCTTCGTGCCACGGCCACCGACGGCGATTTCTTCTCCTATCTCGGCCTCTCAGATGATCGTCTTCTCGGCCCCTTCTCTCTGCAGTCGCTGCTCGTCTTCGACCCGGGCCAAGGGAGTTTCTCCTACTTCAGCAACCTCGCAAGGCTCGAGCTCCTCGGGGTCGGTGTCGCCAACTACGTGTACGTCCCCGCGCAGCAGGATCAGGTCTACGATCAGCTCACGCTGAGCGGCGCAGCAGGAGACGTGCGCTGGAGGTCGGTCGCCCGCATCGGTCTGTGTCCCGCCGAGTTCCGCACGCTCAGCTTCCGGGCTGATTGGACGTGGGCAAAGTGTGCACTGGACCTGGGAGCGCTCGTATCCTTCAA
>JBARQW010000301.1:0-13971 GCA_049643905.1 Bipolaricaulia bacterium
TCGGACGGTCGAGGAAGCACCGATTCGGCCACGGTAACCGTCGGGGTACTCGCTGGTGGTGCCGGAGGTGCGGCCGATGCTGCGTCGTGCGAGGGGAAGGTCATCATCAGCGAGATCGCCTGGGCAGCGACACTGGCCGATCCGCGCGACGAGTGGATCGAACTGCGAAATCTCGGAACGACGCCCGTCGACCTGTCCGGGTGGGTTCTGCGATGGAGGCGGACTCACCCCACCACGCCGGATGAACTCGTCTGGAGGACGGTCGCGCTCACCGGCGTTCTTGGACCTGCGCCTACGGCGGCGTGCGACCGACTCAGCCTCGATGTAGTCCCGGCCGTGAGCTTCCGCAAGGAATCCCCCGATGACGTCGCGTGGATCGTCTCGGGCGGCGTTGACGACATCGGGAGCGGCTACTACACCCTCGAACGGAGGAACGACGAGACTGTCGGAGGCGTGAACGCAAGTCTCGTATACGACACACCCTCCGAGCTCGCGCTGGATCTCTCGGACGAGGGCGAGATCGTCATGTTGGTCGACGATCTCGGTGTCGTGATCGATACCGCCAACGCCTCGAGTCTCGGTCGGAGTGGATGGGTCGCAGGAAGCTCGACGACCTTCGGCACGATGGAACGGATCGATCCTCTCGGGCCGGATGTAGCGGAGAACTGGCACACCAACATGGGAATCGTCATCCACGGGGACGACGCGGACGGACGCCCGTTGCGCGCCACCCCTGGAGCGACGAATTCGCCAGTCCTCGAGAACCTGGAGATCTTCGCCGATGTCGAACCGACGACGATTCGTTCCGGAGAGACGCCTCAAGTGCGCTTCGATCTCTCGCGGCAGGATCGGAGGAACACCGGCTGGCCATGGATCAACGTCTCACGACCCGGGTTCGCCGGCCAAGGCGGAGCAGCCGATCTCTCACGCTACTCGTTCGCCGGCCAGCACGACAACGGGGACGAGTACGTCCTCGACATCGGCACGGACGGTTTGGCGCCCGGCTCGTATGTCTTCTGGATTATCTACGGAGAGGGAGAGGCGCTCCTCGTTCCGATCATCGTGACGCCGTAGCAGTCAGACTCAGAGACTTATCATTGCGGTGCCCCAGAAGGGGCGCCGCAACCCTTCAGCATAAGGTGCGCCGCTGTCCAAGGCTACGAAAGCCCGAACGCGTCCTTGAGAATCTCTTCCGGAGGCTGAGCGCCCTCGCCATCAGACGTCTCACAGTAGAGCCCCACGCGGATGGAGATCGTTTGTCCGTTCCCCCACGGCCACCAGGCACAGTACACGAGCGACTCCACGTTCAAATCCGAGAGCAGAAGCAGCTGCCCCGACATCAACCCGCCGAGAAGCCCCTTGACCTTCTTCACGGCCTCCGGCGCTTCTCCGATCGTGAGGCTGTCCCATCGACTAACCAAGTACCGATCCAGAATCTCGAGTACCGATGCCTTGTTCTCCGGCGGGAACTCTGCCAAGACCGTCCCGAAACGACTGTCTCATTTCCATTCGAGGACCCCGCGAAATGCCGCTTCGAGATCAAGGAGTTCTCGTTCCAGTGCCTTTGCGACTTCTCCCTCCATGGGAACCTCCTGACGTCTCATCGCCCATTGTGGCTTTCCTGGTCCGAGTATTCCTGCTTTTTCTCCAGGATAGCGTCCAATTGCTTCATGAACGCGTCGATAACCGATGGATCGACGTGCGCGCCGCGATCGTCCTCGATCATCGCGCAACCTCGGAACGCCACCGGTCGAGTTCTACGACAGTCTGCTTTGGTGGGACAGCCCGACGACACGAGCCGTTCGACCGCTGCACAGCAGTGGGCATACCAAGGGGACAGGCGAGAAGGAGCACGGCCTGATGCTGCGCTTGGCGGTTCCCATAGAAGCTCTCCTCAGCGTCTCGACGGCCCACGTCACGGCCAACCAGGGCGCGCCTCGTCGCCGATTCGATCCAGGCCCGTGAGCTACGACAAGGTGCTCCCGCCAGGATGGGTGGGGATCCGAACCCACGCTTTCCGGGCGGCATCCGGCTCAGATCCGCGTTGTACCAGATGCTGTCTTCCTTCGTCTGGCTTGCCAGCCCGCCAGCCAGGAAGAATCGGATAGGCGGCCCCAAAGCAATGAAATGCCTGGGAGCCGCGCACGGCTCTCCGTGTTGCCTCACGTAAGAATGTACTCGAAAGCCATTCGTTGCCTCACGTAGAAACGTACTCCAAGTTGGCCTCCTCCGGCGCATGGTTCTTTGACCCTGCCATGTCATCGAGCCGGTCTTGCAGCTTGCTGATCTCTCGGCCCAGCTTCACTGGATTCAGCGTCGCGTGGCCCCGCTTCAGTTCCTCTTGCGCCTCTTCTGGCACCGTGTCGGAATCCAGCACCCGGCGGTACGGGGTCTTCGCCTCGTCGTACTTCTTGCGTACCTTGCTCCCGTTGCGCGTCTTCTCGAGCAGCTTCATCGATGGCTGAAAGTAGCTGGTGTACAGCCTCAACACCGCATACAGCTCGTTGAGCGCTTCAAGCTCGACCGGTGTGTCGTACCGGCGGTAGCCGCTGGCTCGTCTCACGACGGAGTAGTTCTTCTGTTCGACGAAGCAGTTGTCGTTCTTGCGGTAGGGCCTGCTTCGGGTGAACGTGATCTTGTTCTCGGTGCAGTAGCGAAACAGATGGTTGTTGATGAACTCACTCCCGTTGTCCGAATCGATCCCGATGATGTCGAACGGAAACCTCGCTTTCGCCTTCTCCGGCCCGGCAAAGACCCATCTCTCTGCTCGATTTCTCACCGCCTCTGTCTCCGTCCACCCAGTACACACATCCGTCGCATCCAGGGTGTAGGCGTAGTCGCCGCGTGCATTGCCCCCTTCGTGACTCACCAGGTCGATTTCGATGAACCCAGGACGTAACTCATCCCAGTCACTGAACGTACGGATCGGAATCTGGTGCTTGAGTAGCGTCCCTGGGTTGGTTTGCGACCGTGCTCGCAGCTGGTAGCGCTTCCGTACCGGCGCCGGCATCCGATCAATCGTTGCCGGACTGATCCCGATCAGCTTGCGTTTTGTCTCCTTGTCAAGCGTCAGTTCGCCCAACCGTTCAAGCGTTGGGACGATCTCTGCCAGGTACGGCCCCAATCGCTTGCCGCAGATCCCGTCACAGATCACCCACACCTTCTGCAGTGCGACAAGGACGTCCTTGCCGTAGGTCCTTCTCCGCTTCCGCTTCTTCCTCCGCTTCGTTCGTTCGTCCTCGACCAACGTCACCTTGACACCGTCAACAACCCCTCGCCCGAGCACGACCGTTCTCGCCCGTCGCCGCAGTACCCGTGCCGCGTACGAACGGTTGTATCCCGCCAGCTCGGTCAACGTATCGAGGATGGCACCTTTCTGCCTCTTCGTTGCACGCTTGTAGCCCAGCGCCATCTGCTTCGTAACTGCCTGCCGTTGCTTCATCGTCAAGCCCATCGGCATCTCCTCGCTCCCTCATGCTTCAGGAACGAGTCACCGTAACCTCACCTCCCGTTTCGAGTACTTCTCTGGTGAAGCAATGCGCTCTCTATTCACGGGGCGTCCGGTATGATAGGATGGTACTTCCGGGCGCACGAAGGATGCTGGGGGAGTGAGGAGGCCATGGCGTTGCGTGCCGGCAGGTCGCGTGGAGATCGGATTCCGTTTCGTCCCTGTCCCGCCTGCTGGTCTGTATTTGTGAGGTGATGCGAATGAAATCGAGAGGCGTCGGAATGCGGACCAACAACATGCGCCGTGCGAGCGGATGGCTCGTGTTTGTGCTTTTCATCCTGCTCTTCGGCGGATCTGTGGCGCTCGGGCAAGACTGGCCGAGCTGCAGCTCCTCGGGGTGCGTATCGAGCGATCTGCAAGTACTGCAGGTATTTGTGGAAGCGCAATCGTGCATCGGATCGAGCCGGTCGGGGGTCCTAAAAGCAGAGTTGAGCACGAACACCACGCGCTACGCTGTGCGACTGGCGGGGAAGGTCTATGCGATCGGCGCGGGAGGCGCGACAAGGCTCATCACCACCGTGGAAGTCTGCCTCACCACCTTCACGGGCACCAGCTCTGTGACCCTCGACGCAAGTCTTGCATGGAACTGCGACGAGCGTCTGGAACTCCGAGACGTCCTCGTCTCCTGGCAGTCGAACAGCTCGTTCTACCCCTGTGGGCCGAGCCTTCCATGCTCGGCAATCACGCCGAAGTGCAACTACTACGGATCCGCCTTCGTCGTCGCGGGAAGCGAACCGGCGAACCAACCCCCCACGGCCGCCGACAACACCGTGTCGACCGACGAAGACACGACCCACGTCTTCGCCCTGTCGGACTTCGGCTACAGTGACCCCGACGGAGACGCCCTCGATCACGTCAAGATCACGAGGTTGGAGACAAGCGGAGAACTCGAGGTATCGGGCGTTGGCGTCGCGTTGAATCAGCAAGTCACGGTCTCGTCAATCAGCGCAGGACAGCTCACGTTCGCGCCGTTCCCCAACGACTACGCGACGGCCTACACGAGTTTCGATTTTAAGGTTCACGACGGTACGGAGTACAGCAGTGCGTGGTACACGATGACGATCGACGTGGATCCGGTGAACGATCCTCCCGTCGCACAGAACCAGGCACGCTCGGTCCAGGTTGGGGGATCAACGGCGCCGTTCGCCCTGGCGATCAGCGATCCCGACGACACACTGGCCGATTTGACCTGCTCGTGCTCCGTCGCACCAACCGAAGGAACCGTAGTAATCGTCGACCCGGCGGCGCACACGGTCAAATACACACACACCGGGGCCATCCCCACAACCGACACGTTCACCTACAGGGTCGATGATCCTGACTCCGCTTGGGCCACCGCCACGGTGACCATCACCGTCGAGGCGGTTCCGAACAACAACCCCTCGGTGGCCGCCGGCAATCAGACGACGCCGGAGGACACGCCGGTCACCTTCCAGGTCGGCCACACTGATGCGGACACTGATCCGTTGATATGCGCCGCGTCAGAGCCGACCCACGGAACCATCTCTCCTGACAACTGGACAATCGACCCTCCCCCGGGAACCGAAGACTTGACCTACACGCCGGACACGGACTTCGTCGGGGTGGACTCTGTGGTCGTCTCCTGTACCGATGGCAACGGAGGAACAGACGCAGTTTCCGTGCAGATCACGGTCACTCCGGTCAACGATGCCCCGGCTGCATTCAGCGGGTCGACGACGCTCTCGGAGGACGTGCCGGTCACCGCGCAGCTCTCCGGGCACGACGCCGACGGGGACCCGCTGACGTTCTCCATTGCGGCAGCTCCTTCACACGGCACGATATCCGCGTTCAATAGCACTACCGGTTCGTTCAGCTTCACACCCGATGCAGACTACCACGGCACCGACACGATGACGTTCGAGGTCTGTGATCCTTCGAGCGCGTGTGACGCGGGGACATTCACCTTTACGGTCAGTTCGATCAATGACGCGCCAATCGCTGTCGACGACTCGGTCGATGTCGCAAGAGACGGGTCGGCGCTGATCGCTGTCCTCACGAACGATACCGACGCGGACGGCGATCCACTGCAAGTCGTTCGAGTCATGCCCCCCCTGCACGGCTGGGCGGAGATCGTCGGCAATCAGGTCAAGTATGTCCCGTCCATCGGGTACTACGGTTCGGACACGATCACCTATCTCATCGAGGACTCGCACGGAGGCGCCACGAGCGCTCAGATCCACATCAATGTCCTGAACGCCCCGCCCCGAGCCGACGCTGGGGGTGTTTATTCCGGGCTGGTCGGCGAACCCGTACTACTTGACGCTCGCTTCTCGACCGATCCGAACATCGAAGACACGCTGCAGTATCGGTGGGACACCAACGGAGACGGGGAATGGGACACCGAGTGGCTGCGCACGGCTACGATCGAATACACCTACGAGCGTCCGTATCGAGGGCCGATCGCCGTCGAGGTGCGGGATCTCTACCTCGGCACACCCATCGGTGCAACAGACACGGCGTCCACGTTCGCGCTGATCGAGCCCAAGCCAACACAGATCGCGGTTTCCGTCTATGTTGATCTCAACGAGAACGGTGAGTTCGATGAGGAAGATGTCGGTCTTCCCGGCGTTTCGTTGCTGCTCGACGATGACCTGGAAATGCTGACCGAAGCCGACGGCACGGCCATCCTGAACGACGCCGCCCCGGGAACTCACACCATCCGGATCTCCGAGGACGGAATCGCCTTCCTGCAGGAGCGCGGCTTCTTCCTCTCGGAAGAGGCGCTCGCGAGCGTCGAACTCGAGAGTGGCGAGTGGGTCGCTCTTTTCTTCAGCCCCGAGGCTCGCGGTTTCCTGGAGGTCGACCTAGGCGCAGAGGATGATGAAGACACAACCAGCGACGACTAACGAGGAGCACGGAGGCTGTACGCGTAGGGCGCCGCGCACCTGGAGAGGTCTAGCGATCCTGCTTCCGATCCTTTTGATCGTTGGCTGCTCATCAGACACAGTCCCGCGCAACCTGTCGGTTCGGGTCTTCGTAGACGTGAACGCAAGTCTGACGTGGGACGAAGGTGATGTTGCACTGCCCGATGTCCCGATCCATCTTGACGACGACATGCCCGCCGTCACAGATGCTGAAGGACAGGCAGAGTTCGAAGATGTCGTCGGAAGGCGTCACACCATCTCACTCGACGAATCGATCGTCGAGGATTTCGCAACCCATTCCCTCGTCTGTGAGGAAACGACGAAGACCATCACGCTCGATGGAGATACAGAAGTCCTGTTCTGCTTCACCCCAAGGGGATTCATGGACGTAGACGTTACGGAGGATAGTGACGGGGACTGAGGGAGGTACATCCATTATGCAGCGCTCTCGGCTGATGCTTGTCTTGGGAGCGATTCTCGGTCTGGCCGCGGGTGCCGTGCTTGCGCAGGGCATCACCGGGCCGACCGAGATGACATCGCTCGACCAAGACACATTCATCATCACCGTGACCAACGCCAGCGCCACGCAGGACGCTTGCGAGATCGTGGTCACGAATACCGTTCCAAACGCAACGTTTGTCTACGTCCTTGGAACGTCCACCGTGACCCTGCATGATGCGGCCTCGTCTAGCCAGAATCCGGATATATCAGGTTTAGATCTTGTGTGGGATATCAATGCGATCTTCGGGACCTCCTACCAGCTCCCTCCCGGAGAATCCATCACGATCCAGTTCGATCTCGCCACGACCGCCAACGCCATCTCGGGGACCGACGACGTCACCATGGACTACGTCGACTGCAGCTTCCCGATCGTCCCGTTCCAGGACACCGACACGCAGCCGATCACAATCCTCCAGGAGTCGGATCTCTCGCTGACAAAGAGCGTCAACGTCTTCAAGCCGACTGAGGGCGACCCGGTAATCTACACGATCGCGCTCTCCAACGCCGGCCCGGATGCAGCCACCAACGTCGCAGTGGCCGACGAGATCCAATTCGGGCTGGATGTCACCTCGGCGATCGCGTCCCACGGGAGCTACGACGAGAACGCCGGCACCTGGACCGTCGGGACCCTCGGCGTCGGGGAGACAGCGACGCTGACGATCGAGACGATCCTGTTCGCGGCATCGACGATCGACAACATTGCCGAGGTCAGTGCCGTCGATCAGCTGGATCCGGACTCGACGCCCGGGAACTTCGACCCCGTCGAAGACGATCAGGCGACCGCCGGGATCATCGGACTCAAGACGTTCGACGCCGGCTCGTGCATTATCGACATGGGCGACCAGCCCGCCTCCACCGCGCTTGAGGTGTACGGACTGATTTATGACCTGGTCGTCAATGCCCAGATCCCTGTCTACTGGTCCATCGACTGCCCGCAGCCGGCAACCCCTCCTACGTTCATCATCCCATCGGAGTACTCTGGGGAGGCCGCCGCGATCCTCGCCGCCTGGCCCAACGTGACCGTCGATTGCTCCGCGACGGCTCCGTTCACAGAGCCGATCAACGATGTCATCACGAGCTTCCCGAACGCTGTACTCGATCTCCAGAATGGGGGAATCGCTGAGGACTACTATGGCAACTCCGGCGTGTCTGAGGAGTCGTACATCTCGGGATCACCGAGTGACCTGGGGCCGTGCAACGACGTCTACATTCTCCCCCATGCTGATCCGCAGGGCTGGTCACAACTTGAGAAGGATACGCTTTACAACTTCATCCTCGGCGGAGGGAACCTCTGGGCGGCCTGTCATGCTGTGAGCGCCATGGAGGGACCAACGGCCGACGGCTTGCTCGGCTGGTACTTCCTCTCGACCCAGGGCCTCATCCCGTGGGGCGACCATGACGATGGAACGCCACCCTACACCTACGACTCGACGACCACGTGCGATCCGTTCATGCAGTTCGATGGGACGCTTGACGGCGCGACCACCAACGGATCCGAGCAGGTCTACCTTCCGATCGATACGTGGCGATCGACGACCACGCTCGCCGTCTATGACCCGGATCATCCCGACTCATCCGAAGCCGGGATCGTGGTCTACGGTCCGGCGTTCGGAAACCCTGACTACGGGACGATCATGTACGAGGCCGGTCACAGCCACGACAACGGGACCGACGAGGAGAAGTTGGCAGCGCAGAGCGGGTTCTTCAACTTCCTGCTTCAAACCGGCATCGATACGAGGCCGAAGATCTCAAACGTCCAGGTTCCCGATCCCGCAAAGGCCGGCAACACCTACACGGTCAGCGCCGAAGTCACCGACGCCACACCGCCCTACAGCTATCTGTGGGCCTCAAGCTGCGGGGGGACGTTCGCCGATGAGACCGCACCGGTAACGACATTCACCGCCCCCCCCGTACTCACAGAGACCGACTGCCTCGTTCGGTTGACAGTCGTCGATGCCTGCGGACGCGAGGTGTTCACGGCCGAATCGACCACGATCTTGCCCGTCTACGTCGACCTTGCCACGAGTAAGGTCGTCTCAGACGACAACCCACAGGTCGGCGACACCGCGGCATACACGATCACCGTCACCAACCTCGGCCCCGAGGATGCCACGTTCGTCGAGGTCGAGGATGTGCTGCCGGCCGGTGTCACGTACGCGTCGTACTCCGCCACGGTCGGCGCCTATGACCCTGGCACCGGAGTCTGGACCGTCGGCGATCTTGCGATCGGACAAGTCGAGACGCTAACCCTGAACGTCTCGATCGACACGGGCACCGGTGGTTTGACGATCAGCAACACCGCCACCGCTTCGACCGACTACAACGTCGACGTTAATCTGACGAACAACGTGGCAAGCGATGATCTCGCTGTCCAGGGGGCCGACCTCGCGGTGACCAAGGTTGTCGACAACCCGCTTCCCAATGAGGGAGACACAATCGTCTACACGATCACCGTGACCAACCTCGGCCCGAACGACACGACGAACGTCAGCCTCCTGGAGACGCTGAGCGCCGGGACAACCTACGTCTCGGACACGACGAGCAAGGGGACGTTCTCCGATGTGACATACATCTGGACCGTCGGCGATCTTGCGGTCGCCGAGACGGCAACGCTGGCGATCACGGCGACCGTGAGCCCGGGAACGGCTGGTCAGACGTTGGTGAACGACGCCAGTGTCTTCACCAGTGATCAGCCGGACCCGGTCTCGGCGAACAACACAGCCACCGCATCAATTACGGTCCCGATTGCCGATCTCTCTTTGACCAAGACTGTCAACGATGCCAACCCGAGCGTTGGGAACACGATTACCTACACGATCACTGTCGTGAACAACGGCCCGAACGACGCCACTGGCGTTGAGGTTAATGACGCACTTCCTGCGGGGCTAACCTATGTGAGTTCTGTGCCCTCGTCCGGAACCTACGATGAGGTCGCGGGCCTGTGGACGATCGGCATCATCACCTCCGGCGACAGCGATACCCTGACGATCACCGCGACCGTCGATGTGGGGGTTGGTGGACAGACCATCACCAACACCGCTATAGCCGGTTCAAGCTCGTTCGACCCCGACCTGACCGACAACACTGCCTCGGTCGATCTGTTGGTAAAGCATGCCGATCTGAGCGTGACCAAGTCCGTTAGTGACACCACACCGGATGAAGGGCAGACGATCCGCTATACCGTCACCGTGCGGAACAACGGCCCGGACAGCATTGTGTTGAGCCCAGGAGCAATTCAGGTCAGCGACGCGATTCCCGAGTGCACAACGTTCGTCAAGATCAACAAAGCTGAGGGCGACAACGCCATCGCCACGTATGACGCGCCCTCGCGTACCGTCTCTTGGCAGTTCGACGCGCTGAACAACGGGCAGGCGAGGAAACTCGAAATCGACGTCTCGATCGACGCCGGATGTGCTTGCCAAACGATCGTCAACGAAGCGACCGTCACACCAACGACGATCGAAGATGGAGACCTCACCAACAACACCGGCTCCGTCAGCACTGTCGTCAACTGCCCCGATCTCACGGTGCTGAAGCTGGTCAATGACACCACCCCGGACGTGGGTCAGGAAATCACTTACGAGATCCGTGTCACCAACAGCGGCCAAGCCGATATCCTCCTCAGTCCTCAGGTCATCGAGGTTCTCGATGTGCTTCCGGACTGCCTCACGTTCACGAAGTTCGGAACGATCGAGGGACAGAACGCGAACGCGGCGTACGATTCAGGGACCCGGACGGTGACGTGGACGTTTGACGAGATCGACGCCGGCCAGACGCGCAAACTGCAGATCAAGGCGACTGTCAACGCCGACTGCGCCTGCGCGACAATCATGAATACGGCGACCGTCTCAACGACCGTCCAGGAGATAAGCACCGACAACAACAGCGCCTCGGTCGACGTCGTCGTCAACTGCGCCGACGTCAGTTTGACCAAGACGATTACCGACAGCCTCGGGAATCCGCTCCCGCCGCCGTATACCCCGGCAAGCGGAGCCAACATTTTCTTCACGATCGAGGTCTGCAACGAAGGGAACATCAAGGCCGACAACGTTCTCGTCGAGGATGTGCTGCCGACCGGCTTGTCGTTCGTAGCGGTCGAATCCGTGTCACGCGGCAACTACAACGACGGATCCGGCGTGTGGAACGTCGGCGACTTCGACGGGGGTGTCTGCGAGCAGCTGATTCTCGAGGTCCAGGTCACCGCCAGTGTCAACACGGTGATCACCAACTACGCCTACGTCACCCGCAACGACGCGCCCGATGGTGACTCAACACCCGGACCGATCGCTGACCCGAACAACCTCGAGGACGATGAAGCTGCCGTCACACTCGTCGTCGGCGGGGCAGATCTCGCCGTCACGAAGATCGCGGATGAGCCGACCAAGAGCGAGGGCGGTGCCGTGATCTACACGATCACGGTCACCAATCTGGGAACCAATGCCGCCGCCGGCGTCACGGTCACCGACGCCCTGCCCGCCGGCGTCACCTACTTCGCATCCTCGGCCACGGTGGGAAGCTACAACCAGGCCATCGACACGTGGCAGATCAGCAATCTCGCCTCCGGCGCCACGGCCACGCTCACCGTGACGGCAACGGTCGATGCGGGAACGGCCGGCCAAACGCTGACAAACACGGCGAGCGTAACGGGGAACCAGGAAGACCCGGATCTCACGAACAACGAGGACAGCACCTCAATCTTCGTCGGAAGCGCCGATCTTGCGCTCACGAAGACGGTCGACGTCGATCGGCCAAATACCGGTGAGACTGTGACGTTCACCATCGTGACCACAAACGGAGGACCAAACGACGCAACAGGCGTCCAGGTCGCTGATCTTCTCCCGGCCGGCCTGACCTACGTGAGCCACGCGGCAAGCCTGGGAACCTACGACAGCGTGGCGGGCCTGTGGTCGATCGGAACGCTGCTCTACCCCGGAGGGAGCGCGGCCCTGACGATCACCGCCTCGGTCGACGCCGGAACTGCGGGGCAGACGTTCACCAACACCGCCACGGTCACGGGCGACCCGGGCGACCCGGATCCATCGAACAACACCGACTCGGCCGACGTGACCGTGAAGAGCGCCGACCTTGCCGTCTCCAAGACGGTCTCAGACCAGGCCGCTAACGAGGGCGACACCATCGTCTACACGCTGACCGTCACCAATCTCGGCCCTGACGCCACGTCCGGTGTGGTCATCGAAGACGACCTCCCGTCCGGCGTGACCTACGTTTCCGACAGCCCGAGCCAAGGAATCTACGACAGCATCACGGGAGAGTGGACACTCGGCGCGCTTGCGGTGAGTGCCACGGCGACCCTCGAGATCACCGTGACGATCGATGCGGGAACCGGCGGGACGACGATTGCCAACGTGGCAACGGTCACCGCAAGCGATGTGACAGACCCGAACCCGGCCAACGACGCCGACTTCACTGATGCCGTGATCACCGTGCCGCTGGCGGACCTGTCGATCACCAAGAGCGTCGAGCCTGGATCGGTGAACGAGGGCGACTCCGTCGTGTTCACCGTCATCGTCACGAACAACGGTCCCGACAAGGCGACGGGAATCCAGGTCACGGATGTTTGTGCTCCAGGGCTCACCTACGTGTCCCACACCGTGAGCCAGGGGACCTACAACTCTGGAACCGGCCTCTGGGATCTAGGAAGCCTCGCCAATGGGGCGCAAGCGACACTGACCATGACAACGACGGCGGAACCGGGAACGGGCGGGACAACGCAATCAAACACCGCCATTGTGACCGCGGTCGATCAAGCAGATCCGACAACACCGAATCGCGCCTCCTCGAGCGTCTACGTACAGGCCGCGGACGTCGCTGTCACCAAGGTCGTGGACGACCCCACGCCCAACGAGGGCAACACGATTACCTTCACAATCACAGCGACCAACAACGGCCCTGATGCTGCGACGTCCCTCGAGATCACCGACGGCTTGCCGGCCGGTCTGACGCTTGTCAGCGCAGTCCCGGGTCTGGGCACCTACGACTCAGGGAGCAGCGTGTGGACCGTCGGCACGCTGACGGTCGGAGCGACGGCAACCCTAACCGTCACAGCGACGGTCGATGCAGGTACCGGCGGGCAAACGCTGATCAACACGGCCGCGGTCTCCGCCGTCGATCAAGCCGACCCCGTCCCGGGCAATGACAGCGATGACGCGCAGGTCACGGTGCAGAGTGCAGATCTCGCAGTGACCAAGATAGTCTCCGATAGCAGTCCGAACGCGGGAGACACGATTACCTTCACCATCACGGTGACAAACAACGGTCCTGACACGGCAACCGGCGTCTCGCTGACCGATGGGCTTCCGGCAGGCCTGGCCTTCGTCTCCGCCACGCCGAGCGCCGGGACAAGCTACGACAACGGTCCCGGAGTCTGGACAGTTGGCGGGCTGCCCGCTGGCTCCTCGGCAACGCTGACAGTCACAGCGACGGTCGATTCCGGAACGGGCGGGGACTCCCTGACCAACACCGTCAGTGTCACGGCCGCTGATCAGGCCGACCCTGTTTCGGGGAACAACTCGGCGTCAGCCACCGTAACGCCCACCCTCGTTGACATCGCCGTCGTCAAGACCGTCGATGAACCGGCTCCGGGGGAGGGCGACACGATCGTCTTCACGATCACGTTGACCAACAACGGCCCGGACCTCGCCACAGAGGTTTGGATCGAGGACATCCTCCCCGCCGGCATCACATTCGTCAGCACACTCGGGGTCTACGATCCGGTCACTGGACTGTGGGATGCGGGCGGAATCCTTGCCGGAGGGACCACGTCGCTTCAGATCACGGCAACGGTGGATGTCGGAACCGGTGGTCAGACGATCACCAACACGGCAACGCTCGCCGCCGTCGATCAGGAAGACTCCGATCCGACGAACAACAGCGACTCAGCATCCATCACTGTGCCTGCGATCAATCCTGCGATCTCGATCTCCAAGACGCCGGCGACCCAGCAAGTCGTCACCGGCGGGACTGCAACGTTCACGATCGTCGTCACCAACACCGGCGATGTGCCGCTGACCGATGTGGCTGTCACTGACGCCAACGCACCCGACTGCGATCGCACCT
>JBARQW010000302.1:0-10694 GCA_049643905.1 Bipolaricaulia bacterium
CTGAAGGAAGGGGAGGTCGTCCTCGATCTGGGCTCCGGCGCGGGGATCGACTGCTTCCTCGCCGCGGATGTGGTCGGAGAGTCCGGGCGCGTCCTCGGCGTCGACATGACGCATGAGATGCTCGACAAGGCGCGCGGAAACGCGCGGAAGAACGGGATCGAGAATGTTGAGTTCCGCCTGGGCGAGATCGAGCATCTCCCGGCGGCCGATGGCGAGGTCGACGTCGTGATCTCCAATTGCGTGATCAACCTCTCGCCCGACAAGCCTCAAGTCTTCCGAGAGGCCTACCGCGTCCTGAAACCGGGCGGGCGGGTGTTCGTCTCGGACATCGTGCAGCTGCGAGAGCTACCGCAGGCCGTCAGGAACTCGATAGAGGCGTACGTCGGGTGCATCGCCGGCGCGTCGATGAAGGCCGAGTATCTTGCAGCGATCGAGGCGGCCGGGTTCCGGGATGCCGTGATCCACAAGGAGTCAGTGTTTGGGCTGGATGTGCCGGGGGACGCGGACGCGACGCTCGTCATCGACGGCGAGAAGGTGTCGCCCGAGTCGATCGGCCTGAGCCCGGACGATGTGAAGAACTTCGGTGGGTCGATGGCAAGCATCGCTGTGGAAGCCATCAAGCGCTAGCAGCAGTTCGCCAGGTCGGAAGCCGGCGTCATCCGCGAGGAAGACGTCGGCTTCTGCCGAATCCGCGCCAGGGTCAGGACTCACGAAAGGGAGACATCGGCGCGGACCTCGGTTCACTGTGTCGACAGCACCCTCTTGCTATACCATCCGCAGCGCACAGGTTCTACGAAGGTGTGGAGGCTGTGGTTCGAGATCGAAGGAAGCTCGATGAGCGTGGAACGCCGCTTCCCGAGTTCCCCGAACTCCCGTTCCAAGAGGCGCGCATCGAAGGACAGCGGATCTTCTTCCGGAAAGAATCAGACTCGACTTGGATCGCCGGCGTCTGGAATGACCACAAGGCATAGGCCGACTGGCCGCCGAAAGGGAAGAGTGAGCACATTGCATGTGTTGAAGCCAAAGGAGGTTCACGCCGTCGGTGACCTGGCAGCCGGGCTCCGTGATCAAGGAATGGCGCTCTCCGTCCTGGCCGGCGTTCGGCCCGGAGTCGTGGTCGTGAATGACGACCAAGCACCGACGGCGCTATTCATCGGCGCGCCCGAGGGTGGCTTCGCATGGACCTATCTCGCAGGCGACCGGAGCGATCGGGCGTTCCGGGAGGAGCTGAGGACATGGCTCTTCGAGGAGCACGGCCTCGGCTCCGACGTCGCCTTCTCCTTCCTCACCTGTGACTCGCCGGAGTGGGAGGACGCACTTCCGGGAATCCTCGCCCCACGAACCGTCATCCCCGATCGACGGCTTCACTACGAGTGCACGAAGCGCCCTCCGGCCTGGCAGGAGGCCGTCCCCAACGGATACAGGATTGCCGATCTCGATCGCGCGCTCCTTGACTCAGATGTCGGCATGCACCCGCAGATCGAGCAGTGGATGACGGCCAACTTCGGTTCCACCGAGAACTTCCTTCAGCGCGGCGTCGGCGCAGTGGCTGTGCATGAGGGTTCGATCGTGGGCTGGATCCTGGCCGACTCCTTCGTCGATGGTCTCAGCGACATCGGAGGCGAGATCGAGGAGGCGCACCGGCGGAAGGGCCTTGCTTGCACGGCCACGTGCCGAACCCTCGAGCTGGCACTCGACCGAGGCGCCGAGCGCGTCGGTTGGCACTGCCACGCGATCAACGTCCCGTCCATCAAGACGGCGGAAACGGCGGGCTTCGAGCTCAAGTGCGCGTACACCGTCTATCCGATTCAGTTCGATCCGGAGAAGCACGAGAAGCTTGTTGCCATCGTCGCCGGGGAGTACGTTGAGGCGGGGAATGCCGCGATCGCGGCGGGCGACTACGCGAAGGCGGACGAAGCCTTCGCCAAGATGTTGCGCCTCATACCAGAAGCGGCGTCAGACGTGTTTCATTCAGCCGCTCGTGCCGCCGCCGGAGCCGGTGAGTCGAATCGAGCGTTCGAGCTCCTGTCGAAGGCCGTTGAGCGCGGCTGGTGCGACGCAACTCAGACGACAACGCAACCGGAGTTTGTATCACTTCATCAGGATCCGCGCTGGCCTGCACTCGTGGACCAGCTTGAGAAGGCGGGCTAGCCCGGCGCACGCAATCCGTGGAGCTTCGGTCGCTTTCCGGGTCCGGAGGACAAGTAGTTCGCTGCGTTGGGCCACGCGGCAAAGGCTACGCTCATCACACAAGATGATGATCTACTAGCAACTCGCGCGAAGGACTCGTTGCCGATCCTCACGCCTGGGGTTTACTAAGACGCGATCAACAGAGGAACTCGGAAGCGGTCGAAGAACGAGCAGACACGCCAGGTCCGACGTACGGCGCCCTGCAATGATCGTTCACGCCTCCGGAACTCAGAGATGCCCCCGATTCACAGGGTCAGGCGGCTCAGACGAGGTTACAAGGTGTCACCAGGTGGGAAGTCCGGCTCGTGCTCCTCAGGGCGTACTACCTTGACCTGACAGCACACGGTGTCCGCAACGTCATCGTCGTCGGTCACGGTGAGGCAGGCCGTGAACGTCCCTTTCCTCTTGTAGATGTGTTGAACTGTCGCACCTTCCTTCGTGGTGCCGTCGCCAAAGTTCCAAGAATACGAGACAATCAGTCCATCCGGATCGCTGGACTCCTGCCCGTCGAAGAGGGCCTTCTCCCTCAGGATCACCTCGCATCCACATCGCCCGCGTGGGTAGCGCGTGGCGTAACTAGGGCGGCATCTGGCCACGGCCTGAGGCGGTTCGCAGACGGTCGTCACCGGTGAGCATGTCTCAGCGGTGAATCCGGGCCCCTCGATCGTCACGCAATTGGCGAATGTCGTCCCCCCCGCAACCTGGGGGGTAAGACTCACCGTATAACTCAGCTGGATGTCTTCGAACGCTCCCAGATCAAACCGCCCTTCCAAGGCATTGCTCGCCAGACTGAACGCTATGCCCGGCGGCGCCTGGATCAAAGAGATGAAGGACACTCCGGCAGGCAGCGGATCGAAGAGGATGATGTCCAGGATGTCGTAGGCGTTCGGGTTCGATAGGCTGATGGTGTAGGTGAGATCCCCGCCCAGCGAGATCAAGCTGTCACCCACCGCCTTCGAGAAATAGGGGAATCGGATCGGACGGTCCTCCACTTCTCCGGCGAGCGCTCCTCCGCGGTCTTTGTTCAGGTTCCGGTCGTCCTCCGTGGAGTGACAGATGCCCAACTGGATGAGTTCCTCGGACAATGATGGGAACAACGAACGTTCCTGTGGGCCCTGGATCACGCCCAAGCGTGATTCCTCAGATAGGCTTGCGTTCGGGGTTATCTGACAGTGCGTTTCCGCGTAGGAGAGGCGGATGCGCACCCAGAGCGCGTTTCCCAGCGGTCCAAGGCGAAGCAACGTGTAGAGGTCCGTGATCGGTGCGTCGAAGTAGCAGGCGTAGGTCTGTGAGTCGTTGCCGGCGGAATCGGTGAACGGCTCCCCGGACTGCCACACACCATCGTGATTGCGATCCTCGAACGGCTCGCCCAAGGTGTACTTGCCGTCAGGGCCGAACGTCTCGGGAGCGATCAGCGCGTCCTTGAGCACCCACTCTGCAGGCTCATCCCAGTCGCCATCCTGATTCCAATCGACGTAGATGTTGACGAACAAGGGCTTGACGATCGACGGATCCTCATCAACCAGTCGGTCTCCATCGGCGTCGCCCCCGCCGACGTTGTCTTCATCGAGGAGCCAGCGGTCTCGGTCGTCGTTGACTCGCGTCGCCTGATAGCGCCCCTTGCCGCCGCTCCAGGGAGGAGTCGACCAAACCGGGAAACCCTGGTAGGAGCACGTGCCGGGACTGAGGCTCAGCACAGACATCACGTTCGGTCCATCTTCCCCGTCTTTGCCGTCTCCATCTTCGTCGATCTCGTCCGCAAAGGGATCCTCATCGATGAGGCCGTCCCCGTCGTCGTCCTTCCCCATGAGGTCATACCCTCGCGAGGAGATCGTGCTGTGGACGGTGAACATCACCTGCAGTTTCCTCGTGAAACCGTTCCAGAAGACTACGAACTCCTCCGCGAGGTCTTCATCTTGCCCCTCGCAGTCGAGGTGAAGGTTGGGCGGGGCCCCATGATGGGTATCCTCATCGGCCGAGAGCGCGCCTGCCTCCAAACACGCGTCGGGTTCACGGGTCTTGCTGTCCCCGAGCCACTCCTTGTAGATGTCCAGGTGACGTGCTCCGTCGCTCGGTTGCGATTGCCGTGTGGGATACTTCCCGGTGCCAGGGTCGGGTGCATCGCCGAAGTCTGATCCGATCAGATAGTCCTCCACCTCGCCGAAGCGGGCTGCACCTCGTACGTAGCTTGGTTCACCGGTGACTGGGTCCCGCAGCGATGGATCGGACCGGAAAAACGGTTGCGGGTCGTTTCGCCCAACGTCCTCCCCGTAATCGAGTCTGAACCGTGCCCACAGCTGACCCTTTCCGTGATCCGGAACTGTGAACTCGGCCGTGTAGGTAGCGTAGTTGTCTCCGAATGCAGAACGACTCGGAGTTTGGCCGCTTCGCACAGCACGAATCGCCCAGTGATCGTTGGGGTCTATCTGTACGCCATCGACGACGTGCTCCTTATTTGCCTCCTCCCACCTTCCATCGGTGTTCCAGTCGATCCAGCCGTTCACGCAAAGCGAGCGGGTCTGAAGGTCCGCGTACCGACCGCTATCCGCATCAGCGACGCGCACCGTGAACTCGACCTTTCCCTTCTTTCCGGGCACGTAGGTCAGCGGGAAGAAGACGACGCCGTCGTCGTACCGGTCCAGGTCAGGGTTTCCATTGAGTATGTTCGGCGTGCCATCTTGGTCGACCTCGGAATCCGCGTCCTGCTCGGGACTCACTGACTGCTGGTTGGGCCTGCCGGGCTTGCCGAGCCACTCCAGGTTGGTATTCATGTGACGCGCGCCGTTGTCCTTCAGAAGCGTTCCGTAGCTGGCCGGAGCATCACCGAAGTCCGCGGGCGTGATCTCGAACACGAAATCGTCGAACACCACTCCCGGGACACTCCCCGTTCGCATCTCCTCGAGGTCCAGCCTGAGGTTGAGGAACGGAGCGTCGGCCGCGGTCTGACCCGGTCGCCGCAGGCTGAGCGTCAGAGGCTTCCCCTTCTCGTCGATGAGGTCGGTTCTCTCAATGCTGAAGGTCATGACGTATTCCCCGCCCTCATTTCCCACGGGAACGATGCCGCTGGTGGGGTCCTCGTCGAGCCGAATGTCGTCATCGCCGTCGTCCCGGAGCACCGAATCGTTGTCGTCGTCCACACCGATCAGAATGGCTTGATCCGAGCGCACTCCCGCGTAGGCGTTGATCTGCTTGGAGGCCGTCTGCGTCTCTCCTTTCCCCGGGAATGGGTTGGGGAGGATCGGATCGGCTTCCAGAAGCTGTTTGCCGTTTATCCAAGCCGTCGCGCCGAGCACGCTGGTGATGACCTTGAACCCGTACCATTTCGTCTCAGTCTCACTGACGCGATCCAAACTACGGAACCAGCCGATGCGGAACAACCAGCCGTAGATCGGATGGCTTTCGTCGGCGAGCCCCCCGTTGACAGTGGATAGAACGGCTTTCCAGCAGTTGATTCGGCCGTGACCGAAGACCACGTCGAACCCGTCGCCCGGCTTGTTGTTTGGTTTGGCGGTGCGCGAAGCAGTCTGTGTGCTGCCGAGATCGTCAGCGGTCGCTTCGATGATTTCGATGATCTGAAGTGGTTGTATGCGGTCCGCAGCCGCGGCGCGGAGGTTCCTATCGAGGTAGATCATCTCTGTGGCCAATCCGGCGACCGTGGGCGAGGCGTAGGAACACCCCGAGCACGGTCGCAGATTCCCACTCGGGTCCGGCAGGACGCGCTCTTCTCCTGGCGCCGCCACCGAGGTTCGATCGCCGAAGTTTGCGAACTCCGCGAGTCTCTCCGGACCGCGCATCGTGTCACTCGGGCCCACTGTTCCCGCTGTTCCTGTGGCGTTGACCCGCACGACGAGGGGGTCGTCGGGCCCACGCGCGCCAGGCCCGGGCGCGAAACTATCCGGCCAGCTGGTTCCGGCGTCGTCGACTCCGGCGTTGTCCGCTGCGACGCACCAGATCTTCCCGTTAACGCGCATTGCCTCGACGACATCCGTGAGCGTGCCGGCGAGGTTGAACTGGAGGAACTGGTTTCGATACGCACTGCCGGCACTGCCCCACGAGGTGTTGAGAACGCTCACCCGAGGGTCTCTCGACACGGCGAGGATCATGTACGCATCCTGAGCGTTTGTGTATCCCAATTGCATGAACCTGACCAGCGCGTCTCTCCCGGTCCCCAGCACCGCGGTTCCGTCAGCGGCGGCCGCCGCTACGACACCTGTTCCATGATCATTTGGGAAAGCACTGTCACGGATGTCCGTCAGGTCAATGCTACGCCGATTCCCAAGCCCATCGATCTGATGTCCTTGGGCATCGAAATTGAAGGGACCGGGTTCCCAGGGCGTCGACAACCCGAACAACCTGTCGCACGTGATGCCGGCGACCGTCCGTGCACTGGGATCCACAGCGCACGGATCGGCGGCGTAGTTGCCCAATCCGGTGTCAATGATCGCCAGGCTGGCTGTCTGCGGATCGGCCGGCACTAGCAGGTCGACCAAGCGGTGGGCGGCGAAGGTGTCCATCAAGAAATGGAATCTGAAAGGACGAAGACGATTGGTTGCATCCGGGCCGGTGTAATCGAAGCAGCCGCGAGAGTCCTCCCCGGCTCCCGTGCAGCCTGCCCCTGCGGAACTTCGATACGCACCGGCCAGACGAGCAGGGAGGGCTTCACCCGCCACATCACGAAGCTGAGTCTTGAGGTTCGGCCACACGTAGTCGAGGATGGGACTGTCCGCGCTGGAAAGACGCGACGCAAGTTCGAACGGATCCTCTCCAGTTGTGATCTCCGCTCTGATCAGCTTCAAGGGGACAGCGACATCGAGAGGCCTCAGGTTCTCCGATCTGAGGAAACCATTGATGGAGAGGGCGGAACCCGAGGCTGTGTCCGATGCCAGTCGCAGGGCAGTCACAGGAACCGCCTGAGGTTCGTCGAAGGGGGCATCGTTGGCGAAATCCAACATGATCACGTGGCCTTCGTATTCGACATCCACATCGGGATTCGAAACAAGGTCGTAGCGGATCCCCGCTGACACTACAAGGGTCTCCTCATTGAAGCTGAGCATGCTCCCCGTTCCGAGAACGCTTTCCACTGATGTGACAGTGATGGTGTTCCTGTCAATGAAAGCGGGGATTGTCGCCGTGGCACTGAAAGGGGAGATCTGGTTGCGAAGAAACATCTCTGTGAGGTCCGTGTCGGCCGTGCTCGGGTCGGTATCCGACAGCAGGACTCGAACCTCGCCGTCGGACAAATCGATGGCATCCGGAAACGTGATGCGGACTCTGGGGCTGGTCGTTGGAACGACGGTGTATTCCATCACGACGAAGCTCCCCGAGCCCGGAGGGCTCTCCACTTCGATCTTGATCGCTTCCGAGGCGGCTAGATCTTCCCGAACAAGGGCCACGCTGTGGCCCCAGCCGCCAGCAATGGAGGTAAACGAGTCGTCCCGCGGGACGTCGGTCTGACCATGGTCATTCAGCCCCCATCCCGCAAGCGACCCGTCGGTTTTCAATGCCAAGCTGTGATGCTTCCCGCAGGCGACGGCCACGAAGTCGTTCCCGAGGGGGACGTCCAGCTGGCCTTCCTGGTTGGAGCCCCACGCCACAAGCGATCCGTCGGCCCCTACTAGTGCCAAACTGTGGTTCCGACCGCAGGCAGTGGCGACGAAATCGTTCCCGACCGGGACAAGCGATTGGTTGTACTGATTGTCGCCCCAGGCAATGAGCGATCCGTCACTCTTGAGAGCCAGACTGTGCGCTCCTCCACCGGCGATGGCGACGAAATCGTCGCCGGCCGGGGGATCGGCTTGCCCGTGGTCGTTCAGCCCCCATGCGATGATAGATCCGTCGGACTTCAGTGCGACGCTGTGGGAGTCACCGCCGGCAACGGCGACGAAGTCATTTCCCGCAGGGACGTCGGCTTGCCCGTGGTCGTTGAGCCCCCAGGCAGTAAGTGATCCATCGTCCCTCAGTGCCAGGTTGTGGCGACCTCCGGCGGCGATAGCGACGTAGTCGGTCCCGGGGGGCGCATTCAGCTGGTCGTACGAATCATCGCCCCATGCGGCAAGGGACCCATCGGTTCTTAGAGCCAGACTGTGGTTTTCGCCACAAGCGATGGCGGCAAAGTCGTCACCGGCCGGGGCATCGAGTTGGGAGACTGCGTTGTCTCCCCAGGCCTGAATGGAATCGGCTTGGACCAGAATGCTCAGCGAGACAATCAGGGACAACACCGCAAGCATTACTGCGCCCTTCTTCATCTTGACCCACCTCCAGACTCATTCGCTCCTCTGTGCATCGCGGAGTTTCCGTTCCGTCTCTTGAGGTGCTCCACTACGGACGCTCCCAGGTCTTCCGATGGTCAGGTGGATCGAGGAAGGTCGAGCGCTTTGGTGCACGCTCAACTGGAGCGAGCGCGCAGCAATCCCTCCGCTCCGCCCATTCAGAACGGAGGCTCCTGAGCGGAAGCCAAGCCCGAGCTTTGGGGGCGGGCTCTCCCTCATTGAGCATTGACTCCCGCTGTGATTGGAAAGGAAAAGCTGAAGACGGCCGAGGGCACTGTCGTAGAGTGCTTCGGATCGTGACACCCAGTCCACCCCATTCTCCCCGCGCATCAAGTCTCAGGAACAATCGCACGATGCCAAGCTACACAGGCAAGCCTTGGAAATCAAGTGGGCCAGCGACCTGATATGATGAGGGATTCAGGTCGGGCATGTCAGGGTTAGGTGATGCGATGCAACACGCGGTGCGCACCGCCCCTCAACGCTTGGCCGGCTCCTAGGAGAGATCGACGGTTGAAAACCCGGCCTTGCTCAGCAGTCATCGCCAATCGTCGCACAGTCAAGTCCGAAGGCTGGCTGGCCGAGCAGGCCGTCCATTGACGATGCTCGTCCAGCGGTCGCAGGGGGGATGGGTTCCGAGAGAGCGTTCAGGCGTCCGCGGGACGGAAGGCCTCCAGAATCTCAGCGTTGACCCAGAAGACGCGGGCTCGCTTGGTGCCATGGTCGTAGACGCGGTACAGGAGGTACTGCCCATCGGGCGTGATCATCGGGCAATGCGTGTGCGCGTTCTCGCCCGGCGTGTTGACCACGTCGCCCGTGTGTTGAAGCGGCGTCCACGCCCCATCCGGTCTTCGGAAGCTGACAAACAGGTCGCCCTTGCCCAGGTTCTCAGGGCGTTCGGTACACGCGATGACGAGGTAGCTCTCATCCGGAGCGACGCACATGTCGCCCCCGGCGCTCATCCCCGTGACGATTTCCTCGAGCGGGCCATGCTCATGGCCTGTCCACGGGGATCTGCAGATGCTGACGTCTCCCCCCTCGTCGCGAGAGGTCAAGTACAACGTGTCACTTCGGCCGATCCCCGGATACCCCGATCGTTGGGGATCACCCCCGCACCTGAGCAACTGCGCCGTTCCCCACCCTCGGCCCGCGCGCTCGGACCACCAAAGGTAGGACCACTCCCTCGACTCGGTCTCGTCGGGCAGCAGTCGCCACGATCGCCAGTGGAGCCGATTCCCATCGGCCGACAGGCAGTGGTCGCCGTCCATGACGTCACTGTTGAAGTCGAGCACCTCGGGCTCGGTTCACGTGTCATCGACGCGGCGGGTACAAAGGATGTCGTGCACGTCATCGGAGCCCGCCCTCTGGTATCCGAAGAAGAACTCATCGCCATTCGGACTGAATACGGTCCCGAACGACATCTTGTCGGTGTCGAAGATCTCGGGGGCGAACTCGACCGGTGTCACTCCGGGTGGCCTCTGGCCGAGCCATGGGCCGTTGAGCTTCGAGAATGCGTTCGCCCAGCTTTGGTGTCCCGATCTCTTGCTCGTCATCTCAGCGTCCTCTCAAGGTTGCACCGATCTCGCTCCATTGTCCTGATCCATCATCTCGCGTCCGTCTCGTGGATCGCTCGAGAGGTCTCTTGATACCATGAACCAAGATCGACCGAGGAGGTGTGGGCATGACCACCGAGCGCCGCGCAAGGATCGAGTCCGAGTTCGTCTCGATCCCGGAGGGCAAGTTCAGGATGGGCGGAGATACGGAGGCGGACCACCAGCCGATCCATGAAGTCGAAATCTCCGCGTTCCGAATGACGAAGCGCCACGTCACCAACGCCCAGTACGCCTCATTCTGTGAGGCAACCGAGCATCGTCTCCCCGAGTTCTGGGGACAGGATCGGTTCCATAGCGCACCGGACTTCCCGGACCATCCCGTCGTCGGCGTGAGCTGAATGGACGCCGGCGCCTTTGCGGAGTGGATTGGAGGACGCCTTCCCACCGAGGCCGAGTGGGAATACGCCGCGCGAGGCGGGCTTGAAGGCAAGGCCTATCCGTGGGGAGACGAGATCGAACCGGCGCTCGCCAACTACGCCCGCACGGGGACGACGGGACCGAAGACTGTCGGCAGCCATCCTCCGAACGGCTTCGGCCTGAACGACATGTCCGGGAACGTCGTCGAGTGGGTCGCCGACCGCTACGATCCGGCCTACTACGCTCGCTCTCCGAAGGCGGATCCTCG
>JBARQW010000303.1:0-1580 GCA_049643905.1 Bipolaricaulia bacterium
CGATGACGACGTCGATCCGTCGATCCGGGAATCTGCGAGTGAGATCGGCTTCGAGATCGAACAGCCCCGTCTCGTTGAAATCGAAGGCGACGACGCCAGGCGATCCAAAGGCGAGGACTTGGCGACAGAGTTCCGAGCCGATCGAGCCGGCCGCACCCGTCACGAGAACGACCTTCCCTTCGAGGAAGTTTCGTATCGAACCCTCTTCGACGCTGACCGGATCGCGCCGGAGAAGGTCCTCAGGTCGAAGCTCGCGCAAGGCGGACGAGGTGATCTTACCACTGTACAACTCGGACAAGTACGGGATGATCTTGATCTCACGCACGCCGCTCCGGCGCACGATGTCGACCGTTTCACGCATGATGCCGGGAGCCGCTGACGGGATCGCGATCATCACGGATTGAATCTCCCACTGAGCCACAAGCTGGGGAATCTTCCGTCTCGGCCCAAGAACCTTGACCCCGCGGACGAGCATCCCGTGACGGCTCGGATCGTCATCGACGAATCCGACGATCCGATAAGGAAAACCCTGCTCCTCGCGCATCGCGCGGACGAGCTGCGCGCCCGCGTCACCCGCGCCGATCACGAGCGTGTTGCGCGAGCTCGCTGTCTGTGGTGCCGAGCCGGCGCGTCGCTGTCCGAAGAGGCGCGCGAGGACCCGAACTGCGCCGACTCCGATCAGGGAGAAGGCGAAGTCAACGCCCAACACGGACCGAGGAAACGAGGCAAACGCGGCCGTCCCACGCAAAGCGAAGACGGCGGCGGAGACGACGGCCGAACCGATCACGCACGCGATCCCCACGGTCGCGAATTCACGAATGCCCGCGTGGCGCCAGCTTCGCCGATACAGCCGGAAGACGGCGAACGCCGGGAGTTTGGCGAGAACAACGAGAGGCAAACCCCAGGCGAGGGCGCCGAGGAATCTCGCAGGCACCGCACCATCGAACCGCAGCCAGAACGAAAGACTGATCGCACCCGCGACGATCGTCGCGTCGAGGAGGAGAAGCCCGATCTTGGAGAGTCTCGTCATCGATCCCGGCCTCTCGTGTCGATCGACTCCACCAGAGTGTCGACCACAAGGTCGACGTTAGACCGGCTCAAGCCGACGTAGAACGGCAGAGCGACCGTCCGCTCAGCGACCGCCTCGGTCACCGGGAACTGATTGGCCCCTGTGCCGAGGGACTCCCGCAAGAACGGCTGCAAATGGATCGGCTGGAAGTAGTCGCTGCAGCCGATCCCGCGCTCCGACAGCGCTGCCAGGATTCCGTCTCGATCCTCGCGCCCGAAGGCGCTCGAGAGCCTGACGACGTAGACGAACCAGCTCATTCGACCCTCAAAAGCCACCGCCGGCACGATCACGCCTTCGACCTCCTTGAGCGCTTCCGCATACCAAGCCGCAATCCGCGCGCGTTCTTCGACAATCTGATCGATCCGCGCGAGCTGCGAACACCCCAGCGCCGCCGACATCTCGTCCAACCGATAGTTGTAGCCGAGCCGAACGTGCTGAAGCCACCCGTTCTCTTCGCCTCGCCCCTGGTTCGCCATACTGCGGCAGAGTGCGACAAGATCCTCGTCGTCGC
>JBARQW010000304.1:0-2734 GCA_049643905.1 Bipolaricaulia bacterium
GTCAGGTGGCTCATCTTCTGAAGGAGCTGCCCGAAGCGCTCCGATAGGTCGAGATCGCTGGCGTAGACGCGCCCGTATCGGGCCTCGATCGCCGCGGTCGTCGCGAACTGGACGCAGGTTCCGCCCCACTGCAGCTTGATCGAGGTTTGATAGGCCCGCAGGTCGACGGTCTCGGGGCGGTCCTTCGGCTCGATCGCCAGCGGACCGGCGGTAGGCTCCTGTGGGGCGAATCGATCCACGTACTCGTCCCAGTCGTCGAGCCGGTCGAGGGGAAAGGTGCGTCCGTCGGCCAATTCGACGACGGGGATTCCGGCGACCGTCGTCACACCGACGACCGTCTGATCTTCGGTCGGGGGCGGCTCGGGAAACAGCCACTCACAACCGGCCACTCCCGCAGCCAAGCACGCGAAGATGAGGCATGCGACGATCCGATGCTTCCGATGCTCTCGTTTCATTCTTCCCACCTCCTGTTCGTCGAAGCAACGCTACGGTATTCCCCGCGACCGAGCTCAGGCAAATCGCGGACCGAAGGTGTGGCCTCCGCGGTTGGGGGTTGCTTCTGAACTCGCGGTGCTCGGGTCGAACCCTTCGAGCGAGGAGGCGAACCGCCTCGGCGGTGGATGTACAATCGTCCTTTGAGCGGAATCACATCAGCCGAAGGAGCGAAACGCATGGCCGAGGAGAAGGCGAAGCCCGAGGAGAAGAAGACCGGCGAAGAGACCAAGGACAAGAAGCGGAAGCTTCTCGGAATCGAGCCAGTCGAAACGCAGCATGAACTCGCTCTGGAGGGCCGAAGCCTCAAGTATGTCGCGAGAGCCGGCGTGATCCCGCTGAAGGACGAGTTCGACGAGACGGAGGCCGAGATCTACTTCACCGCTTATGAGCTTGCGGGGGTCGACGATCGCTCCGAGCGCCCCCTCACCTTCGCGTTCAACGGTGGTCCCGGCTCGGCTTCGGTCTGGCTCCACATGGGCGCGCTCGGCCCCAAGCGGGTCTGGATGGAGAAGGAAGGCTGGATGCCTCCGGCTCCGTACCGCTACGAAGACAACCTCCACACGTGGCTCGGCGAGACCGACTTGGTGTTCATCGACCCGGTCGGCACCGGGTTCAGCCGGGCCGCCAAGGAAGATCTCGACAAGAAGTTCTGGGGGTTCAAGGGCGACATCGAATCGGTCGGCGAGTTCATCCGCCTCTACCTGACGCGCTACAAGCGCTGGACCTCTCCCCTCTTCTTGGCCGGCGAGAGCTACGGCACCACGCGGGCCGCCGGTCTGTCCGGGCATCTCGTCGACCGGGGGATCACGTTCAACGGCATCTTCCTGATCTCGACCGTCCTCGATTTCGGCGCGATCCGGTTCGTGCAGGCGAACGACCTCCCCTTCCAGCTCTTCGTCCCAACCTACGCAGCGACCGCTTGGTATCACGGTCAGCTCAGCGAGGAATTACAGAAACGGGAACTGCGCGCCCTGATGACGGAGGTCAAGGCCTGGTCGGAAGGGGAGCTGACGGCCGCCCTGATGAAGGGAGACCGCCTAGAAGAGGACGACCGCCGGGCGGTGGCCGAGAGGCTGGCGGCCTACACCGGACTGGACCTCGACTACGTGCTCGGCACCAACTTGCGCATCGAGATCTTCCGCTTCTGCAAGGAGCTCCTGCGCGAGACCAAGAGGAGCGTGGGCCGACTCGATTCCCGCTTCAAGGGCGTCGAAGCGTCGGCGGTGACCGAGCGGCCGGAATTCGATCCCTCGATGTTGGCGATCACGCCCCCCTACACGTCCGCGTTCAACCACTACGTGCGATCGGAGCTGGGGATTGAGACGGATCTCACCTACGAAACCATGAGCCGCGAGGCGATCGAGAAGTGGGAATGGGAGAAGGGCGCTATGCCCGCCACCGGCGAGGTCCTCCGCGGGGCCATCGCGAAGAATCCCTTCATGAAGGTCTTCGTCGGGCAAGGCTACTACGATCTTGCGACGCCGCACTTCGCGACCGAGTACATGCTCAGCCACATGAACGTCGATCCTGAACTCCGAGGGAACGTCGAGATGACGAACTACGAGGCCGGCCACATGTTCTACCTCGACGTGGAGTGTCTGGCCGCCTTCAAGGCCGATGCGGCCCGGTTCATCCGGGAATCGGTGTAGGCGAGGCTGCTCGGAGGGCGCTCCCTTACCATCTTGACGGAGACGACGACCGGCCAGCACCGCGGCGATAACCGGCCACAAGCACCATGGCGCACCAAGAAAGGCGAGTTCGAAGGATGCCCGGTCGATGCGATCGGTGAAGCGCTTGCCGTCTCTCGCTCTTCGGAGGTTCGTTCACGCCGCTTGACACCTCCGGCCGATCATCGAAAAGGACCGCCGCGCGGACAAGCGGGAGGTCCGGCCACAGTCGTGGAGCGTCCTCCAGTCCACACCCGGACCGGAGCTCTCGAGGTTTTGCAGCTGCGGGTCGCTCGCCTACACTCTCGATCCATGAACGTCGACGGGCTACGCATCGAACGACTGAGGACGATCGAGCAGTTTCATGCTTGTGAGGAGCTACAGCGACAGGCATGGGGGATGGACGACGCCGACATTGTCGCCCTTCATCTTCTGATCACGTTTGAGAAGAACGGCGGGCTGGTTCTCGGCGCGTTCGACGACCTGGGAGAGATGGTCGGCACGTTGTTCGGCTTCCTTGGCGTGTCCGATCCTTTGACGGGGAAGCTGAAGCACTGCTCGCACATGATGGG
>JBARQW010000305.1:0-2197 GCA_049643905.1 Bipolaricaulia bacterium
CGTACGGACCGAGCGAGGCCGCCTCGTTGGAGCTGCACAGGAAGTGGAAGCTCGGGACATCGATTGGAGACGCGTTCGTCGACGTCAAAAGGATGGTTCTCAGCGGCGGTCAGCCGTTGCGGGCCGACGGCAAGAAGCGCAACGAACCGTTCGCCGACTGGCTCGAATGGTCGCTGAAGTGCAACCTGTATGGGGACCCGAAGTTCGACATCTTGTCTGTCGTGCCGTGCAGCCTTCTGACCACCGAATCAGACGCGGAGCCCTCGACGGGGATCGTCGTCGTCGTTCCCGACTACTCGGTTGAGAAGGATCACTTCGGCAACGGCCTGGATCGAGCAACGATCCCCGGCGGCATCTTGTGGCAGGCAGGGCGCGATCCATGGGTACCCGTCTACGTCCACCGCGTGGAGTGCCCCGCGGGGTACTCCGTCCGAACTGTCCGACTCGTTGAGCGGACGGAGGGAGACGGAATGTCGGACGTCGTGCTTCCAGCGACACCCCTGAGCCCGAGGCCCGGTGGATGTGATGTCGAGCCGGCTGCAGCGACCTCGCAGGGCTGGTTCCCTCAGAGTGAGTTCGCGTGGGACGTCCTGCGACACGCAGACGGGACGAGCACCCTCCTGATCACCGTCTACCCGTTCCAGTACAACGCGTTGACGACGGACGTTCGCTTCTTCAGCCGGTACAGGTTCGACGTCGAGTACGAGGGATCCGCGGTGGCGATCTCGCGTCTCGGGATCGATGTGGATGGATGGCAGACAGGCGCATCCGGTCGTGTCGACGTCTCTCTGGCCAACGCAGGGGAGACACGCGATGTGGTGGTCAGCGTCGTGACGGAGAGTTCAGATGGGACAGCAGTGGACGGAATCGACCTGAGGACTCTGGAGGAGCTCTCGGGCGCCGCCTCCTATTCGATCGGTTCGCTCACGGAGGGATTGTCGCCGGGGGACTACCGAATCGTTGCGACGTTGCGGGATCCGGACACTGGAACCGTCCTCGGGGAGTCCCGCTCTGTGATCGGCGTGGGCATGCCGTCCCTCGAACTCACCGAAATCGACTGCGACTCGCCCGTCTTCGAGCCTGGAGACCGCGTGAGCGTGCACCTGGCGTGCAGGAACGACGGCCCTGTGGATGTCACAGGAACTCTCATCCTGCTGATCCTCGGCGAGACGGGCGAGCAAGTGAGCATCATCGAAGAGGAGTTCGCCGAGGTCCCGCCGGGGTCCTCATGGGACCTGAGCGCTACGTTGGATACCTCCGAGCAAGATGATCGAGCGTACCTGGCTCTGGGATACGCGGAGTACGACGGGGGCAGGACCGCTCCCATGAGTTGTGTGTTTGCCCGCGAAGGATCAGGCACTCTGTTGTTCGACGATTTCGAAGACGACGTTGCCGATGGCTGGAAAACTCCGTCGAACTGGGCCGTCGTGGAAGAGGACGACAGCCTCGCGCTCGCCGGGAGAGAGCACTCGTTCGCCGTGTTCGAGACGGGTGAGAACTGGGCGGACTACGTCCTCCGTTTCCGGGCGAAGCTGATGCATGGGCGGGCGCATCTCTGTTTCCGCTTCACGTTCGACGGCCCTCGATATCTGATCAGCTGGGGTGAAGAGGATCTGAGGATGCATCTGACCGAGGCTCAACACTTCGAAGATCTGGCGCATCTTGCGAGTGGGACGGGTGTCTACGACCTGGGCGTTTGGCACGAAGTGGAGATCCGTGCCGAAGGCTTCAGCATCCAGGTGTACGTGGATGGGATCCTCGAGATCGAACACGAAGACGCCGACCCGATTCTCTCAGGCACGATCGCGTTCGAGCCGCTGGATGACTCACTCCTGTATATCGACGACGTAGAGGTCTTGGCATTGCCCTCTCCCTAGGGAAGAGGCGGCAAGGAGAAACCGGGCGGGCGGCAGTGGTGGGTCTCTCTGGGTAGATCGGTGTTGCCTCTGGCGCCTTTCGATCCTCTTTCGCTTCCTCTGCGGCGACGGCTATTCAGTTCGTCCTCAATGCGCGGGCGATGGCGCAGATCTGGACGATTGGCGGATGAGGCGAGCCCAGTCAGCTTGGAGAATCGGGTTCCGGCGAAGGGCACTGAGGACGGTTCTCCCGGGCTGAAGATGATCTCTTCAGGCTCCCTTCAGTGACGTTGCGATTGCTCGGATCTGACCGATGTGTCTTAGGTAATGCTCATACGTGT
>JBARQW010000306.1:0-2107 GCA_049643905.1 Bipolaricaulia bacterium
GCCCAGGGTTACTACCCACTCGCTCCTGCCGCTCGCACCGTTCTTGCCCTTCTCTGCGCCTCTGCGGCTCTGCGCGAGCAAGGCTCTTGTCGTTTCAAGGAACGCCCGGGGCGGGTGCTGCCTCGGCCAGTGGCCGTGTGTCGGATGCCTCTGTGCTACCATCGGAGACAGTACAACGAATGTCCTTCCGCGAAATCGGATGGGCCATCGGAATCGTTGCGCAGGAGCCTGAGAGGCAGGCGAGATTGTGCCACAGAGAGGCGACGACAGGAATGCGGTCGATGCACTCCATCTGAGAAAGGTCTACGAAAACGAGGTCGTGGCGCTTGAGGACTTGTCCTTCGTGTTGCGCCGAGGGGAGATCCTCGGGTTGGTCGGTCCCAACGGCGCGGGGAAGACCACCACGTTGCTCTGCCTCCTCGGTCTGATCGGGCGCACCGCGGGGGAGGTCTCGATCGATGGGTACCCACCTGAATCGACGGACGCACGGGCCCGGTTGGGCTACGTTCCCGAGGTCCCCCTCCTCTACAACGACCTCACGGTCGAGGAGCATCTCCGGTTCGTCGCGATGGCCCATGGCCTCACCGAGGGCGATGCGACGGTTCGTATCGAAAGCCTTCTCGAAGTCTTCGACATGCTCCCTCACAAGGACGAGTTCCCGACGACGTTCTCCAAGGGGATGCGACAGAAGGTGTCGATCCTGTGCTCTCTGGTGCACGAGCCGGACGTCCTCCTCGCCGACGAGCCGTTCATCGGCCTGGATCCGGAATCCGTGTGGCGGCTCAAGGAGATCTTCCGCCAGAGCCGAGGTCGGGGCGCGGCGGTGCTCCTCTCCACGCACATGCTCGATGCGGCCGAGACGCTGTGCGACAGGTATCTGATCCTCCACCGAGGATCGCAGCTCGCCGAAGGCACCCTCGCCGAGCTGCGTGCAACGCTCCCGGCAGCGGATGACCGGACCCAAAATCTCGAAGAAATCTTCCTCGCGCTCACGCGAGGATGGGCTCGCGATGCCTCGGAAGGGCACGCCTAGAATGCGCGTGGTGCTTCGTCTGCGGCTTCTCCAATACCGCCGCTCGCTCCGCCGGTGGCTCCGCGGGCTCATCGAGGATCGCTCGATCGTCGTGCTCTACTCCATCGCCTTTGCCGGCGGGGCGGCCTGGGCCTACTCTACTCTTCCGTCCGCGCTCTCTCAGATCGTTCGGACCTCGAGCTACCCGATCGCCACGGCCGCCACACGGACGGGGCTGGCCCTGCTGCTGGTCCTAGTTTGGCGACAACTGACGCGAACCCGCCATCCTCCCATCTATCTCGCTCGCGGAGACATCTCGATCCTCCTGGCCGGGCCGATCGATCGCCGCGTCGTGATCGCCCTGCGGCTCGTGCGCACCTACGCGTCGGCCGGGCTGGCGTTCGCGGTGCCGATGGTCCTGCTCGGGCCGTTTCTGGTGAGAATCTGGGACGGGACCTCTCCCACCCTTCTGGTGCTCGTCTGGCTGCACCTGGCGATCGGCTCGATCTGCCTGATCCACTGGCGGTGGGGAACGTTTCACAACGAGCGTCTGAGGCGAATCGCACACGTCGTCCGGTGGGCCGGCTACGTGCTCGCCGGTGCCGCCCTGCTCGCCCTGTTCGTCGCGTGGGGGATCGGCCCGAGGATCTCCCCCGTCTTCGCGAGCGAGGCGGCCCTTGCCGTCGCTCCGGGGTGGATGTTCCCTCAGCTCGGGGCGTGGTCGCTTGCGATTCTGTCCGCATTGGCGGCCCTTTCGTGGTTCGCGGTGTGGCGATCCGTTCCACGCGTGGACCTCGACGGCCTGGTGCGGTTCAGCCTGTTGGTCAGCGACAGCTTGGCCCTGGCTCGGGGGAGTCAGGTCGAGGAGCTAGAGCAAGTCGCGGCCCGGATGCGGTGGAGGAGGGGTCGAAAACGAAAGCGCGTCACGATCGGTTACCGGCTCGGAAGGCGGGCGATCGCACGAAAGGCCGTCGCGATGGTCCTGCGTCAATCCCCCGTTGCTTTCGCTTTCGCGGCCCTGGTGTTCGTCGGAACGTTGCTCGCGTTTCTCTTCGTCCCCGTCCTCTGGGCCAAGGCGTTGATCCTGTCCGTGAT
>JBARQW010000307.1:0-2754 GCA_049643905.1 Bipolaricaulia bacterium
TGCGCACAGAGGGCGATCCAAGATCGGGCATGTACGACCGCCCAGGGCGGGATCCGAATCTGCAAAACGGAAGGTAGGTGTTGGCTCGGTCTCGACAAAGGTAAACCACGTGAAAGCGTGGGACACAAAGCTACAGACCCTAGCGGTTACACCGTGGGTGGCTGGGCTGCCGGAGGACAGATGAGAGACACAAGAAACCGCCGCACATCAAGCGAATCCGCCGTGATGCGGCACCACCGATCTGGCACATCGAAAGCACGAGGACAGCGTCGGCTGTCCCGGGTATTCCCGGGGCGAGGCCTGTCGCTCATGCGACCTCAACTCTCTCAGTTCACGGCACTGTCGTTTCCCCTCGGCGTTTCGTTCACCCGTCGATGGCCATTCGAGGCTCCTTCTTCAAATCGAATGCCTCACGGGATGGACATGCCGTGGCTCCGAGTCATGGCTCATGGAGGAAGGAGGTACGCGCGAGAAGGGATGTTGAGGGGGGCCTCGGCCCCGAATCACCGAAACGATGCAATTCCCCTCCCTGGCCCGAACTCGAAGGGCGCGGGTCGGAGGGTCTAGTAAAGGAGATGCCATGAATCGATGGACGAGCAGTCGAATCGTGTTGGTTCTGCTGGCCTCGATCAGTCTGTCTCTGGCGGCTCTAGCCGGGGGCGAAACGAACATCGGTGTCACGGTTGAGCCACCGACCACTGGCGGCGGCGCGGACATTCAAAGCACGGACATCGCGGACTTGGATTTGGTCGTCAGCCCTGACTCGCCACTTGCATCCTCGATGGTCACGCTCCTGGTTCGCGTGGATCAAGCGGTGGCCAGTATCAGCATCGGCGCCGAAATCGCAAACAAGAGCAAGTTGAAAATCAAGTGGTACAACCTGCTCGAGAACGGACACTTGCTGATCGGCGGAACTCCCGGAGGTCCTGCTGATACGGGCAATGGATGGCAATTCGGGACCGTCTGGCAGTCGGAAGGAACGGGCGTAGCCGCCGGAGACTACGAGATCCAGATCCCCATCGCTCTCGACCTCTCGGCAGGAGGATCCGTCAATCCAAGAGACATACCGGCCGGATCCACCAACGGAAAGGCGACGATTGTCTGGACAATCCTCGTCGGAACGCTGTAGCGACACCCATTGGAGGTAGTCGCGAAAACAACTGCTGAGTGTTGTGGAACCCGTCAGCAGAGGGCTCGCCGGGGAAACCTGCAATGGGTTTCCCCGGCCGCCCCAAAACAGCCGCGTGAGGAAAGGAGTCGTCATGAAGAGACACAAGGGAGTGCGTCCGCTCGTTCCGCTGTTGTTGTTGCTACCTCTTCTCTGCATCCAGCACGCGGTTCTGGGGATCGGCATTCGACCACATCGAGTGGATGTGGTTGTATCGCAAGGAACTGCGGAGGTGATCGAGATCACACTCACCAATAGCGCCGAGGAGACGAAGAGTGTCGATGTCTCCCTGGTCGGAGTGCGGTCTCTGCAGGATGGCTCCCTTGTCTGGCTTTCCGAGGACGGCACGGATGGAGCAGGACAGCTCTATCCCTACGCAAGCATCGGGAATCACGTGATGATTGAGCCATCGAGTTTCACGATGGCTCCCGGATCGGAGCACACGCTCAGGCTCCGGGTTCAGGCACCCGAAGCACTCGAGCCCGGAGGAATGGCCGGACGAGTTGGCGCGCTCTGGCTTGATGTGAGGGACGAAAGAGAAGACGACGCGCTGTTTGACAGCGTGATTCGCTTCGTCGCGTTTGTGCTGATTGAATTCGACGGTGGACAGCGACGTGCGGCGGATCTCACGGTTCTGAAGGCCTGCCAGGAGGACTCCGGGGACCTCTCGCTTCCGATTCTCCTATCGAATACGGGAAACACTCATCTTTCTCCGACCGGGCTGGCGACCATCCGGGACTCCGCCACGGGGGAGATCGTGGAGCAGATCGCTCTCTCAGAGGGAACCTTGCTTCCCGGATGTCCGCGTGAATATACGGCCGTGTGGAAGGCGGCTTCAGTGCGGGACGGACGATTTGACGTGGAGTTCGTTCTCTCATGCGACGGCACTCTGCTCGCTCAAGGTGCTCTGCCGGGCATTGCGGTGGAGCATGGCGTTCTTGTCCCCGTCCAGCCCTAGCTGGTCACGGTTCGTGGCGAAGGAGTCAGAGCGTCATTCCTGAATCCGCACGCTGAGGCCATGAGGGTCAAGTTCTGCAGAGTTCGAGGGACACGAATTCGAGGGACAGATAACTTGTCTCCTACTCGGGCTGTGGCTTGCATCCTTGGTCTTGCATCCCTCTACCCAAGTGGGCCTCAGCGAGGTCCGGCGAGAATCCTCAACGCATCGACGAGCACGCGCGTGGCGCGGCAATCATCTTCGTTGTATTCGAGGATCCTCTGCCGGATCGAATCGTCCCCGGTCTCGACCCACTCGTGGAACCACTGGATCGACCCTGCCCCTGAGGGATCGGTGTCCCGCCAAGCGAATCCGAGGAACGTCGCAAGCACCTTTAGGGACAGCGAGTACGTCGGCCAGATCATGCGTGACTTGACGATGTCGGTGTACAGGTCGACGAAGCGCTCTTCGGCGAACAGCGCCGTGACGTCATCCTCCGTTGCGACATCTGGGAAGCGGCCTGCAAGCTGCTTCCAGATCGTTCGTTCGTAGTGCGAGTAGAAATAGACGACGGCATCGTTGTGTGCCTGCACGTACGCCCACGCCTGAGCAAACGCGTCTCTCTCGGCTTCTTCGATTGCTTCATCGG
>JBARQW010000308.1:0-2262 GCA_049643905.1 Bipolaricaulia bacterium
CACAGGACGTGCCGTTCGTTCGACGGAAACCGAGCACGGCACAGGTCGGGCGATTGGAGGTAGCATGGGGGGCGCGCTGCGAGCGAAGGAGGAGCAATGACGGAGAGCCACCACATGACCGGAGATGCGTTTCGGCGTCACGCGCACGATCTGATCGACTGGATCATCGACTACCAGGAGCATCGCATGAACGACCTCTCGGTCTTATCACAGGTCAAGCCTGGCGAGATCCGCGACCGACTCCCGAAAGGGCCGCCCGAACACGGTGAGCCGTTCGAGGCGATGCTGCGTGACGTCGGCGAGATCCTCCTCCCTGGCATCACCCATTGGCAGTCGCCCGACTTCTTCGCCTTCTTTCCGGCCAACGTGTCGTATCCGGCCATCCTCGGCGAGCTCCTCTCCGCCGGCCTCGGCGTGCAAGGGATGCTCTGGGCGACGAGCCCGGCGTGCACAGAACTCGAGACCCACGTGCTCGATTGGCTGGTGACGATCCTCGGCCTCCCGGAGGCGTTTCGATCGGACGCCGAGGGCGGCGGCGTCATCCAGGACAGCGCTTCGAGCGCGACCCTGTGTGCGCTCCTCGCCGCGCGCGAACGGGCGACCGACTACGCCGCCAACGAGCGAGGCGTCGATCGGCCGCTCGCCGCCTACGCCTCGTCTCAAGCTCACTCGTCGGTCGAGAAAGCCGTTGGGATAGCGGGAATCGGGAAGGAGAACCTTCGACTGATCGATGTCGATGAGACCTTCGCCATGCGAGCGGACCTGCTCCAGGAGCAGATCCGGAGGGATCTTGGCGCAGGCAAGGTTCCCTTCTTCGTCTGTGCGACCGTCGGGACGACGTCGTCGAACGCGATCGACCCTGTCGCCGAGATCGGCGCGATCTGCAAGGAGGAAGGCCTCTGGCTCCACGTCGATGCGGCGATGTCGGGAACAGCCGCCGTCTGTCCGGAGTTCCGCTTCATCCACGAGGGCATCGAGAAGGCCGACAGTTACTGCTTCAATCCGCACAAGTGGATGTTCACCAACTTCGACTGCGACTGCTTCTACGTCGCCGACCGTGCCGCCCTGATCCGCACCTTGAGCATCCTGCCCGAGTACTTGAGAAACAGGGCGACCGAATCCGGCGCCGTCATCGACTACCGCGACTGGCAGATCCCGCTCGGACGTAGATTCCGCGCGCTCAAGCTGTGGTTCGTCGTCCGCCACTACGGCGTCGAAGGGCTCCGCCATCACATCCGCCGGCACGTCGAGCTGGCGCAGGCCTTCCGATCGTGGGTCGAGGCGGACGATCGCTTCGAGCTCGCGGCGCCGGCGCCGCTCAATCTCGTCTGCTTCCGGCACAAGGGGGGAGACGACGTCAACCGCGAGATCCTCGATCGCCTGAATGCGAGCGGCGATCTCTATCTCACTCACACCGTCCTCGACGGAAAGCACACCTTGCGCCTCTGCGTCGGGCAGACACGAACCGAACAGGAACACGTCGCCGCCGCGTGGGAGCGGATTCGCGCGGCCGCAGCCGTTGCCGGCCGACGACACCGCGAATTCGTGTGATACCTCGCGAACTCGGGCCATTCCGTGGGGCCGGCTGACCTCGTACTCCAAGGCGTTTCGAGTGGAGCGGCTTGACCCGGTGCCGCGGCCGCTGTACGTTGATGGGACCTGACGAGTGAATCGAGGGACGATGAAGGATACCACGCTCTGGCTCTTTCTCTTTGCCCTGATCATGGCGGCGCCAGCGGCGGTGGCTCAGCAGACGATCCTCACCGTCTGCGACTATGAGTCGCCCAAAAGCCGCATCTCCGATCTGGGCGTTCGCGGCAGCTTCAACTGGTACGACGGCCCCCACGCCGACGATCTCAATCGCTCGATCGTCGCCAGCCTCTCGGCCGACTACGGCGGGCTTCTCTCGTCTGAAGCGTCCGCACAGCAGCTTGACGCACAGGGTGAGGTCCGCGGAGGCGACGCAGGCTGGACGGTCGATCTGACCGGTGCCGGAAGCCTGCGAGCATTTCTCGATGGCGACCTGTTCGGGGTGGGCGAAATCGGAATTGATGCTTCGAATGGGACCGGCATCGAGGTCGACCTCACCGCCGGTGTCGGGAAGGGCCGGTTCCGCGACGTCACCCCGCTCGCGAAGGCGATCCGGATTCAGAACGAGCTACTCGATCTCGGAGAGCTGCTAGCACCGATCTCGAACGCGACCCTGCTCGCTCTGGCGCAAGTGCTCGGCGAGATCGGCCCGACCGATGACGAGAAGATCGT
>JBARQW010000309.1:0-1644 GCA_049643905.1 Bipolaricaulia bacterium
ACGCCGCGATGGGCGGGGAGCTCGTCGATCTGACCACCGCTGACCCATCGATGGCCGGCGCGGCCGGTGGACACGCGATGATCTCCACGACGAGCGATCTGGCCCGATTCCTCGACGCGCTACTCGCCGGCGAGCTGTTCATCTCGGAAGAGACGCTGAACGAGATGCTCGAGTTCGTCGACGCGCCAGACGATCTTGGCTACCCGTACTGGTACGGGCTTGGGTTGGAGAAGTACATCATCGGCGGCGTCACGCTGATTGGCCACGCGGGCGGCGCCGTGGGCTACAGCACGGTGATGTACTACGCACTGGACCACGACATCACGATTGTCGCGTCGGACAACGTCATCGATCTCGGGACGGCGTATCTCGACCTCATGATGCCGGCGCTGAAGGAGCTTGGGCCGTAAGCGAAGTCGCGGGTCACAGGGACCTCAGGGCGGGTCGAAGTGTGCGGCGATTCGGTTCCCCGGTGAGTCATCCGCCTCGCTCGGATGATTCGTCGGCGTCCACTCCCGTATCCACGATCCGTGCCCGTCGAAACTGAACCAGCAAGGTTCCGCACACCGCCATCAGAAGACCGACGATCTCCACCGCGCCAAGGGTCTCCCCGAGAAAGACCCAGGCGAGCACGGCAATCTGGATCATCATCGTGTTGTTGATGACGCTCGATTCCGTGGCGGACAGAGTCCGTAGCGTGCGATTCCAGAGAGTGAACGCGACCGCCGTGTTGACGATCGCGAGCCACAGAACGATGCCCCAGGCGCGGAGCGTCAGCACCGGAACGCCCTGCGTTCCCATCCCCGCGCCGAGGAGACAGGCCGCCCCGATTCCCATGCTGATCGCGGTGACGACGAGCGGCGATGCAATGCGGCGGCGGTTCACGAGCCGCCCGAGCAGCGATGCCATCGTGTTCGCACACAGCGTCAAACCGGCCAGTACGAAGCCAATCCCGCTTCCTCTCAAGGTGTCCGACGGTGCGAAGTAGACCGCCGCGCCGACGAGGACAAGCGCGATGCCGAACCACTGCAAGCGGGCCGGGATCTCCCGCAACGCGAATGTGCCTCCAACGGCCACCAGCAACGGCGTGAAGCTGAGGATCAGACTGAACGGGATCGCATCGAGATGGTTCAGCGTGAGGAACTGGCCGCCCTGCGTCAGCGCGTAGAAGGCGATTCCCAGCGCAATGAGCTGAGCCCAGTGGGTACGTGTCAGCGCCCGCACCTCGGCCCGCCGTCTCCAGAGCCCGGGGAGAAGAATCGCACAGGCGATCGCGTAGCGCAGACCCGCGAAGGTCAGTGGGGGGATCTCTTTCAGTCCCACCTTGATCAACACCCAGGACGTGGACCAGAGAAACGTGACGAAAAGCGCCTGGAGGATGGCACGCTTGTTGGCCGGTGTTCGCATCGTAGCACCCCTTCCGCGGATAGGTCCGCGACGCGGTCGTGCCGGCCTATTCCCTCCCGGCTTTTGTCCGATCAGGTGCTACGCACGATGGCTTTTGTGACGCTCGGTCCAGGCCTGCGTTGCAGCGGAACCCTAGTCACTCAGGTCGGCAGCGCCATTGTCCACATCGCGCTGCAATCGGGCAAGTCGGCGAGCTTGTGGCAGGCGGGATCTCGATCGTCCGGCGTCTTGCCCCGG
>JBARQW010000310.1:0-4091 GCA_049643905.1 Bipolaricaulia bacterium
GCAGGTTCCCATTGGAGTCAACCCCGCATGCCACGTGGGGTGGTCCCATCCTTCGAAACGTTCGACAGGACTCAAGCGCGCAGAAGCGCAAGAAGGGTGCGCGGGGTGTTCAGATGACGGTGAACGCTCTCCGGAAGAGCTCAGTGATCTCCTCTTCCGTCGCCTTGCGTGGATTGGTCTGTGCGTTCACGTTGGACGCCGCGCGAGCCGCCATCTCTGGGACGTCGACGGCTTGGATGCGGAGGCTCAGCTGCATCGGACTGTGCTCTTGGAGGAACCACCCTAGCCACGCCTTCAGCGTTCCCGCCTCCCTTACCAGCCCGTCTAGCGTGGAAATCTTCGCCTCGCATGCCGGCTCATTGAACTCGAGAACGTGGGGCAGAAGGGCGGCGTTGATCTGGCCGTGCGGCGCGCCGTAGAACCCGCCGATCTGGTGCGAGATCGCGTGGACGAGACCCAGGCCCACGTTGCCCATGGCGGCACCGGCCAGCAGGCTGGCGAGCGCCAGGCTGCCGCGCGCGGAAAGGTCGTCTCCTTGGATAATCGCGTACCCAAGCCACTCGGTGATGAGGGAGATGGCCCCCAAACAGAACATGTCCGACAGCCAGTTTCCCGAGGCGGAGATGAACGCCTCAATGGCATGGGTGAGTGCATCGACGCCGCTCCACAGCGTGAGGTCGGGAGGAAGCGAGAGCGCGAGACTCGGATCGATGATCGCCATGTACGGAGCCATCTTGGGGTTGCCGATGGAAAGCTTCTCCCGCTTCTCCTCATCAGTGATGACGGCCCAGTAGTTGACTTCCGTGCCGGTACCCGCGGTGGTCGGGATCAGGATCGTAGGAACCGATCGCCGCTTCGTCCGGTCCTCATCGAGCAGATCGACGGCGCTCTCCAGCCGGTTCGCCACACAGGCGGCAGACGCCTTGGCAGTGTCGAGCGTGCTACCGCCACCGATGCCGACGATCACGTGGGGAGCGAATCTCTGAAGAGCTCGTGTGCAGCGCGCGACACTTGCCAGCGTGGGATTCGAAGCGATTCGGTCGAACACGAGGGTGTCCACCCCGTTCGCCTCCAGGCGCGCGAGAATCGGATCGAACATCCCGCTACGACGGCGGCCTGGCGTCATGATGAACGCCGCCCGTTCGAAGCCGCTCTCGTCGATGAGGCGTTCGAGAACCCCGATCCGGCCTGGGCCGAACTCCACCTTCGCCGGGAGTTCGAATGTTATCTCTCGACTAGCGCTCGGCTCGTTGCCGCTGGACGAAGAAGCTTCGGTCAAGGAAACCACCCCTTGGGCGTGGATAGCGTCGCGGCACACCTGTCGACGTTGAGGCCGCGTAGAAGAAGCGGGCCGGCCAGGGGCCGGCCCGCACGTGTTCCGTAGGCCGGAAGCCGTGTGACTAGATCAGTCCCTTGTCCTCCAGCCACTCCCGAGCAACCTCTTCAGGCTCCATCATATCGATGTCCACCTTGGCGTTCAGGGCGGTCATCTCAGCTCGAGCGCCCACAGGGTCATTCGGGAAAGCAGCAATAAGCTCGTTCAGGATGTCCTCAAGGCCTGGGTTGGCGTCCAGTACTGCCTGCGGCAGGTAGGGACAGAGGTCATAGGGCGGCCAGAAATTCAAGTCGTCCTGCAGCACAACCCAATCATACTTGACGACTGGCGCATCGGTTCCGAAGACCATCGTCGCTACGCTTCTCCCTTCTATGAGAGCCTCGGCAGTCAGGCCAGGGAGAACCGGCGTAACATACTGCGGGTTGAAAGCGAATCCGTAGTGCACTTGCAGCCCTAGAATCCCGTCCGGGCGCGCGTAGAACTCAAAGGTAACCGCCAGCGGGACCTCGCCGTTCTGCGCTGTCACATAGTCACCAAAGGCTGACAGTGTGTAAACGTTCTCGTCTTCAGCGAACGCGCGGTCGACGGCGATGGCGTAGGTATTGTTGCACTGAATCGGATTGAGCCAGATGAGGCCGAGCGCCTCGTCGTATGCTTTGACCTGTGCATACATCAATTCAGGCGATTCTCCCTTGAATACATGGGCTGTATGAGTCAACCAGTGGGTCCCCGTATACTCCATGCAAAGGTCAAGAGCGCCCGTCTCGATGGCTTCTCGCATTACGGTGGTTGGCATATTGGTTATTAGGTCGACGTCGTAGCCGCGGTCCTCAAGCAGAATCGCCATGAGATTCCCCACTACGTATTGCTCCGTGAAGTTCTTCGTGCCGATCCTAATGGTTGCAGCGAAAACACCACCTGCAACCGCAACGACCACCAGCAACGCGATCCCGATCTTCCATCTCTTCATGTTGTGCCTCCTTGGTCATTCGCAGGTCTGGGGTTGGAGAAATAGCGAAAACAACCTATCTCTATCGCCTCCTTCTTCTTACGTCTTGGGTTGACCTAGCGGAGTAGCACACTCGAATGTTGGCTTTCGCCGTCAGAAGCAGGACTATTGCAGTTGCCACTGTGCCTTCTTCATCACTTTGAGGCCGCGCGGGGTCATCCACTCTTCTAGCCCTCCCAGGAGTGCGTCCAAGGCGATTGCCAATGCAGCGGTGGGAGCCGCACCTTGGATGACGATCGGCATGACACGCACGGCGAGGCCGGTCATGATCAGCACGCCGAAGCCACCAGCTCCGATCATTCCGGCGACGGCTGCCGTTCCCACGTTGACGACGGCAGAGGTCCGAATCCCAGCCATGATCACCGGGCGAGCGAGCGGAAGCTCGACCTTCCATGTCACCTGCGCCGGTGACAAGCCCATTCCTTGGGCGGCTTCTTTGACCGCCGGATCAACGGAACGTATGCCAGCATACGTGTTGCGGATAATCGGCAGTATGGCGTAGACGAACAACGCGACCACTGCGGCGTTGTACCCCATTCCCAGCAGTACGCTGGCAATCCCGATGAACGCCAGTGTGGGCACCGTCTGTCCCACGTTGGCTATTCCGAGCAGCACCGGAGAGATGAAACGGAAAGCGCGACGAGTCGCGAGAAACCCGATGAGGATGCCGAACACAATGGCTAGCGCTTCAGCCACCGCGACAATCTGCATGTGCCGAAGAGCGGCGCTTGCGACCTTCGCCGGGGGAAACATCTTGAAGATGCCCACCTCCCCAATGCTCGTCATCCAAGCGGTAACTCCACACAGCAACACCAGCAGAAGGCCCACCATCACGTATCGGTTCACAGCTCTTCCCCACAGGGTTCCGGTTGGGACTCTCGGGTCTGCCGACTCAGAACGTCGTGGATGATCTCGAAGGACAGCACGCCGACGAGCCGCTTGTCGTCATCCAGGATCGCCAGGGTCCCGATCGCGCTCGAGAGCATCATGGAGAGCGCCTCATTCAGCGGCGTATCCGGAGATGCGGTGACCGTTGGAGGGGTAATCGTATCTCTTATGCGTCTTGATGTCTGAAGATCATCACACGCGATCCAGCCGAGGAACTGTCCCTCGTCCTCAGTCAGCATCGCCCACCTCATCCGGTCCTTCTCCATGTGGGCCTTCACCTGTATGGGACTTTCTCCGACCTTCACCGTCAGTGGAGGCTCCTGCATGACGTCCTTGGTTTTGAGCAGGCGCAACCCCTTCAACACACGGTCACCTCCGACGAAGTCGCGCACAAACCCGTCCTTTGGAGAGCCGAGGAGGGTGGCTGGATCGGCGAACTGCACCAATTCTCCATCTCTCATCAGGGCAATCCGGTCCCCCATCTTGATTGCTTCGTTGATGTCGTGTGTGACGAACGCGATCGTCTTCTTGATCTTCGCCTGGATCTTCAGGAACTCGTCCTGCAACCTGCTACGCGTGATGGGATCGATGGCGCCAAACGGCTCATCCAGCAACAGAATGGGAGGATCGGCTCCCAAGCAACGAGCGACCCCGACGCGCTGTTGCTGACCGCCGGAAAGCTCACTCGGGTACCGTCGAAGGAAGATATCCGGATCCATCCCGACGAGGTGGAGCAGTTCCTGCGCGCGAGCGTGCTGTTTCGGCTTCGGCCATTTCAGAAGACGCGGTACCGTGCAGATGTTCTCCTCGACGGTCTGGTGCGGGAAGAGGCCGATGTTCTGAATGGCATATCCGATC
>JBARQW010000311.1:0-6869 GCA_049643905.1 Bipolaricaulia bacterium
GGGGAGCAGGCTTCCACGACACCGATGAGTCTAGGAGGGATCCGTTATCCGGTACCGCACTGCGATCGTGCTCGTCTCTCTCTTCGTTTGGTCTGTGATGGCGGTTGGGGGATCGATCGTTCGGATCCCGCTCGATGGCTCGATCAACCCGATCAGCCGCGACTTCATCGTCCGTGGACTCGAGAACGCGGCGCAGCAAGGCGCGGAACTCGTCGTCATTGAGCTCGACACACCCGGTGGCTTGGTCGATTCGACGCGCGACATCGTTGCGGCCCAGTTCGCGTCGCCTGTACCGATCGTCGTCTTCGTCGGCCCATCCGGCGCTCGTGCCGCATCCGCCGGGGCGTTCATCACGCTCGCCGCGGACGTTGCTGCGATGGCCCCGGGAACGAACATCGGCGCCGCGCACCCTGTCAGCCTGATCGGAAGCCCTGCCAGCGAGGAGGAGGACCAAAGCACGTCTGCGGACAAGGCGGCGCAAGACGCGGCCGCCTTCGCCCGTTCGATCGCCGAGGAGCGGGGCCGGAACGTCGAGTGGGCACAGGCCGCCGTTCTCGAGTCGAGTTCGATCACCGCCATGGAGGCTCTCGAGGCGGGGGTCATCGATCTCGTCGCCGACGACCTTGCCGACCTCCTCGCCCAACTCGACGGGTACATCCTCCGCGACGGACGTGTCGTTGTCACGCAGAGCCTTCCGGTCGAATTGTTCCGCCCGACTCTTCGCGAGCGCATTCTCGGCCGTCTTGCGGATCCGAACCTTGTCTACATTCTGTTCATCCTCGGGATCTATGGTCTGATCTACGAGTTCTTCCACCCAGGAATCGGATTCGGTCTCGCTGCCGGCGGCGTCTGTCTCCTGCTCGCGTTGTTCGGCATGCAGATCCTCCCCGTGAACATCGTCGGGGTCGTCCTCGTTCTGTTCGGAGTCGGGTTGATCGTCCTCGATGCATTTACGCCGACCAATGCTATTCTGACGACTGGCGGCGTGATCGCTCTGCTCGTCGGTTCGCTGACGCTGTACGACATCCCCGATCGACGCTTCGGCCTCTCCTTGGTCACCATCCTTTCCGTCGTCGGCACGACGACGGCCCTTTCCCTGTTCGTCCTCTCCAAGGGTCTCCTCATTCAAGCGAAACGCCCCGTCATGGGGCAGAGGGCCTTCATCGGAGAGACCGGGATCGTACGACGCGACCTCGAGCCGGAGGGGATCGTCTTCGTCAAGGGCGAGTACTGGACGGCACGCTCGCTGGAGGGGCCGCTCCCGGAGGGAACAAGAGTCAACGTCGAGAAGCTTGAAGGGAGAACCCTTCTCGTCCGCCGGGTATCATGACGGGGCCCGACAGGCGGCTCACGAAGGGCGGCTGCGGCGGAAGGATCAGATGACCAAGGCGGCGCAGACAGCAGTACTCGTGTTGATCTCCATCCTTCTCATCGCCATCCTGGCGACACTCATCACGATCGCCTGGCGCGGCGTCCGCATCGAACACACAGGCACCGTCGCATTCGGAGGCATCGTCGACGAGATCCCGCTCCGGATGAGCGCTCCCATCACGCTGACGATGCCCGAGCCCGCTCATCTGATCACGACAGGCCCCGACGCAGAAGCGATCCCCGTCGACCTTGCACTTCTCACGTGCCCTTCGTGCGGAAGCACCATGGTCCCGGCTCGGTGGAATTTGTGGACCGGCGAGATCGACTGGATCTGCCCGAACTGCCGCGAAACAGTGACCGCGGCGCCTTGAGGGCATACGGAGTGACTCCGCCCATCGGATGAGCTACCGGCCGATCGCTCGTCCTTCTCTCCAGAGCATCTCGAAGTAGCTGTCGAAGACCGCGGCGACTGCAGGCATCCGGAGCAGCGCAACGTTGGCCTCCACGTTCTGTTCGAGAGCGTAATAGTTCCAGTTGGTGGACCCGAGAACGACGTGCTCTCCGTCGATCACGATCAGCTTGCTGTGTGTCGTCGCCTCGGGGCGGTCGAATCGAACCGGTATGCCACGTTCGTGCAGATAGAGCGCACTCGTCAAGTTCGCCTGCGCGGAATCCGCGTAGAAGCTGCAATCGTCGATCAGGACGCGGACGTCAACCCCGCGCCCGGCGGCACGAACGAGCGCGTCGACAAGGCTGTTCCCGATGCTGTCCGAGTAGCCAGGGTAGATCGACATCCTGTAGAGGGACGCGTGCACCGATTCGACCGCCTGATCGAGCATCGTGAGGACGGCCGATGCGTAGGCCAGCGCTCCCCCACTGTCCGGCAGCGGAACGATGCACGCCGCCCTTGTCGCCGACCAAACCGGGTCTCCCCGGATCTGCGGCACGACCTCGTCGCCATCGGACCAGAGGCGGTCGAACCACTCCGCAAAGGCCTCGCCAACGCGCTCGTCGACGATCCTGACGTTCGCCTGCTCCTGATCGGTGAACGCGTATCGATTCCAGTTACTCGATCCGAGGATCGCGGTCTCCCGATCGACAATGACCATCTTCGCATGCGTCGTCACGGATGGATTGTCGAACCTCGCGTCGATTCCGAGGCCGACGAGGTAGTCGAGCGTCGGCCTGTTCTTCCTGGTGATCGATGGAGCCCAATCACTCTCGTCGAGCAGCACACGAATCCGAACGCCGCGCTCGTGCGCAGCCACCAAGGGCTCCCAGAGCGGATTCTCATCCAGCTCGGCGTTCGACAGAAGGAGATCGATCGTCTCGTCCGCCTCGGCGAAAGCGTCCGCGACCACGGCGCAGTACGAGCAAGGACCTGGCCGATCGATCACCGGCTCAACGACAGTCGGCTCCCCCGCAGCGACTTCCGACAGGAGGAGGCACACAACGCACGCTCTGCCAATCCAGGATTGAATCCCTCGGAACATCTGCGATAGAATCCTAGGCCAAAGGAGGCCCCATGGTCAAACAACTCGAGAGCCGCGACCTCCGGTACACGTGCGATCCATCGAGCTTCGATTTCGAGTCGACTGAGAATCTCGAACCCTTGAATCGAATCATCGGGCAAGACCGAGCGATCGAAGCGTTGAAGCTCGGATTGGGAATCAAGGACGCAAAGAACCGGTACAACATCTACGTAGCAGGAGGCCCGGGAACCGGAAAGATGTCGGCCGTCGAGCACTTCCTGAGCCGCGCAAGCGCCGACGAGCCTCAGCCGCCCGACATGTGCTACGTGCACAACTTCGAGAACCCGTACAGCCCCACATATCTCGAGCTACCGGCAGGGAAAGGGTGCCAGCTTCGCACCGATCTCGAACAGCACATCAAGCGCTTCCAGCGAGAGATTCCCAAGGTTTTCGAAGCAGACGAATTCAAGGCTCGCAGCAAGAAGATCGCCGAGCGCTACGGCGAACGAAGGACTGCGCTCCTCGAGGAGATGGAGACCAAGGCCCGCGAGCTCGGCTTCGCGATCCAGAGAACGCCGATCGGGATCAACACCCTCCCGCTTCACGAGAACGGCGAGCCGCTCAGTCAGGAGGAGTACGACGCGCTTCCTGAGAAGAAGCGAGGCGAGATCCGCGAGCATCAGGGCGAAGTGCAATCTTTGGTGCAGGAGCAGCTTCAAGACGTGGCCAAGCTCGACGAGGAGCGCGAGGGCGAGATCAAGAAGCTGGCCAAGGAGGCCGTTCTCTTCATGATCGAGCCTCACTTCGCTCAACTGAAGAGCCACTACGAGGGCCTCGCGAAGGTGGTCGAGCACCTCGACGCAGTGAAGGGCGACATCGTCGAGCATCTCGAGAGCTTCCAGAACGCCGGCGGTGCAAAGAAGCAGCCGTTCCCATTCCCGGTCCCCCAGTCCGATCCGTTCAAGAAGTACGCAGTGAACCTGTTGGTCGATAACACGGAGACGGAAGGGGCGCCGGTGGTCGTCGAGCAGAACGCCACGTACCCGAACCTGTTCGGGTCGATCGAGCGGAAGGTTCAGATGGGCGCCGCGATCACCGACTTCACGATGATCAAACCGGGATCCCTTCACCGGGCGAACGGCGGATACATCGTGCTGGAGGCGAACAACCTGTTCCGACTGCAGATCAGCTGGGAAGCGCTGAAGATCGCGATCAAGCGCCACGAGATCCGGATCGAGGATCCGTGGCAGATGCTCGGCTACTCGACAACGGAGGGACTCCGTCCTGAGCCGGTTCCGTTCCGAATCAAGCTGATCATCATCGGGAGCCCCTACATCCACGAGCTCCTGCATCACTACGACGAGGACTTCGCCAAGCTATTCAACGTCAAGGCCGATTTCGGGATGGACATGGAGCGGACGCCGGAGCGCGAGCAGGAGCTTGCCCAGTTCTTGAGCGCCTGCCGCAAGCAGGACCCCAGCGTCCTTCCGTTTGCTCCGTCCGGCGTTGCCAGGATGATCGAGCACGCCACGGAGCTGGCGGGCGATCGGACGAAGCTGTCCTGTCGATTCGGGACCCTGATCTCGCTCGTCAAGGAGTCCGCGTACTGGGCTCGGAGCGACGGATCGTCCATCGTCACCGGCCAACACGTAATGCAGGCGCTCGAGCAGAAGGACTACCGCCGGGATCGGATCGACGAGCGCATCCGCGAGATGATCGCTCGCGGTCAGCTCTTCGTCGACACGGAGGGCGCCGAGACGGGCCAGGTGAACGGACTCGCGGTGCTGCAGATCGGTGACTACGCGTTCGGCAAGCCCTCTCGGATCACCGCCGCGGTTCAGGCAGGGAAGGCCGGAATCGTCGATATCGAGCGCGAAGCAAAGCTCGGCGGTAAGACGCACTCCAAGGGGATCCTGATCCTGCGAGGGTTCCTCGGGGAGCGGTTCGCGTCGGAGAAGCCCCTCTCGTTCTCCGCCAGTGTCGCCTTCGAGCAAAGCTACTCGATGGTCGACGGCGACAGCGCGTCGAGCACCGAGCTCTATGCGATTCTGTCGGCGTTGGCCAACCTCCCCATCAAGCAGGGGATTGCGGTCACCGGCTCGGTCAATCAGAAGGGCGAGATCCAACCGATCGGCGGTGTCAACGAGAAGGTCGAAGGGTTCTATCGCGTCTGCAAGGCGAAGGGACTGACAGGCGAGCAGGGCGTCCTGGTCCCTGCCGCGAACATCGACAACCTGATGCTCAATGAAGAGGTCGTGGAGGCCGTTGAGGAAGGCCGCTTCCACGTCTACTCAGCATCGACCATCGAGGAGGGAATCGAGCTTCTCACCGGCGTTCCGGCCGGCGAGCGAGCCGACGACGAAACCTACACCGAGGGAAGCGTGTTCGCGCGCATCGAAGAGCGCCTCGAGCGGATGCGCGAGGCGATGGAGAAGAAGGACGACGAGACCAACGACAAGAAGCGGGAAGAAGAGGAGAAAGAGGAAGAGACGGACGCCGAACCGGGCCGGGAATCGCGACATCTTGGAGGTTCGGCATGATGCGCCGAAGACCCGCCATCTTCCTCGTCCTCCTCGCCCTGGGCCTCCTGACCCTCTCCGGATGCTTCTCGAGCTCTCCGCGCGCCGAATTCGAGGCCACCCCGCGGTTTGACTACCCACCGCTCGAGGTCTCACTCGACGCCGGCGCTTCCTCGAGCCCCAACGGCGCCATCGTCTCGTACGCCTGGGATTTCGGGGATGGAGAGACCGGAGCGGGCGTCAGCGTCTCGCACACGTATCCGGAAAAAGGAGTCTACACCGTCGTTCTCACCGTCACCGACGAGGCCGGGAAGAACGGATCCCGCTCGATGACCGTCGAGGCGTTGAACAGGATCCCCGTGGCCGCATTCCAGCCTTCCGTCTACACCGCTCCCGTCCATTATCCCGTCCGTTTCGACGCATCGGAATCCCATGACCCTGACGGAGAGATCGTCGACTACGTGTGGGCATTCGGAGACGGCGACGTCGGGGAGGGCGTCCTCGTCGAGCACGAGTACGAGACGGCCGGCGAGACGGGTTGGCGCCCTCAGATCACGCTGACCGTCATCGACGACGATGGTGCGCAGAGTTCGAGAACGCACACGATCATCATCGTCGGCTGCGACGCGTGTGCAGGATAGGCGAGGGCTGTCTTCCGACCGTCCCTTGCTGAGAAGCGGATGCACGACATCGATCGGCTGCTCGTGTCCATCCTTCCTGGTGGAGCCGGAGATGCGATCATGAGAACGATCCGCACAGCGGCGCGCGGATCCGTACCATGCCACGAGACGCTCTGATGACGATTGATGAGCCCTCAAGCGAGAGGGGCACGCCATACCGCGTGCCCCTCTCGCTCAGTAGGAATTAGACGGGCTCAGTCTTCGTCTTCATCCACGCCGAAGTCATCGACGAGGCTGACGTTGATCGTGGCAATCCCCTCTAGGCCTTGGTCGTCGTAGACGGTGAGACGTGCGACGTAGGTATGTGCGATGGCGCGAAGCTCGTAGATGTGGGTCACCTCGAGGCCGCTCTCCTCAACCTGGACGGTCTCGTCGCCGAAATCCCAGACGTAGTAGTCAATCTGGTGTCCCGCGTCCGCATACGACCCTCGCGGATCGAATTCGACCCGGAAGAGGGAGGGAATACTCGGACGATCCTCGGACTCGAAGATCATGTCCGGCTCAGAAGCGGTGACCTCGGCGACAGGCTCTTCGTCTCCCGTCTGGCCGGCAGGAACGATCACGACAATCTCGACTTGATCTGCGCCGACCTCACCTTGATCGTTCCAGACGAAGAGCGTGACGGTGAACTCATCGGTCGACTCCGGCTCGAAGGTGTGGGTCACTCGCGTTCCGATCGCGATCTTTCCGTCACCGAAATCCCAGTCGTACTCGATGATGTTTCCTTTCCCACCGGTCGACTCCACGCCGTCAAACGTGACGGTGAGAGGCATCAGCCCGACGCGTCGATCGACCGTAATGCGGGCAACCGGAAGACCTTCGCCGGT
>JBARQW010000312.1:0-4885 GCA_049643905.1 Bipolaricaulia bacterium
TCCGAAGCGGCTTTGGCTGCCTATCGGGAGCAAGCCGGTCCCCAGCTGGAAGCCGCGCTCCAAGGCCTTGTTCAGGGTCCACCGACCATCCGGAAGTTCGAGGTGTACGAACCGAAGATCTAGACCGGAGTCTTGAGTGAGCGCCTAGCCAGGTGCCCTATTGAGAGGCGGACGGTCTGGGCACATCACATCTTCCGCGCTATCCAATCAAAGGACACTTCGCGAGCAGCGAACTGCGCGGAGCTGGCCGAGGCCAGTTTCCAGAGCATGAGGCTGTCGAGCTTCTTGCAGTCATCGCAGTTCTTTCGGCCGTGGGGATCCGTACCCGAATTGAGGCCCAATAACGCTTCGGAATCCTAAGAACGAAGCTCTGACCCCCAGTGCCTGCGCTCCATCGTGCACAAGACGAGTCTTGCGCCTCTCGTCAAAGCTTGCTTCCGCTCGAAGTTCTCACGACCATGCCTTGGCATGAGCCGGCGGAGGTGGGCCGTGTATGCGCTTCGATTCAAGCCACGCAAGACACCGCGAGACATCGATCGCGTCATTCGCTTTCTCGTTCGTTCGGCCGCGACTCACATTCCAGCGTACCGAGAACTTCTCGAAAGCTCCGGAGCCTCCGCAGCCAGCGTGAGTGGGCTGTCGGATCTGCCTTTGCTGCCGGTTCTGGAGAAGGACTGGCTCTTCCGTGATCCGGAGTCTCGTGACCGACTTCACGAACGGGCAGACCCCCTGCGCTGTGTCCAGGCCACCACAGGCGGCTACACCGGCCTGCCGGTCACGATCTACATGACTCGAGGCGAGATGCTGTTTCGAAGGTTGCAGCTTCTGGCCGAGTGGCGCCGGCTTGCCCGCCTTCCCATGCGGCTCCGAATTGCCGATGTTGGCTCCTGGATCGAGGGTGAAGCAGGACACGTCTACGCACGACGCGGTCCAGTCTCGATCCTTCGTGTGTCGTACGCTCTCCCAATCGAGCACCAGATCCGCCTGATCTCTCGCCACTCGCCTCACATCGTGTCCGGCTACCCAACGACCATTGCTGTCCTTGCGGAACAGTGGCAGAGTGCGCCCGCCCAGCGGTCCCTTCGCCTCGTTGCCACGCGGGGAGAGGTGCTTCACGAATCCGAGCGCGAGAGCATGGCAAGAGGCTTCGGTGCCCGAGTCGCCGACTTCTACAACTGCGAGGAGATTGGCAACGTCGCGACGGAGTGCGCTGCGGATCCTGGCGCCCTGCACATCAACACGGACACCTGCGTTGTGGAGGTTGTCGACGATGGTGGGTGCCCGCTCCCGCCTGGCAACGAAGGGAGGATTCTCTTAACCAGCTTGTGCAACAGCACGATGCCCTTCATTCGGTACTACGTGGGAGATCGAGGCGCCATCCTCTCTCGTGGAGACGAAGCGGTGTGTGCGTGTGGGAGCCGGCGACCGAGGATGACGGTCATTCAGGGGAGAGATGACGACTACGTGGTTATGCCGGACGGGCAGAGGCTCTCGCCCAGGCTTGTCGCAGTGGCCGCGAAGAGAACCGTAGATGCGAAAGCACGTGAGCTCAATCGGACTCGGCTGTTCAGCAGGTTCCAGCTCGTGCAAGATCGCGCAGACCACGTTACGGTGAGAGTGGTCCGAGAAGGCGACTGGCCGGCAGACCTAGACGGAATCATCTCGGAGAAGCTTCGCAGCCTTCATGCGGCACTCCGCTGCACTGTCGAGGCCGTCGACGACATCCCACTCGAGCCATCCGGCAAGCTGAAGAAGGTCATCCGCCTCATCGACTCACCAGAACGCTAGCGACGTCAGTGAGGAGCCCGGGCCTGTCCTGCAACCTCCGGGCAAGGAACATGGAGTTGTCGAGCGTCTTGCGGCCCTCGCACGCTTCACTCACCTGGCGGAGGGAGGGTGCACAAGGCATCAAGCAAGGCCTTCGCAGCAGAGACGAGATCCGCGACAAGTCGCTCGTCTACGTCCACGATGCCCTCGTATTCGGCCAGATTCCGCCTCTCGTGACACATGCTGAGGACTCGCCAGACTGACGCAGGAAGATTCGCCGTGTGTGCCAATGCCTGGAAGACAAGGTGGCGATTCCCCGAGCGATACCCCAATCGACGTAGAGCGGCCAGTGCGAGAGCGTGGGACGCGTTGTATGCGAGATCGAAGCGGCTCTCGAGAGCCAGCTCAGTGTTGGCTGCATCGGTCAGGCGCGCTGTGCCTGACAGAAGCAGACCATCGAACTCGCGCCTAGAAGGTGGTTCGCGTTTGAGCTTCCCGATTCGGATGAGGTTCTCGAGCTCGGCTGAGGTCATCGTCTGATCCGATCACAAACAAGCGAGGCTGCACGGCGATTCGCGCCACGAACGAATCCGTCTCCCGCCGTTTCTCTCCCCACTCGCGCGGCGTCATCACGGTCGGGTTGACCGAACGCCCCAACGCCGACTCAGCTGACTGAAGCGCCGTGAAGAGCTCCGCATGACCGATGCTGTTGGAAATCACGAAGACGTCGACATCGCTTTCGGCCGACTCCGTACCTTTCGCGATCGATCCGTAGACAAACGCTACGTCGATCGCATTGGCGATGGGCTCGAGGGCTCGGCGAAGCGGCTCGACAAGACCCACTGTCTTGGCAATCAGGCCTCGCATCTCGGCGAATGCGGGGCATTCGGCGTTCGCTTGGTAGTGCTTCTGATTGCCCACACGCGTGACCTTCACCCAACCTGCCGCCTCCAACCGGCTCAACTGACGATGCACGGCACCGGTGCCGCTATCCGCTAGGCGGATCAGCTCAGCACTCTGGAAGCGCCGGCCCGGCTGGCCAAAGAGAAGACCCAGCACTCGCCGCTGCACCGGAGAGAACAGCGCTCCTGCCAAGCCTGGCGAGGAGGGTGTGTCCTTCGTTCCCATAACGGGAACGATCATACCCGATTCGGGAACGATCTGGAAGCGCCCCGCCCCCGTTTGCAGATTGCATGCGATCGTGCGCCTCTTGCCTTCAGTTCCCGCGTGAACCAATCCACGGGAAGTTCGCAAGTGGCAAACTGTGAGGAACCGCCATCAGGCCAGTTCCCGAGCATTGAGATTGTCGAGTCTCTTGCAGCCGTCGCGGCCTCGGGATTCCACCAGGTTCTAGTGCTGCAGTGCAAGGCCCGACCCCGAGCTCCTTTGACATCATAGCGTCGTGACGCTACCGTGTTGGAATGAGGTGAAGCCGATGACCAAGCGATCGACCATCTACTTCGAGCCGGAAATCCACAGGGCTTTGCGCCTGAAGGCTGCCACGACAGAGCGGTCCATCTCCAATCTGGTAAACGAGGCGGTGCGGCAAGTGCTGACCGAGGATCAGGAAGATCTGGCAGCAATCGCAGAGCGAGCCGCAGAGCCGACGATCACGTACGAAGCGCTTCTCAATGATCTGAAATCGCATGGCAAGATATAGCCTGCACTCTAGGAAATCCGTAGCCAAGGATCTTCGCGCGATCCCGAAAGAAGACGTCAAGCGAATGCTCACACGCATAGACAGCCTAGCAGACGAGCCGCGGCCGCCCGGATGTGAGAAGCTCAAAGCTCGAGAGGTCTATCGCATTCGCCAAGGCCGTTATCACATCCTGTACGAGATTCGGGAAGACATACTCGTCGTTATCGTCGTGAAGATCGGACACCGGGCAGATGTCTACCGGTAGGGCGTATTGCAGCGTCCAGGCGAGAGGCAGTAGGTTGTCCAGCCAAGTCACGTCGGGGCTCGCTCCGGGCATCTCCGCGGGAGTTCGCTAGATCCTGCTGCTGGATTGCAGGACCCGACCCTCGGCCTGCTACGGAACCCGAGCAAGCACGGCGCAAGGGCTCACCCCGCGAGTCTCCGACGCAGGCGGCCGCGTCAGCTGGACCTGGCGCGTCGGCACCAACACCGAACCTGGCAACCACGAGATCGAGATCACAGCCACCGTTGGAGACGAGTCCGTCACCAGGAGGATCTGGTTCGAGGTGACCGATACAGGAAGTCCAGGCTGATCCCTCACTTCTGTCGCCTCCTGGCGGAACGCATGAAGCAATCGAGCCTCCGACACCCGCTCGCCGATCGGTGTTGCGACTTGACAAAGGCGCACTAGAAGTGACATCGTCCGTTGACATGAGACGTCTGCGTACGCTTGCCTGCGTTCTTCTGATCGTCTGGATTCCTGTGTTGCCAGCCGTCGGCGAATCGCCCGACGACCGGTCCGAGTTCGTGCGAACAGGGATGACGATCGCCGGAGCGGCACTCGGTCTCGCAGCGGGAGGCGCGATCGGCATCAGCTTCAGCCTCGATGCGATCGATACGCCGTTGTCGAACACGCTCCTTCTAACCATCCCTGTTGCGGCAGCCGGAGCGGCGGCGGGAGCCCTGGCCGGACGTTGGATCGCCAACGTGGCACTACGTCATCAGCCCTCGCCCCTCTTCTCCATCATCGAAGGGGCAGGGCTCGGACTCGTGAGCGGAGCCTTCGTCGGCGCGATCGTATTCCCGCTCAACTTCGCGATCGCGCACCCTCTCTTGGAGGTTCCCGAAGGCTACTGGGGGAGATTCGACTACCCTCAGACCGTCGGAATGGCCGTCCTCTCCGGTGCCGTCTGGGGCGGTTTCGCCGGGATGCTCGCCGGAACCGTCGCCCTCCCGCTCATCTCGCTTGTCATGGGGTTCTAGAGCGAACACACGATCACCATCTCAGTTGGATCCGGCAGATCAGATCAACACCTCCCAGACAGCGAGCTTCGTACTGCGTCGTCGGAACCCAGGGCCCGAGACCGCGTCCCTCGGATTGGCAAGGCTGTCTTCGTCGAATAGGCTGCTCTCAACAGGAGGATGTCATGCAGAAGGCTGCTGAGCAGTTTGCTGATCACTTCAAGAACTGGGATATCC
>JBARQW010000313.1:0-2138 GCA_049643905.1 Bipolaricaulia bacterium
CAGCGCATCTCGCGTTCTTCCTCGGAATGGGGGCCATGTTCCTGATCGACGCGCTCATCCCGCACGACTACTTCGACACGCACGACCACGCGAGCGGAAACGAGCACACGGGTGCCCTGATGAAGACCGGGCTCTTCGTCGCTCTCGGGATCGGGATTCACAACTTTCCCGAAGGGATGGCGTCGTTTGTCGGCGCGCTACAGGATCCGTCGCTCGGGATCTCGATCGCCGTCGCCATCGCCATCCACAACATCCCCGAGGGCTTGGCCGTCGCCGCGCCGATCCTCGCAGCGACCGGCAACCGGCGGAAGGCGCTTCTGTGGACGTTCCTCTCCGGAATCGCCGAGCCGCTTGGCGCGTGCGTCGCCGCGTTGATTCTGCTCCCCTTCCTGTCGGACGCCGTCCTCGGCTACGTCCTCGCCTCGGTCGCAGGAGTGATGGTCTTCATCTCACTCGACGAGTTGATCCCCGTCTCCCGCTCGTTCGGGAAGGAGCACCTGTCGATCCTCGGCGTCGGTCTCGGCATGATGGTCATGTTCGTGAGCCTGTGGCTACTCGGCTAGGAATCATCGCCACGTCGAGCTACTCCGGGTAGCTGATCCCGTCTCCCCAGCCCTCGATCTCCTTCAGGAAGCCGGAAACGTTCAGCAAGCCTGCTCTCCACAAGAAGGCTCGATCCCGCTCGGGAATCTCGTCGAGGGCCATCCACTGAAGGTCGACGAGGATCGGCGCATCGGCTCCGACTTCCGGATCGTGACCCAAGGTTGGTTCCTGCCCTCCGATGTCGACAAGGAATGTATGGGCGACGATCCGTCCCTGATCGTCGAGCGAGCACCCTGTCTGGCGCACGACACGACCGTCGACACACGCCTCTTCTCGCAGCTCGCGCAGGGCTCCCGCCTCCGGCGTCTCGCCCGCCTCGAGCGCGCCGCCTGGCAGACACCAGTAGATCATGCCACGCTCTTGGTGCTGCGCCATCAGAATCCGTCCGCCGCGGCAGACGATGGCCTGCACCCGGGTCGCGACACGCCGTTGAAGGTCTTCGATCGCCATGCCTGCAGAGTATCCTGTGGCGATCAGCCAAGAAAGGAGTCTTGAGCCATGAGAGTTGGATGCCTGATCGAGGCGATCGAAGCGGCGCGTGAGAACTGGGACTACGTCATCACCTTGGTCCCCGAGGACAAGAGAGAGTGGAAAGCAACGCCCCAAGCGTGGTCGCTGAAGGACATCATCGCCCACGTTGCCTGGCACGACGACCAGATGATCGAGCTCGCCGAGACGAGGGACCTCGTCGGTTCCCCGTGGTGGGATCTGCCGATGGACGAGCGGAACGACAAGATCTACGAGCAGTACAAGGACAAGCCGATCGACGAGGTGCTCGCATTCGCCGAAGAGGCCTACACGCGGATGATGGCCGGGCTCAGGACGCTGTCGGACGAAGGCATGAACGACCCGAAGCGATTCACCGACATGCCCGAAGACTGGATCCCCTGGCGCATGATCGCGAGTAACACATACGAACACTACCTCCGCCACATCGCGCAGGTGCGCACCATCGCTCGAGCATTGAAGGAGTAGCTGCACCTAGTCCGGGGGATGGTAGTAGGTCGTCAACACCGAGCAGTGGGCGGTCCGGACGACCTTCTCCGCGACCGTGCCGAAGATCTTGTGTCGCCACCCGGTTGCACCGTGCGTCGCCATCACAATCAGATCGACGCCCTCTTCCTCTGCGACTCGGACGATCTCGTGGCCTGCCTCGCCGTGGGTGACGAGGGTTCGAGTCGGGACGCTCTCCGGAACCTTCGCCTGTCGCTCCTCGAGGCAGCGCTCGGCGCTGCCGGTCAGCTCTCGCTGGTAAGCCGCCACATCGAACGAAGGAATCCCCTCCGGCGTGTCGAGCGCCGGGATCGAGCCAACGACGTGCATCAGGATCAGCTCCGCCGAGAATCGCTCCGCCATCTCGACGGCCGCCTTGATCCCCGCGTGGGAAGGCTCACTGAAATCGGTCGGGCAGAGAATCCGCTTGAAAGGCAGCATCAGGACCTCCTTTCGCCTGCTTGTGCTCTGACTCTACGCCTGAGGCCATGGAGTCGACAAGCGAAGATCGTGTCCCGACGACTGAGAGACGTCAGGCGAGG
>JBARQW010000314.1:0-2055 GCA_049643905.1 Bipolaricaulia bacterium
CGGGGATGACAGTGGCCGACGTGGCAGACATTGTTCACAAGATCGAGGAATCGGCGACCGCGCTCATCGTACAGATACTGCCCCGACCCGCGGACCATCTTCAGCGGCTCGCGATAGGCGATCGATAGCGCTCGGCTGATGTGCCTCTGCCTCGCTTCGAGCAGGCGACCGTTCGGCGCTCCCCGATCGACGTCCGGGATGACATCAATGCTTGAGGCCAGTTGCGCAGTCGCCTCTGCCGGATCGACGGCAACGAGGTGTTCGAGCAGATCCCACGCTCGCGCCTCGGTCACAAACCAGGTGGGATGATCGGGCGCCACCCGGCGGCGCTCCGCGGCGACAGCGACCGAGACGGAGAGACGGCCGCAGATCAGCGGAAAGAGGACCTCTAGCTCGGCAGGCGTAAGCGGGCGCGCGGCATGATATCCGGCAACGATCTCGGCACCGATCTCAAGTGGTTGTGGGTGGTCGAACATGGCGTAGGCAACCGCAATTGCGAGCTCACAAACGGTCGGGCTGACCAGGCAATCGCTGAAGTCGAGGAGGCCGGATATCTTTCCGTTCTCCACCAGAATGTTCTCATCGTTGGCGTCAGCGTGGATCAGCGAGTGTGGCAGCCCGTCGAGCCGTGGGACGGCGCAGGCCGCATAGAGATGGAACGATCGTTCAAGGATCCGCCTCTTTGTCGGATCTCCAACCAACGCGATCTTCCCTCGGTGCTGGTCTGCAGTCGCAAGATCCCACGAGTGCGTCCGGAGAGCCGCCGGGTTGTCGACTTTCGAGAGGACCAGGTCGAGCCGCGCAAGCAGCTGTCCCAGCGCCCGCAGCCGATCGGGAGTCGGCGGTCCCGCGTCACACCACGCTGTGCCTGAGACGAACTCCATCAATCGCCCCCGAAAGGTTGCTCCGTCATCCCTTCGAAGTCGGCTCACCGTCTCACCGGACCTCGTGACGATCGTTCGTGGAAGACCGATCCCCAAGCTCGCGGCATGCACTCGCTCGATGACCTGATGCTCCAGTTCGAAGAAGACACGCATCCGATCTTCTCCCGCGAGCTTCAACACGAAGCGCTCGCCGTCCTTCGACGCGACAAGGTAGTTGTCGTTCTCGCCCGGCAGCCTCGTGAGGTCTCCGGCGATTCCGTACGAGGCTGCCAGGAGTGAGGCGACGTCGTCGATCGACAGAGATCTGTGCACAGGACTCGTCATCGGACCACCCTTGCCAAGGCCGTATCTCTCCGCACTCCCGGCCTCGACAGAGCCAACTATACCCCGCGCTCTGTCCGAAGGAAGCTGTGGCGCGTTCGCCGCAGGCGTCCCTGGTCAAGGAATCGAGTAGAGTGTCTCGAGGAGGTTTCCATGGATCACGACGTTGTCGCTTCACAGATTCGTGCAGCTCTCAAGATGCTTCGGTCGACGGTTGAAGCGTGCCCCGAAGCGCTCTGGGACCGAGAGGCCGATCACAACGCGTTCTGGGTGCTCGCCTATCACACGCTCTACTTCGCCCACCTGTACCTCTCCTCGTCCGAAGAGGCCTTCGTGCCCTTTGAGCGCGAAGTTGACGGACGATCCGGCTACGGCAAGACCGACCTGGGCGATTGGACTGAGCTTGTGCCTGGTGACACGTACGCCAAAGAGGACGTCCTCGCCTACTGCGATCACATCGACGGCATCGTCCTGGGACTCGTGCAATCGACGCCGTTCGACGGACCGTCAGGCTTTCACTGGCTGCCGTTCTCGCGCGGCGAAGCCCATCTCTACAACCTTCGACACATCCAGCATCACGCCGGCCAGCTCGCCGAGCGACTTCGTCAGAACGCCGACGTCGGCACCAAGTGGGCCTTCTCGGTGCGCTAGGCTCGCGAAAAAGGCAACGAATTTGGCGGTGAAGGGCGATTGTTGGCTCGGACTTCTCGACACATCAAAATCACAGGGCCCGATGTGTCTTGTCATCACGTCGGGCCCTGGCAAGAAGGTAAGCTCTCGTATGTTTCGTACTCTACGCCCCAGCGGTGAATGACGAGTGAAGAGAACTTGAAGCGACTGTGTTCCTCTC
>JBARQW010000315.1:0-9282 GCA_049643905.1 Bipolaricaulia bacterium
CGCCTTCTCCAGCACTCGATCGACATCGATGTTCGAGCGGGCGTGATCGACCGCACGGTCAAGGGATGGACCGGGGTGAATCCAAACCCGCTCCAGCATCCCGGAGCAAAGCGTGGCCGTGATCATCGTGTTCTGACCGGCGAGGATTACGGGAACGCCGGAGGCGTTTGCACGGTCTACGATTTCTTTCGTCGGTCGTTGGCTCCCGGTCAAAATCAGGCAGCGCAGGCCCGGAACGTCGATCGCGGCGTTCAGGATCTCCGTACGGTCGCCTCCTGTGATGACCGCCAGATCGGGTGTCCGCCGGAAAGCTCGCATCGATGCTTCCGGCCCCAATGCGCCAACGACGAAGTGCCTCACTTCGCGATCAAACCCGGCGCCACCGAGGACGCGGCCGCCCAGGCGCTTGGCGATGTCTTCCGCGGCGACGGATCGGGCGTTGGGGTCATGCGGGATCATGCCTAGAACCTCGGCCCCTCGATCGGCGAGGAACGGTACGAGAACCTCTTCGACCACGTCGAGTGAGCGATCGACCGGCACGTCCTTCAAGACGACGCCCAGAATGCGGGGTCCGTCCTCGAACAGTCTCAGGGAGCACATGATTCGATCGATCGAGTCCTCCCCGTCGAACCGGGTCAGCAGCAGGACGTCGGTCGACAGAAGGTCGGCGAGGTCGAGGTCGCTCAGGCTTGCACTGACGCCAAGTCCGAGGTAGTTGCGCCCTTCGATGATGGCGACATCTCGGTCCGACGTGATCCGCCCGAAGGCGGCCGTGATTCGATCTCGGAATCCGCGGTCCCCCGACTCGATCGCCTCGCGCAAGAACGGACCCTCGAGCGGAACCGGGGCGATGTCGTGCGGATCGTCGTCGAGGGCGAGGAGCGAGCGAACTGCGGCCGCATCGCGGTCGATCGGTTCCCCGGTGGCGTAGGTGACTTCGAAGCTAATCGGCTTCATGTAGGCGATCGAAAGGCCGCGTTCCAGAAGAGTTCGCCCAAGCGCCAGTGCGAGGAGGCTCTTGCCGGTCTGTCTCTCCGTCGAGACGATTTGGATTCGTTTCATCGGCGTATCGCGGCCCCCTCTCACGGAATGGTAGTGGCAGTGGAGCCCAGAGACAATCCAGACTCTCTGCGCTCACAGGTTCCTCACGGATCCGACGATCTCTGCTCACACGCGTCGGAGAGAATCGATTCCGGAGAGCCGAATGGGCGAGACGACAGAGCTACGGACCGAGCGGAGAGACGGTGGGTTCTTGGTGAGGGATCCCCTCGGCTATAATGGCGGCGCGATGAAACGTATTCTGATCGTCGACGACGAAGAGATGATAGTACGCACCGTCAAGGCCTACCTCGATCGAGAGGGATTCAAGACGTACACGGCCTACGACGGCGACGCGGCCCTCCAGGCGTTCGACGAAAAGGGCCCTGACTTGATCGTTCTCGACCTGATGCTGCCGAAGAGGAGCGGGATCGAGGTGACGCGAGCGATCCGCGCGAAGTCCTCGGTGCCGATCATCATGCTGACCGCGAAGGCGGCCGAGGCCGATCGCGTTGTCGGACTCGAGCTCGGCGCCGACGATTACGTCGTGAAGCCGTTCAGTCCGCGCGAGTTGGTCGCTCGAATCCGCGCGGTCCTTCGTCGCTACGAGGGCGATCGCGGGGACGTGGAACGGATCGTCACAGGCGAGATCGAGATCGATCTGAAGACGCGCGAGCTGAAGGTGGCGGAACGAAACATAGAACTCACGCCGACCGAGTTCGATCTGCTCGCGTACCTCGCACGTCATCCGGGCCAAGTGTTCACCAGGCTTCAACTCCTCCGCGAAGTGCAGGGATACACGTACGACTCCTTTGCGCGGACGATCGACACGCACGTCAAGAACCTGCGCCGCAAGATCGAAGAGGACCCGAAGTCGCCGCGACACATTCTGACCGTTCACGGTGTCGGGTATCGGTTTGCACGCGAATCCTAGAAGATGAAGCGACAGATTCCTCTCTCGCTGAAGCTCAGCCTCTCGTTTGCCATCATCATTCTCCTTTCCGTCGGTCTCGTCTACTTCCTGACGGCTCGCTCGATCACGGAGAGATTCGATGAGCTCGGGAGGAAGCAACGAGAGATCCTCGCCGTGTCGCTCTCATCACAGCTTCGCTTCCACTATGAACAGAATGGAACATGGATTGGCGTGGACAACCTGTTCTACCGGGACGTGCCAATCGTGATTGGTGACGAGGTGTACATGGGCCGAACTCTCAATCTCCCCGGAGCATTCATCCTGGCAGACCTAGATGGTGCAGTCATCTTGTACACGGTGACCGAGGAGAGCCTTGGGCGGAAACTGGCGAGCAATGAGATAGCAGCAGGGATTCCGATCGTGGTCGATGACGTCACTGTTGGAACGCTGATTCTGTTGAATACACGCGATCCGAGCGAGGCCGAGTTCCTGAATTCGGCGATGCGGTCGGCCGTGCTCGGCGGAGGGATCGCCATCGGTCTGGCGCTGATCCTCTCCGTCTTCCTGATCCTCCAGATCCTGTCCCCCCTGAAGAAACTGACACGGGCAACCGAACGCATCGCGCACGGGGACCTGCCGGATTCCGTCCGGCTGCGGTCTCACGACGAGCTTGGCCAACTCGGGAAGTCGTTCGACCAGATGCTTGCCAACCTCAAGCACTCCGAAGCGCTACGTCAGATGATGACCGCCGACATCGCCCACGAGCTACGCACACCGGTGACAATCATTCAGGGGACACTGGAGGCGCTCATCGACGGCGTCTACGAGCCGAGTAGTGAGACGATTGCCCCGATCTACGAAGAGACACTGCACCTGGGGCGCTTGATCGACGATCTTCGCGACCTCGCGCTGGCCGAGGCAGGCGAGCTTCGACTGGAAAGAGAGCCGGTCGATCTGGAGGGACTCATCCGGCGGATCACGGAAGCGGCCGTCTCTTCGCCGGACGTGGCGCCGACGCTGCGCATCGACGTGGAGCACGTCGTTCCTCTGGTGGAAGCCGATCCGAAACGACTGCGGCAAGTGATCGCAAACCTTCTCTCCAATGCCCTTCGCCACACTCCGAACGACGGGGAAATCATGATCGGACTCCGCCGCGCCTCAAACGCCGTTGAAATAGTCATCACCGATACGGGCCCAGGGATCGCAAAGGAGGATCTCACGCACCTCTTCGAGCGGTTCTATCGGGGAGATCCGGCCCGCAATCGAGGCGGGGGAAGCGGACTTGGCCTTGCAATCGCCAGGCAGTGGGTGGAGGCGCACGGGGGAACGATCCGCGCTGAGAACGCGCCGGAGGGTGGCGCACGATTCACCGTACGGTTTCCGCTGGCTTGAAACGACCGGCCGTGTGCCGCTAGGATTGAGCATGCAGCAGCAGCCGTTCTACAACCCACATCTCGGGCGCATGTCGTTCGACGAAGTTGTCGAGAGCATCGTTCATGAGATGCGTGGGAACTCGAACGATCGCTTCGAGCTGCTCATCGGAACCGACTCATCGACAACGCTTGATCGACTCGACATCGTCAGCGCCATCGTGTTGCACAGGATCGGCAGAGGCGGCCGATACTACTGGACTCGAAGACGAGAGCGGAAGCCGAATTCACTCCGTCAGCAGATCTGGAGAGAGGCGTGGCTCTCGTTCGAGCTCGCGCAGCAGGTTATCGAGCGCCTGGCGTCGGTCTCCTTTCTCCGGTTCAACCTGGAGATCCACGTCGACATCGGCGAGAACGGCAAGACCAAGGAGATGATCGACGAGGTCGTCGGGATGATCATCGCCAACGGATTTGCCGTTCGGATCAAGCCGCACGCCTACGCAGCGTCGTCCGTTGCGGACAAGCATACGTAGGTGGCGCTGGCATTGGAACGCCTTCGGCAGCCGTGATTGCGCACACTTGACGACGCTGCGCCGCCGCATCTTCTGTCGCTGACAAGCATACCTAGAGACCTGGCTCTTCCCTCCATCCGAGACGATCGACTCACGGTCGTCCCTTCAGAAGTAGCCGCCGGTCCCGCTGGAGTCGCTGGCAAACCGCGCCATCAGCGGACTGAGCGGGAGGCGGACAGGTTGGACCGGTCCACGGGAACAGGGTAGGCTGGTGCGGCGCGAGTCGGGCAGAGCGGATCAACCCGCCCGAGGCCGCCCGACTCAGCCACGAATGGGAGGTGCCTGATCATGAATTCGTCGACCCTTATTGTGATCGGCGTGGCGATCGTCCTCGGCCTGCTCCTTTTGGGCGGTGGAGGCAGGGAGATTCCGATGTCTGAGCCGGCCGAGCCGCTGACCTCGACGGTTCGACCGGCGTTCGGGGAGACCGGGAGTACTCTGAGGGTCGATGTCGGCGGTGACATGATCGTCGGCGAGAGAGAGGCAGTCCAGTTGTCCGGAACCGCTACGGGTGCCGCGGCAGGAGCCGTGAGCTATCGGTGGACGGCCGAGGGGAGACCCGGATTCTTCAGCAGCCCGAACCTGAGGGATCCTATCTACACCTCTCCGTCGGCTTGTGACTGCGAAGAGCGCGTCGTTCTCACGTTGACCGCCACGGATTCGCGGGGCGCTTCGGCGAGGGACTCGCTCGTACTCACGGTACGAGATCCGTCGGCCTGCCCACCCGACCCCTGCATTCCAAAGCCGATCTCCGCGCCGGTCGATCTCTGTGCCGTGCACGTTCGAGTGCCCTGTTCTTCGCAGGCCGACGCTCCGTGCGAGAGGCCGTGCACGTCCAATGCGCCCTCGGCCGATCCATGCGGTCAGGTTGTGATTCCGTGTCCTTGCACGGCGGGCGGCTGTGCCTCGGCGTGGTCGAGTTCCTGGCCGGCTGCGCCGTCGCCCGGAGTACCGGGCGATCGGTCGAAGCCGCGAATCGTCCGTCAGTACCCCGCGCACATCTCCGAGGGATCGGCGTTTGAGCTGACCGGGACGATCGGCAATCCCGCCTGTGTCTCTGGGTGCTTCGTCTGGGTGGCGAACAAGGGGAGCCTGGAAGGGGTCGACACGCTATCGCCGACGTATCGCGCTCCGCAGGTCGATCGGTCGGGAGGCGAGCGGGTCACAATCAGCCTGATCCTCTACGACGGATTCGGGGGTCGAAGCTACGACCAGATTCGAGTGACGATCGACAATCTCGATTACGTCGGCCCACCTGTGCCGTAGCGTTGGATGCCGAAACTAACGGAGAGACCGAACATCGGTGCGGAGCTTGTGGCCGAGTTGGCTCGCGTCGAGATTCAGACGGACGAGCAACTCGACGAGTTGGGAAGCCTCAGCGCGGCGCTCGAGCCATCCTTCGCGCAGGCGGAGACGTTTGTGCGAACAAGCTCTGCGCGCTCGAGGGGGCCGTACGCGGTCTTCGTTGGCACGGGATACCGGACCCTGAGCGCCGGGAGCTTTGGCGGCGGTTCGCCGGCGCGCGTGGCGATCTCTGAGACCGCAGGCTCCGAGCTACTCGAGGATCTTCTCCGAGGCCAAGGCAACGGAGTACGGGAACAGCTGGGCGCGAAAGACGCCGTCGCGCACGCCAGGGTCTTCGACCATCACGTTCCTGGCTTCCGCTTCCAACGCCGCCTCAAGAATGACAATGCCGAAGCTTGAAGGGTCTTCATTCAGCGTTCTTCCTGCCAGGAGGACGACGCCGCGATCCCTCAGATCCTTCAAGTAGGCGAAGTGCTTCTCGACGATGAGGTCCTCGTCCGCGGTCGAAGCGGACAGCATCTCGGGACGAGTCGGCTGAATCCGGTACAAGAACTGGGGCATGGTCGGAGTGGCTCCTTGATTCGATTACTCCTCGCAGCGCTCGATCACGATCGTGCATTCCGTGACGAGCGCGGCGATCGCTCCGAGCGCCGCCAGTGTCGGGAGGAGGAGGATTCCCACAACTCCGAGGTTCAGCGGGATCTCGATCAGGCTCTTCCCTTCACGGTTCTTGACCGTGATCCGGCGGATGCTCCCCTGGTGAACAAGTTCCTTGACGGTCGCGACGAGCTTCTCACCGCTGACCGTCACCTCTTCGGTGCGCCCCTTTTCGTCGTTCACGACGGTCGCCCCCCCTTCCGGGTACGTTTTCGCTTCACGCGGCTCCCTTTCGGCGTCGGCCGCGGGCCGCTGCGAGCGGCGCCACCGCGATCCAGAGCGCGATCGTCACGAGCATGGCCGTGGGATAGCCGATCGGGTCAAACCCCAGGATCGGACCGATCACGCGCGAGAAAAGCATGACGAAGAACGAGCTCAAGAAGAATCCGGGCACGGCCGCAAGGATTGCGAAGTAGCCTTCCATGGTTGTTCTCCTTCCGTAACGCTGTGGAGTCTCCTCTGTGATATCCTGCGGGACGAGATCTGTCAAGGCGTCTCCAATGCGTGCGGGTTTTCCGGAAGTCTCCATTCGCGGAACTGCGTCTCCTTGTGAAGCTTGAATCCAGGTCCGATAAACTTGAACGCTTCGCCGTTCGACGGCGAGGCGACCCACCGAGCAAGGGAGAGTCGATGATCGACGAAGGACTGGTTCGCCTACGCGAGATCCTGGGAAGGATCGGTGATCACCTTTGACTGCGCCTCTCTGGAGAGAAGGGTTTCCGAACTGGAGCATGAGATGGCCGCGCCCGGATTCTGGGAGGATCGTAGACGGGCCGAGGAGGCCTCTCGGGAACTCGAGAGAACCCGAACCCTGCTGACCCGCCTCGGGCGCGTCACAGGGGAATTGGACGAGATCGAGCTGCTTCACGAGATGGCGGTCGAGGCAAGTGATGACGAGGAGCTGACGTCGCTTGCGAAGCGGGCGGCGTATCTGGAGCGTGAGCTTCGACGGTTCAAGGTCGAGTTGGCGTTCTCAGGTGAATACGACGACGCTGACTGCTATCTCTCCATCAACGCCGGCGCAGGCGGGACCGATTCGCAGGATTGGGCGGAGATGCTTCTTCGCATGTACGGACGATTCGGGGAGCAAATGGGATTTCGGACGGCGCTGTTGGAGGTGAGTCCGGGAGATACCGCCGGCATTCGCGGCGCAACGCTCGAGATCAAGGGCCCCTACGCCTACGGCAACCTCAAGGGCGAGAAGGGCGTGCACCGGCTCGTCCGTCTGTCCCCGTTCGATTCGGCACATCGCAGGCACACGTCCTTCACTGCAGTTTCGGTTGTCCCGGTGACCGAGGAAGAGGAGTTCACGATTGACTCCAAGGATCTTCGGATCGATACATATCGCGCTTCGGGGGCCGGTGGGCAACACGTGAACGTCACCGACTCCGCCGTCCGGATCACGCATCTTCCGACGGGGATCGCCGTTTCCTGCCAAAACGAGCGAAGCCAGCACCAGAACAAGGAGACCGCCATGCGCGTTCTCCGCGCCCGCCTTGGCGAGATCCTTCGGCAACAGCAGGCGGAGAAGCTGGACGAGATCCAGGGGGAGTTGAAGGAGATCGAATGGGGAAGCCAGATTCGATCGTACGTCCTTCATCCGTACCGAATGGTGAAGGACCACCGCACCGGCGAGGAGACCGGAAACGTTGACGCTGTTCTCGATGGCAGCCTCGAACCCTTCATCGAGGCGTTCCTGTCTCAGTCGGTTGATGAGAAACCAGCGTAACGGGTCCTTTCCCGCACGCCCTTGCCATCTCTAACAAAGCCTGCTACAATACATTTTACAATCCAAATGAGGAGGGGGTTCCGTGCCCAAGCAGCTTCTCGACAAGATCTCGATCTACGTTCCGAAGAACAAGCTACAGCAGCGCCCTGTGGAGCGCCTGATCAAGCTGGCCGATGCGAAGGATCGCTCGGTGAACTACTTGGTTGTCGAAGCGATTCTCGATTACCTCGCCCGCGAAGAGAAGAAGTAGCAGGCGAGCGGTAGAGAGCTTCAGCTGTAGGTAAACTCCCGAAACGTCACCCGCTGGGATTCGTTGCTTAGGCCGCCGTGGGACGCTCCGCGCGTTCCCGGTCGAGATGGCTCTGAAGGATCAGCGTCGCGGCGAGGCTGTCCCGCAGCTCCCTTCGCTTCTCTCTGGACACGTCTGCCTCGAGGAGGACGCGTTCCGCCTCGGCAGTGGTCAGGCGTTCGTCGATCAGCCCGACCGGCAAGCCGGTCCCATGTTCTATCTGGGTCGCAAATGCAGAGGCTTCCTCGGCCATCTCGCCACTCGATCCGTCCATGTGCAGCGGGAGGCCGACGACGATGCGCCCAACGCTGTGCGTCGCGGCCATCTCAGCGAGCTTCCTGATGTCGCGGGCGAGCGAGCGGCCGCGAAGGAGGTACGGAAGAGGAGTTGCGAGGACGGCCTCCTCGTCGCTCATCGCGAGACCGAGCCGCTTTCGCCCGTAGTCGATGCCGAGAATCCTCACCGGCCGCTTCCGATTTGAGCCAGCGCCCTGCGTACGAGCCCCTCGGCATCGAGGTTCTCCCCGCGCAGACGGTCGATCGCTTGGCGAGCCTCTCGCGCAGAGAAACCGAGGGCTTTCGAAGTCAACGCACGGACCGCCGTCTCCTCCTCGGACGTGAGAAGGAAGGCACGCACGTCTCCTCCCTCGCCGATCTTATCGCGCAGATCGACCAGGATCCGCTCCGCCGTCTTGCGGCCGATTCCCTTGATCGTTGTCAGTTTGGCGACGTCACTCGAGCGGATCGCCTCGATAAGCGCGTGCGTCGGGATCGAAGAGAGGATCTGGAGTGCAAGTCTTGGGCCGACCTGCCCGACCGTCAAGAGATTGAGGAAGACCTCTCGCTCGGCCGGGGACGTGAAACCGAAGAGTTGGATCGTGTCGTCGCGGACGATGAGATGCACAAACAGAACAGCAGGGCTTCCCGCCGGGCAAGACTGAACGTCGCCCGCCGGGCAGAAGACCTGGTAAGCGATTCCACCGGTCTCTATGACGAGGTGATCGGGTCCCGATCGAACGATCTCGCCGCTTATCGAATCGATCACGCTCTGACCTCCATGGTTGCTCGCGCACCGGTTGCGTCGCGAAGTGTGTCCGTGAACCCACCCATCTTGCTGGGTGGAAGCGCGACGATTGCGTGCGCCCGAGCATCGTACTCGATCCGCGAGACCTCCGCTCCAAAGCGATGAATCGTGGCCATGACCGCCGATGTGACCTCCGACGGAAACGAGATCTCGATCTCGATCCGGATCAGGTGCGTGATGATTCGAGCGGAGCCGAGCGCTTCGCGGACGGCGTCCGAATACGCGCGCACCAATCCTCCGACGCCGAGCTTGATGCCCCCGAAGTGGCGAATCACGACAGCGAGAAGGTCGAGAAGCTCCGCGCGCTCTAGCTGCTGAAGGATCGG
>JBARQW010000316.1:0-8979 GCA_049643905.1 Bipolaricaulia bacterium
GGATGGCGAGGACCATGAAGTAGGGCAACAGCCGACTGAGGATCAGCCGCCCGAATGACTCGCCCGTCGCAACATCCTGAACTGAGACAGACAGCGGCGGTGTCAGATCGTCGAACGATGGTTGTCCGAGCTGCTCGAGCTTGGCGTTGACGACTCTGCGCAGATAGCCTTCGAAGAACTGGCGCACGCGCGCGGCGGCGATCACGGCAAACTGGTCCGTCTGGTCGTAGTAGAGAACGACCTCGAGGCCCAACCCCTCTCCGCCTGTCTCCTTGTCGACGAGCATCAGCACCTGGCCGATGTTGTCCTCCAGATCGGTCAGAGCATCGTCGAAGGCACCGTAGGTCAAGAACGAGAACGCGCCCGTGTCGAACAGCTCCCGCTCGAATGTCTCGTCGTTCGCTCGATCGACGACGAGCACCGTCGGAACCAGAGTCTCGATCCGCGTCCGCTCGGCTTCGCCGAACCGACTCATCACCGACAGCACGAGCGGGTAGAAGATCAACGGGAAGAGGACCGTCAGAAACAGGGTCCTCCGATCGCGGAGGGCTCCAAGGAGTTCCTTGCCGAACAGCAGACGGACGTTTCGCAGCATCACACCCCCGGAGATCAACCTAGACTACCGCGAACGCCCCCTCAGGCTCAACCCGTGCCGTTGCTCGGCGGGGTCTGGACGTCGGGTACGGCTTCCGACTCAGGTTCGGGAAGCGGTGCCGACTCCACCGGAAGCGACTCGGGCTCTGGAAGCGGCTGTACGATCTCGGGCGACGTCTCCTCCGGCGGGCCGACGATCACGTCGATCGTCGAGTCGGCCCGACCGCCGCGTGTGCTCGGCGGTGTGTCGTCCTTGAAGACGATGATCGTCTTCAGCTCTTCCGTGACGCCTGAATCGTTCCGGGTGTAGTAAGAAACCTGATGGGGCCCGTCGGCAGCGTAGAGGACGAACGGCGCGGAGTAGACATGCCAGTTGCGCCCGTCGATCCGGAAGTAGGTGAGTGCTCGTCCGTAGGTTGACTCCTGCGTTCGGCGGAGCGTGATCTGCGTCTTCGAGGTCACCCAGGTTCCCCGCTCATCGACGTACACCGGCTCGCCGAACTCGTGAGTTGTCACGGGCGGGTGATTGTCGAGAGTGAACGAGACGATCGTCGTCTTCTCGGCGTTTCCGAGGTTGTCGATTCCGTAGTAGGCGACAACGCGCGGCCCATCGTCGCCGGTCAGGTAGATCGGGCCCTCGTAGACGACCCACTCGCCTCTGTCAATGGCGTAGCGGATCTCGGCCAGCCCGGACCCAGGATCTGCCGCGCTGAGCGCAATCGGCGTCTCCGAGGTGACGACCAAAGATCCATCCGGAGCAACCCACCGTCCGGAGAACGTCATGCCCCCGGCCGACACGCCCGTCCACTCGACCGGCGGAGAAACCAGAGGGCACGGATCCCCGAAACGGTAGTTCGGCACGTCGTAGATCCCGTTTCCGTCCTTGTCGGATCCTTCGAAGTCGGACCAGTAGTTCCCGCGAGTGCCATCGCACCACACGTTTCGGCCCATCGAGTCTTTGGCGTTGAGGCCGTTGCCGATGAAGCTGTTCCCGGCGATCATGTTTTCAGCCGAGCCGGCGGCCATCACGACACCGTAGTCGCATTCGGCGATCACAGTCTCGCGAATTGTGTTCCGGCCTGAGTTGAGAAGGTAGATCGCCGTATCGGAGATGCTAATCTGGGACTTCTCGACGACGCCGTTCCTCACGGAGTTTAGGTAGATACCGGCGATCCGTGCTCGCTCGACGACACAATCGCGGATCACGAAGTGCTTGGTCGTGTGATCGACGTAGATTCCGTAGTCGGCCCTCGGCGCCTCGATTCGCCATCCTTCGATGACAAATGGATCGTCCGCCGTCCCGCTCCCCGACATCACGCCGTTCGCCACGGTGAAGTCGTCGTCACCGTAGATGTAGATCGGCTCATGGTCTCCCCACCATCTGAAACCGCTTGCGCCTTCGCTCCCGATCCCGACCTGCCCCCCCGCCAAGCCGGCCGACAGGACGACGATGAGTGTCATCATCGCCGCGAGTGCAACCTTCCGGCCCATGTGTCTCACCGCCTCCTTGTCCATTCCGGTGCGACGCTTCATCTCCAAGGAATGGCTCATCTGCGTTGAGACGAGCCCCTAGGCTTCTTCCGTCGCTCCGACAGCAGTATAGAACGCTTCCTCCAGGTCGTCGGTATTGAACGTTACGTTCAGCTCGTCGAGGGTTCCGAGAGCGCTCAATGACCCGCCAAAGAGGATCCCGATCCGATCGCACAGCTTCTCCGCGATCCGCATGATGTGGGTCGACAGGACGATCGTCCGCCCCTGTTGACGGAACAGCCGGATCGTTTCGACGACCGTTCGGGCCGCCATCACGTCCAGCCCGAACGTCGGCTCATCGAGGATCAACACCGGCGGATCGTGGAGGATGCTTCTGGCAAGCGACAGCTTCTGCTTCTCACCCGTGGAGAAGGTTCCGACGCGCCGATCGGCCAGCGGCGACATCGCGAGCATCTCGAAAATCTCACCGGACCGCGCATCGATTTCGGCAGAAGACATCTCGTTGATCCGTCCGAAGAAGCGCAACGTCTCGCGCGCAGTGAACCGGTCGTACAGCCCGGTCTCCGTGGCCAGGAAGCCGATTCGCTCCCTGACTCGGCCCGGCTGGCTGCGGACGTCGTACCCTGCGATCTCCGCGCTCCCGCCGGTCGGCGTCAGGATTGTCGCAAGCATTCGTAGCGTCGTCGTCTTCCCCGCCCCGTTCGGCCCGAGAAGGCCGAAGATCTCGCCGGCTCCGCACGTGAACGAAAGCCCATCGACGGCTCGCACCTCGCCTCGACGCGAACGGAAGACCTTGGTCAACCCTTCGGTGCGCACCACTGCGTCGCTCATACGTACTCCGCCCGCACGATCGGCTGCAGGACCTCTGGAATCCGAACTCGACCGTCCGCCTCTTGGTTGTTCTCGAGGATCGCCGCCATCAGGCGCGAGGTCGCTAGCCCCGATCCGTTCAACGTATGGACGAACCGCGGCTTCTCCTCCGGCCCGGGACGATAGCGGATCCTCCCTCGTCGAGCCTGGAAGTCCTCGCAATTCGAGCACGATGACACTTCGTAGTAGCGTCCTTGCCCGGGGAGGTAGACCTCGAGATCGACCGTCTTCGCCGCCTGCTGCGCCATGTCCTCGGTCGACAGGACGACGACCCTGTAGTGCATTCCGAGCGCTTGCAGCACACCTTCTGCATCCTCGATCAGTCCGTCGAGCGCTTCGTACGAGCTCTCCGGTGTCGTGAATCGGAACATTTCGACCTTGTTGAACTGGTGGACGCGGATCAGCCCTCGCTCCTCTTCGCCGTAGCTCCCGGCCTCTCGCCGGAAGCAGGGCGTGTACGCCACATAGCGACGCGGCAGATCCTCGGCTGAGAGGATCTCGTCGCGATGAAGGTTGACGAGCAAGCTCTCGGCCGTCGGATTCAAGTACAGGTCGTCCCTCTCAATCCGGTAGACGTCGTCGGCGAACTTAGGCAACTGCGACGAGACGAAGAAGCTCTCTTCGTTGGCGACAAACGGCGGCCAGACGGCCGTATACCCGTTCCGAACGTGGCGGAAGAACATGAACTGGATGAGCGCCATCTCCAGCTGCGCACCGAGCCCGACGTACATCGGGAACCGCGCTCCGGCGATCGCGGCCGCCCTCGGGAAGTCGAGAATCCCTTTCATCTCACCGAATTCGAGATGGGGCACAACGGCGTCTGAATCCGGTTTTTCGCCTGATTCGCGCAGAACGACCTTGTTCTCCTTCGCCCCGACAGGAGCCGATTCATGCGGGATGTTCGGGAGAACGAAAAGAAGCTCGTCGATTCTCGAGCTGTCTTCTCGTAGCTGCTCGTCGAGCTCACCGATACGAGTCGAGATCTCGGCGAGCCGTCCGAGTAGCTCGTCCGCCGCCTCACCCGACTTCTTTCGTTCTCCGACTTCCTGGGAGCCGCGGTTCCGTTCTGCCTTGAGCTCCTCCACCTTGGCGATCGTCTTCCTTCGGCGCTCGTCGAGATCGATGACTTCTCCCAGATCGATCGACGGATCGCGCGTGCGAAGTTTCGCCTCGATCTCGTCCCTGTTCTCTCGGATCTTCCGTATGTCGAGCATCTCTCGTCCTTTCGTCGTCGCTGGAAGGATTCTAGGACAGGATGGAGGCTCGGGCAACGCAATACGCAGGTTATCCGGTCCTGAACGGGTTTCTTCGCATTCGGCCACCGGGTATAATGGCCGGCCATGACCCGAGGAGACACGTCCACCCAGACCCGCCGCACCATCGATCCTGCCGGAAACTCTGCTCGGCTGCGCCGAATCGAGCCAAAGGAGGCCTCCGCGTGCGTCTGCTGATCTATTCCAAGGCGTTGTACTCGTCGTGGGTCTATTACAGCCCGGACCGCATCCTCTTCGACGCCGGAGAGGGGGCCAGCTCGATTCTCGGGAACAAGGCGTTCGCCATCCGGCGCGTCTTCCTCTCTCACGGGCACGCAGACCACATCGCCGGCCTCGTCGGCCTGGTCAATATCCGGAACAACGCGCTCGGCGACACGGAGAAAGAACTGACCATCTACTACCCGAAGGGAAACCACCTGATCAGCGAGATGATGGCCTTTCTCGCCCGAACGAATCGACGCCTCAATTACGACCTCAGCTGGGTTCCGCTGGAGCCGGGCGACAAAGTCGAGCTCCTCTCGGGCCAGATGCCTCGCTACATCGAAGCGTTTCCGACGGTTCACGTGCACAGCGAGGTGTCGCTCGGCTACAACGTGGTCGAGCTCCGACATCGCCTGAAGCAAGAACTCGAGGGCGCAACACAGGAAGAGATCATCGCTCGGGTCCGGTCGGAAGGGAAGGACGCGGTCAGCGAGTACTACGATCAGAAGCTCTTCTCGTACGGTGGCGACTCGGTCGGAATCAAGCCGGCTTACGTAGAAGAGACCGAGGTCCTCTGCCATGACACGACCTTCCTCGACGAACGGGATCGCAAGGAGTACAAGCACGCCACCCTCGGAGAGGCCGTTGCCTGTGCACGAGACGCGCGGATCAAGAAGGAGCTGATCTGCCTCCACATCTCGAGTCGATACAAGTCGAAGCTCCGTGAGATCGAGAAGGCCAGCGGTTCGTACGACGGACTCGACTTCAAGGTCACCCTCGTCCCGCCGGGGCGAATCTTCGCGGTCGATTAGCCCGTCCGACTCATTGCAGCGGGCTCTCGGCATCCGGTACCATCCGCCGATTCCTCGAGAAGGAGGCCCGATGATCGAGCGTCGTTCCACGCGGATACAGACCGACCTTCCAGGCCCGAAGTCTGCCGCCGTCTTCGAACGGAAGGCGAAATACGTTGCGGCTCCTCTCGAGACGTACGCTCCCTTCATCGTCGGGACGAGCGAGGGCGCGGTGATCGAGGATCTTGACGGGAACCGCTTTCTTGACTTCACCGGCGGCTGGGGCTGCCTCGCCGTCGGGCAACGAAACGAGGCCGTCGTCGCCGCACTGAGAGACCAACTCGACGCGTACCTCCATACCGATTTCACGGCCGTGCCGTACGGGCCGTTCATCGATCTTGCCCAGCTCCTGTGCGAGCGAACGTCGATCGACGGCGAGAAACGGGCTGCCTTCTTCAACAGCGGAGCAGAGGCGGTCGAGAACGCTGTGAAGATCGCGCGCGCCTACACCAAGAGAAAGGCAGTTCTCGTCTTCGAGAACGCGTTTCATGGCCGAACCCTTCTCGCCATGACGATGACCCACAAGGCGAGGCCCTACAAGGCCGGTTTTGGACCCTTCGCCTCGGACGTCTATCGACTCCCATATCCGTACGAGTACCGAAAGCCGATCACGTCCGAGGACATCGAGCGCGCCCTTCTCACGCTCGTAGACCCTGCGGACGTCGCAGTGATGGTTGTCGAGCCCATCATCGGAGAAGGCGGATTCATCGTGCCGCCGGCATGGTTCCTCCCAACGCTTCGTCGCCTCGCCGACGAACACGGATTCGTCCTCGTCTTCGACGAAGTGCAGTCGGGGGTCGGACGGACCGGACGCTTCTTCGCCTACGAACATTTCGATGCGCAGCCGGACTTGGTCTGCACGGCCAAATCGCTCGGCTCAGGCCTCCCGCTCTCCGGCGTCGTCGGGAAGGCCGAGATCATGAACGCGCCGGCTCCGAGCGGAATCGGCGGTACTTATGCGGGGAATCCCCTCGCATGCCGGGCCGCGATCGAAGTGATCCGAGCGCTCGACGACGGCGTGCTGATGAAGCGTGCCTCCGTCATCGGTGACCGCATCAAGTCAGGATTCCGAAGACTCGCCGATCGATTCGACGTCATCGGCGACGTGCGAGGTCTCGGCGCGATGGTCGGCATGGAACTCGTGGTCGACCGCGCGACCAAGGAGCCGGCCAAGGACGTCACCGGACGTGTCGCCGCAGCCGCGATCCGCAACGGCGCGATCTTCCCCACCGCCGGCCTGTATGGGAACGTGCTGCGCGTCCTCGTTTCGCTCGTCATCACAGACGATCAGATCGACGAGGGTTTGGCCATTCTCGAGGCAGCCTTCGCACAAGTCCTCGACTGAGATTCCATTTTCCGGAGCCTCTCCAACGTGGATCGAGCCGTGCGTCAGGTTACGCCGACCCCCATCGGCGAGGAGCGCGACATCGCGCAAAGTCCCTCCTCAAGCGGGATAGAGGCGACAGGAGGCCCGCGCGCGATAATGCGCTGTGGATCACCACTCCCGGGCTCGAGGGCCGTCAAACCCAGGGCTCGTCTGGGCTACAGACTTGGCAACGGGAGGGTTCGTTGCTATACTGGGCGCCAGAATTCTCAATCCCAAGGGGGTACGACGTGAACAAGGCGGAACTCGTTGAGAAGCTGGCGAAGGAGACGGGGCTGACGAAGAAGGACGCGCGCGCTGCGCTGGATGGCGTCGTCAACGTGATCAACAAGGCGCTCTCGAAGAACGAGCCGGTCATCATCACCGGATTCGGGAAGTTCGAGACACGGAAGCGCAAGGCGACGACGCGGATGAACCCGCAGACGGGCCAGCGGATCAAGACACCAGCGAAGACAGTCCCAGCCTTCAAGGCCGGGAAGAACCTCAAGGAGATCGTCGGCAAGAAGTAGCACGCGGCGAGTGGCGGGCGTGACGAGATGCGCTCACCGTGAGTTCGCCTGAGAAGATTCGGAAGCCGAGGGGAAGCAAACGCTTCCCCTCTTTCTTTTGCATCGTCCCTGCACGTTCTCATCTCATGAATCCGCTGGGCGGTCGCGGCCGACACCACCTATACTCCCCTCGCGATGGACCTCCTCGAAGGCCTCAACCCTGAGCAACACGATGCGGTCACGTTCGGCGAGGGGCCTCTCCTCATCGTCGCCGGCGTCGGCACCGGAAAGACAACCGTCATCACCCGGCGCATCGCCTGGTTGATCGCCGAGAAGAAAGCGAGGCCGGCGGAGATCCTCGCCCTCACCTTCACCGAGAAGGCGGCCGCCGAAATGGAGGAGCGGGTCGATCTCCTCGTCCCCTACGGCTACATCGAGGCGCAGATCGGAACGTTCCACGCCTTCTGCGATCGGCTGCTGCGTGAGAACGCGATCCTCCTCGGGCTCACGCCCGATTACCGCATCCTGACGAGTGCCGAGCAAGCGATCTTCCTGAAGGACCATCTGTTCGAACTTCCGCTCGAACGCTTCCGGCCGCTCGGGAACCCGATCCGTAACCTCAGCGCGATCCTCACCCTCTTCTCCAGGGCGAAGGACGAAGACGTCACGTCTGACGAGTATCAGAAGTACGTGGGTAGGATCGAAGGGGAATCGCCAAGCGAAGAGGAAAGCGAAGCCCACGCAGAGACCGTGAACGAGCAACGCGAGCTCGCCGAGAGCTACGCCGCGTACCAGCGCCTTCTCCTCGAGAACGGCTACGTCGACTTCGGCGACCTGATCACCCTCGCCCTCAAGCTTCTCCGCGAGCATCCGAGTGTCCTCGCCCGCTATCAGGCGCGATTCCGCTACATCCTGGTCGACGAATTCCAGGACACGAACTACGCCCAGTTCGAGCTTCTGAAGCTCCTTGCGCTGGACCGCAACCTGACGGTCTGCGGCGACGATGACCAGTCGATCTACAAATTCCGCGGCGCCGCGATCAGCAACATCCTTGGCTTCCAGGAGGCATACCCGGGTGCCAGACTCGTCGTCCTCGACCGGAATTATCGATCGACGCAGTCGATCCTCGACGCCGCCTACCGGCTAATCCAGAACAACAACCCCGACCGCCTTGAAGTTCGCGCCAACATTCCGAAGCGACTTCGTTCGTCAAGCGGGCAGGGAGATCCTCCGCACCAGTCGCACTTCGAGACGCTCGGCGAGGAGTGCGACTTCGTCGCTGAGACGATTCGCGAGCGTCGGAGCGAAGAGAAACTCGCCTACGCGGATTTCGCCATCTTGGTGCGAAGCAATGCGCAGGCGACGCCTTTCCTGCGCTCGCTGAATCTCCTCAAGATCCCGTGGCGCTTCTCCGGAAGCCGAGGCCTCTACGATCAAGAGGAGGTGCGGACCGCAATCGCGCTTCTTAGAGTATTGGCCGACCCGCGGGACAGTCTGTCCCTCTACTATCTCGCAGGCTCTTCGCTCTACGGAATCGCAGGAGAGGACCTGGCGCTGGCGACCAGCTTCGCCAGGCGTCGAAACAAGAGCCTTCTCGAGGTGCTCCGCATCATCGTACGTAGCTCGGACGGCCTCGGCGTCCGTCGCGAGAGCCGAGACCACGTCGCGACCCTCCTCGAGCACTTGTCGACCGTCTTTCCGCTCACAACAACCGAGCCGACCGGTGAGATTCTCTATCGCTACCTCTCTGCGATTACCGGATCGATCGGCCGCCTGTCGAATTCCGAGGATCTCCGTGACGCCCAGCGGGTCCAGAATCTGGCGAA
>JBARQW010000317.1:0-1893 GCA_049643905.1 Bipolaricaulia bacterium
CGGAGTCCGCTGTCCGTTTCTACATTACACATGGCTTCTGCGCGATCGGCGTCTCCGACAACAGCCTCGTTCCGCATCGACTCGGCGATCCCGTCCTCGCCAAGCCCCTGTAGCGACTTCTCAGGGAGCGATGGAAGGCGAAGGGTCGTCCGGTACAATTCCCGCTTGAAAAAAGAGACACGGAGGGACACATGAGCGGCAAGATCAAGAGCATCGTGGCACGAGAGATCCTCGATTCGAGAGGGAATCCAACGGTCGAAGCGGACCTCGTAACTGAAGACGGGATGTTCAGGGCCGCCGTGCCATCTGGCGCGTCGACCGGGACGTTTGAAGCGGTCGAGCGACGTGACGGAGGCAGCCGCTACGGCGGCAAGGGCGTACTCCAAGCGGTTGAGGCGGTGAACGCGACCATTGCGCCGGCCCTCGCCAGCGCTGACGCGACGGACCAAGAGGCGATCGACAGGAAGCTCATCGATCTGGACGGAACGCCGAACAAGGGGAATCTCGGCGCCAACGCAATCCTCGCTGTGTCGATGGCGGCCGCCAAGGCCGGCGCAGCTGCAAAGGGCCTGCCGCTCTACTCGCATCTTGCCGGCCTCGCCGGCAGAGACGGCCTGACGCTTCCGATCCCGCAGATGAACGTCGTCAACGGCGGCAAGCACGCCGGCCTCGAAGATGATCCGCAGGAGTTCATGATCCTTCCCGTCGGCGCCAGTTGTTTCCGCGAAGCCGTTCAGATGGGAAGTGAGATCTACCACGCACTCAGGGGCGTCATCAAGAGAGAGTGTGGGGTTGCTGGGACGCACCTCGGCGACGAGGGCGGCTTCGTCCCGACGATTGCGTCGATGGAACGACGGCTGGAGCTGATCGTCGAGGCGATCGCGAAGGCCGGCTACAAGGGCAAGGTCTTCTTGGGCCTCGACTGCGCTGCATCGGAGTTCTTGTACGACGGTGCCTACCGAATCGGAGAGCAGAGCTTCGACAGCTCGCAGATCGTCGGCTTCTACGAGGAACTCGTCGACAAGTTCCCGATCATCTCGATCGAGGATGGCATGGGCGAGGACGATTGGGAAGGGTGGGCCCTCCTGACCGAGAAGCTGGGCGACCGGATTCAGCTTGTTGGCGACGATCTGCTCGTGACGAACGCGGAGCGCGTCCAGCGAGGGATTGACGAGCGGTCGGTCAATTCGCTCCTCTTGAAGGTGAACCAGATTGGCACGGTCACCGAAGCGATCACGGCGGCACGGATGGCGACCGACGCGGGATGGAGCGTCGTCGTCTCTCACCGAAGCGGCGAGACCGAGGACGCGTTCATCGCCGATCTCGTCGTCGGCCTGGATACCGGCCAGTCCAAGTTCGGCGCACCGGCGCGAACCGACCGCACGGCCAAGTACAACCAGCTCCTGCGAATTGAAGAGGAGCTCAGCGATCGAGCGCAGTACGGGAAGTTTCCGTACGCGCTGCCGGGATAGACGGGAGAGAGCGTAGGCAGGCCGCAAGGAGCCACTATCATCTTGACTTGGCGAAGCTCCCGCTCGGCTGGCTCCGGGACAAGATCGAGAGCCACGAGATCGTTCCGGCGCTGAAGATGCTCCAGGAGAAGATCCCAGAGCGATTCGCCGCTCTGCGTCGAGCCGGGATCGAAACGGTCGCTGCCGTTGTCGCTGCGCTCAAGACGCGCACACACATCGCCGCATTCGCTGATCGCACGGGGATTCCAGGCGATTACCTTCTCTGGCTCGGACGAGAGGCGCGAAGCTACCGGCCGAATCCGTTCGCTCTTCGAGGCATTCCGGGGGTCAGCGCCGAGCTGATCGCGCGTCTCGAAGGGGCCGGGATCAAGTCGACCAAGGCGCGGTTAAATCGGGCGGCGGGCAAGGCGGAGCGCCGACG
>JBARQW010000318.1:0-7130 GCA_049643905.1 Bipolaricaulia bacterium
CGAGATGATGACCGCGTTCGGCGCGCTGGCGGAGTGGGATGCGGTCGCCCTCGTTCACGCGGAGGACGAAGGCCTGATCTCGTCGCTCGCCGAACGGCTCACGCCGGAGCAACTCGGCCGGATGAGAACACTCGCGGAGGCTCGCCCTGACCTGTGCGAACGATCGGCGATCGTCAGTGTCGCTCGAATCGCTTCTTCGACCGGGTGCAGAACGCACATCGTGCACGTCAGCTCCCTTCAAGGACTCGAGGCGGTGCGGGAAGGGAGAACGGCCGGTGCTCTGCTGACAGCCGAGACGTGCCCCCAGTATCTGCTGCTCACACGCGACGTCTACGACCGCGATGACGGGCACCTCTTCTCGGCGAGTCCGGCGCTTCGGTCGGATGGGGATCGAGCGGCGTTGTGGGGCGGATTGAGACACCGCGACATCGACTTCGTCACGACCGATCATTGTCCGTTCACGTCGAAGCAGAAGGCATGGCGCGGGGACTTCCGCGATCTTCCGTACGGGCTCCCTGGTGTGGAAACGCTCCTTCCGCTCGTCTATTCGGAGGGCGTTGGTTGCGGAATCCTCAGCCTGAATGACATCCCTCGGCTTCTCTCCGAAGGGCCGGCGAGGACCTTCGGTCTCCACCCGCGGAAAGGCGCGATCGAGGCGGGCGCAGACGCGGACCTCGTCGTCTTTGATCCCGGCAAGACGTGGCGCGTCTCAGCGTCGGACCTCCACATGAACGTCGACTTCTCACCCTACGAGGGACGCGAGGTGACCGGGCGAGTCGACGTCACCATCTCGCGAGGAACCGTTCTCTTCCGAGATGGTGAGCTGTCGGCCGAATCGGGAAGAGGAGCTTACATCGGTCGGAGCGCCTAGTCGGGGCGGGAATCCGCTTGCGGTCGGCCGTTCAGTCAAGCTATCATGCAGCCTTACCGATCGAGTCGAAGGAGACCGTCGATGCCGTTCGAGAAGGTTCAACCGCGCAAAGTGTCGTCGATTGCGGCGGAGCAGATCGTCGAGGCGATCCAACGCGGAGACTTCCCCGTCGGGGGAAAGCTTCCTTCGGAATTCGAGTTGGCGGAGCAGATGGGCGTCAGCAGACCCTCGATTCGGGAGGCCCTTTCCGCGCTTCAGGCGATGTCGATCATCGAATCGCGCCCGGGGAGTGGTAACTACGTCCTCCGCTCGCCGTCACTTCACGACGAGACGCACACCGTTCACATGATCGAGAGCGAGGCCGGGTGCCTCGAGGTGATGGAGGCGCGGAAGGCCCTGGAGCCACCAGTGGCGGCAATGGTCGCATCGAAGACGTCGGACGGAGCGCTCTCCGAGTTAAAGGAGGCGGTGGAGATCATGCGCGACCACGCGGCCCGCGACGACTTCGACGCGTACCTCGAGGCAGACAAGTCGTTTCACGTTGCGTTGGCGCAGGCGTCCGGCAATCAGCTCATCGCGGCGGCCCTCGCACCGCTCGTCCGAACGATGGATCAGCGGGTGTATCGCGAATTCACTCGGCACTACTACCTGAAAAACGTCGAGGACCTGCAGCATGTCGTCGATCTTCACGCAGAGATCGTCGAGGCGATTGAGGCGAGCGATGTGGGCACGGCCTTCTCCAAGATGGTCGAACACTGGACGCGGATGCGCGAGATCTGGGAAGCATGAAGCGGCCTACTCGAAGGATCCGAGGGATCCTTCGAGTAGGAAAGAGAATCCGTGAACGGATTCTCTCAGTTGAGCGAGCAGTGCCACTCAACGCGGGTTTGCCCGATTCGGTGAGTTCGCGTTCAACGAAGGGAACTGCAGACGGAAGGGTGATCGGATGACAGTCGAGAAGCAGTTGGTGGTCGTCGCGCTTGGCGGGAACGCGATCCTGCAACCCGGACAACGGGGCACGTTCGACGAGCAGATGCAGAACGTTCACACGACGTGTGAACAGCTTGCCCAGATGATCGCGTCGGGCAAGTACAAGATCGTGGTTACGCACGGGAACGGTCCGCAGGTCGGTAACCTTCTCCTGCAGAACGAGGCGGGCAAAGAGGTCGCCGCCCCGATGCCGTTGTTCGTCTGCGGCGCGGAGAGCCAGGGCCTGATCGGACTGATGATCCAGCAGAACCTTGGCAACCTCTTGGCGGAGGCCGGCAAGGGCGACATCCCGATTGCCACGGTCGTGACGCAGGTCGTCGTCGACAAAGAAGATCAGGCGTTCGTCAATCCGACCAAACCCGTCGGCCCCTTCTACTCCGAGGAAGAGGCCAAAGCGCTCGAATCCGAGAAGGGCTACAACGTGCGCGAGGATGCCGGCCGTGGCTGGCGCCGCGTCGTTCCCTCCCCCGACCCGATCGAGATCCACGAGAAGGCTGCGATTCGCCAGCTCGTTGACGCGCGCTCGATCGTCATCGCCTCCGGCGGAGGCGGTATTCCCGTTGTAAAAGAAGACGGGAAGCTGAAGGGCGTCGACGCGGTCATCGACAAGGATCTCGCCGGCGAGCGGCTGGCCGTCGACGTCGGGGCGCCGATCTTCATGGTGCTGACCGACGTGGACAGTGTGCGACTCAACTACAACACGCCCGACGAGGTCGCCCTTTCGCAGATCACTGTGGCCGAGGCGAAGAAGTACGCCGAGGAAGGGCACTTCGCCAAAGGCTCGATGGGGCCGAAGGTTCGCGCAGCGATTCGGTTTGTGGAAGCTGGCGGCGAGAAGGCCGTCATTACGTCACTCGACAAGGCATTCGACGCGCTCGAAGGCCGTGCTGGAACGACGATCATCAAGGGATAAGACAAGGAGAAACGAATGTCCAACACGACCCTGCGAGGGCGCGATTTCATCACCTGGCTCGACTTCGAACGCGACGAGATTGAGGCGATGCTCGATGCTGCCCACGACCTGAAGCGCAAGTTCATCCGGCGAGAACCCCACAAGGTGCTCGATGGTCAGACGCTCCACATGCTGTTCTACAACTCCTCCCTGCGAACACGGAATTCGTTCGAAGCAGGCATGACGCAGATGGGTGGGCATGCCCACTTCTTGCAGCCGGGAGCCGTATACACGCCGGCGCTAAAGGGCGACGAAGTTGCGTATTCAACCGAGCGCATCTCGGACGTGGCTCGCGTGTTGGCGGAGATGGGCGATGCCATTGCCATCCGCATCTACGGAAAACCCACGGGCTGGGAATATGGCAAGGGCGATCGCATCGTGCGCGAATTCGCTAAGTGGTCGAAGATCCCCGTCATCAACATGGAAGATGACGTCTATCATCCGTGCCAGGCACTGGCCGATGTCATGACCATGCAGGAGAAGCTGAGCAACAACTTGCAGGGCAAGAAGTTCGTCATGTCGTGGGCCTATTCCGGTTCAGTCGCCAAACCGCTGGCTGTGCCGCAGTCTGCCATCCTGTCCGCAGCGATGATGGGCATGGACGTCACCTTGGCTCATCCGGAAGGCCTCGATCTTGACCCCAGGATTCTTCAAGCCACCAAAGACCTCGCAAAGAAGAATGGCGGCGGCTTCAAGATCTCGCGCGATATGGACGAGTCATTCCAGGATGCGCACGTGGTCTATCCCAAGGCGTGGACGTCGCAGCCGACCGATGGTGGCGTTTGGGACGAGGCGGGAGCCAAGGAGATCTTCGAGGCGAACAAGCATTGGATCTGCACCCAGGACAAGATGGCGCTCACCAATGACGCGATCTACATGCACTGCCTGCCCGCCGACCGCGACATGGAAGTGACCGACGAGGTCATTGACGGTCCAAACTCGGTGATCATCGAAGAGGCGGCGAATCGGCTGCACGCGCAGAAGGGCATGATGGCCCTGATCATGGCCTAACCCACGCCAGCGTGGGGTCGTCATCAAGGAGGACGAATGAGTTGGTTTGACCTAGCTGGACGCAACCTGATCAGCGAGACCGACTGGACGCGCGAGGAGTACGACATCGCGATGAAGGTGACCGATCAGCTGAAGGGAGCCTACTACAGCGGCAAGCAACACCACACGCTTCAAGACAAGACGTTCGCGATGCTGTTCTTCGCTGGCTCGACGCGCACCCGTATGTCGTTTGAGACCGGGATGACACAGCTCGGCGGACACGCGCAGTTCCTCAACCCGTCGACGATGCGCATATCGTTGGAGGACAAGCCGGGCGCGGGCGAGACCGTCAAGGACACGGCCAAGGCAATGGCGCGATTCTGCGACGGGATCGGCATCCGCTTGCTCGACGACTCGATTGATCGCTACGGATTCGGCGACGAGGTGATGCAGAAGTTCGGCGAACACGCCGAGGTTCCCGTCATCAACATGGCATCGGACATCAACCATCCCTGTCAGTCGCTGACCGACATCTACACGATGCACGAGAAGCTCGAGGGCGGTGTCAAGGGTAAGAAGATCGTCGTCATGTGGGCGTACACCCCGTGGATCCGCGGCCTCTGCTCGGTCCAGGGCACCGCGCTGATCTCGTCGATGTACGGGATGGATGTCGTCGTTGCGCATCCGCCGGAGTACGACATGGACCCGAACGTGATGGCGCAGTGCCGCGATCTGGCGGCCGCGTCCGACGGACGGTTCACGGTCGAGAACGATCTCGAGGTGGCGCTCGAGGGAGCGACCGTCGTCTTCCCGCGCAACTGGTTCACCAAGGATCGCTACCAGATTGGCAAGGAGAAGGAGCACGAGATTGCGCTCAAGCACAAGGATTGGTGCTACACGGCCGAGAAGCAGGCGCTGACCAGCCCAGGCCATCTCCTCCAGTGCATGCCGGTCGATCGCGGACACGAGGCGATGCCCGATGTTTGTGACAACGAGCTCTCCTGGATCTACGATCAGGCGGAGAACCGGCTGCACACGCAGAAGGCGATCATGACCCTGACGATGGGAGGAAGGCTATAGCGTGAGTAGGGAGCGAGCGACGCTGATCGGGGCGGGAATTCCACGTCCCGACGCCGTGGACAAGGTGCGGGGCGAGGCGCGATATGCCGATGATCTGTCCTTTCCCGGGATGCTCCACGGGGCCGTCGTTCGCAGTCCGCATCCCCACGCAAGGATCGTTCGGATCGATCCGTCCGACGCATTAGCCGATCCGAACGTGGTCTCCGTCGTGACGCACGACGACGTCCCCGGGGCGAACATCGTCCACGTCATCTACGACGATCAACCGGCGCTGGCGCAGGACGTGGTTCGCTACGTCGGTGAGCCGGTGGCGCTCGTTGCGGCGACTTCACGCCGGGCTGCGAAGCGCGCCGCCTCAAAGGTCATCGTCGAGTACGCCAAGCTCCCCACGGTCAGCGATCCGCTCGCCGCCCTTGCGCCCGATGCGCCGATCATCGTGGCCGACGCCGAGGCCGCGGAAGGCGGCGGCAACTTGTTCAACAAGATGGTCCTGCGTAAGGGCGACGTGGAGCAGGGCTTCGCCGAAGCCGACGTGATCGTCGAGGCGGAGTATGAGACCGGGTACCAGGAGCACGCCTACGTCGAGCCTCAGGGAGCAGTCGCCGTTCCTGACGAGCTCGGATCGATCGCGATCTACGCGTCGATGCAGTGTCCGTTCTACGTCCAGAGAGCTGTTGCCAAAGCGATGGACCTTCCGCTATCGAAGGTTCGCGTCATCCAGGCGACGACCGGCGGGGCGTTCGGCGGGAAGGAGGACGTTCCGTCGCTGATCGGCACGCTCGCCGCTCTGATGGCGCGGTCGGCGCGCCGGCCTGTGAAGCTCATCCTCGATCGGGGCGAGGACGTCCTGACAACGAGCAAGCGGCATCCGGCGCGGGTTCGCTATCGGACCGGGGCGATGTCCGACGGAACGCTGACGGCCATCGAGGCCGACGTGATCCTGAATGCAGGCGCGTATCAGACGCTCTCCTCGGCGGTGCTGTGGCGAAGCCTGTGCACGGCGGCCGGGCCGTACAGGATCCCGCACGTGAAGGTCGACGCGAAGTCGGTGGCGACGAACACGGTCCCGAACGGCGCGTTCCGCGGGTTCGGGAGCCCGCAGGTCATCTTCCCGCACGAGTCGCAGATGGATCTCCTCGCCGAGAAGCTGGGGATCGATCGCGCCGAGATCCGGCGCCGCAACCTGCTCAAGCCGGGCGACGCGACGTCGACCGAGCAGGTCGTCATCGACAGTGTCGGTGTCCTCGACACACTCGAGCGAGCGGTGGAGATCGCCGAATGGGACGATCGGCTGGCGCGGGTCGAAGCATTCAACGCGGAACACACGGACCGCCGACGTGGCGTCGGCCTCGCATCAGTCATCTACGGCGTTGGCCTCGGCGGGAAAGCGCCGTTCCTCGACAAGGCCGGCGCGACGATGAAGCTCGAGCCGGACGGCTCGGTCGCCGTGGCGGTCGGGACGGTCGAGATGGGCCAAGGGCTGACAACGGTCCTTCTTCAACTGACTGCCGAGTCGCTCAGTGTGCCGATCGAGCGGGTTCATCTCGCACCGGTCGATACGAGCCGCGTCCCCGACAGCGGTCCGACGGTCGCCTCACGCGGGACGATGATGAGCGGCCTCGCGGTGCTCGATGCCGCGGCGAAGCTGCGAGATAGGATGGAGCCTGTCGCCGCGGAGCTTGGGATCCCCAAGGAGGAGATCCCGGAACGGCTCGACGAGATCGCTCAGGCCTTCTGGCTCGGGAATCTCGATCCCGCGGTCGAGGGTTGGGCACAAACGGAGCCGGTGAGTTGGGATCCTGAGACCGGCCTGGGGGATGTGTACCCTGTCTATGCGTACGCCACGCACGTCGCGGAAGTCGAAGTCGACACGGTCACCGGTGAGGCGAAAGTGATCGACTTCGTTGCGGTCCACGATTCCGGACGGATTCTCAACCGGGCCCTCGCCACGGGACAGGTGCAGGGAGGGGTTGCTCAAGGGATCGGGTTTGCGCTGATGGAAGAGATCCCTTCAAAGGACGGGCGCCTGCTGGTCAACGGATTCACGACCTATCGTGTTCCGACGGTGCGTGATGTCGCGCCCTTCACTCGAGTCGACTTCGTGGAAGCGGAATTCCCGGCCGGCCCGTTCGGCGCCAAGGGGATCGGAGAGGTTCCGTTGATGGCCGCCCACGCGGCCGTCGCCCGCGCCGTGGCCCACGCCGTCGGCCGGCATCCGGCCGCCTACCCGTTCTCTCCCGAGCGAGT
>JBARQW010000319.1:0-10529 GCA_049643905.1 Bipolaricaulia bacterium
GCGATCCTCATCCGAAGTAGCTCGATCCCAGGACCGCCGACCTTCACCCCGATCTCTGGATCACGCGGAAGATGAAACGGCGAGCCGGAATCGTCTCCGAAGATCGATCCCGGCGTCGGGCGTGTCACTTCGGGATCCGATCGATCACTTTCTTGAGCTTGCCGGAGGGGAGGTATTCCAGTGCGTCCACAAGCTCCACGCTGCATCGCAGAGAGGGGTGAAGGTTCCTGAAGACCGGCGGGATGAGCGACTCGAAGTCGACGTCAACGCCTTGCTCGGGGATGATTCTCACGGTGACATGATCGAGAGTGTCCTGGACGACTTGGAACCCACGGCACGAGTGTTGTGAAGGCGGCTGCAGCGAGGACCGGTCTGACAGCGCGCTTATGAGGGCAACGGCGACGACCCTTGGAGACAGTCTGCGGCCGTCCGGAAGATGGACGAAGTCGTCATAGCGTCCGCTGACGGGGCTCAGGCTAGGATTCCGCGCGCCGCACGAGCAGGGGATCCGTTCAACGTCCAGGAGAGCGGCGCGATCGCCCAACTCGTACCTCAGAAAGGGCATGGTGCGATTGAAGAGGTTGGTCACGAGGATGTTTCCCTCGTTCCCATGGGGTACAGGCAGTCCTTCATCGTCGACGATTTCGACGACACAGGCATCCGTATTGAGATGCATCCTCTGAGGGTCCTCGGGACACTCCCAGGCGATGCAGCCGATTTCTTCGCTGCTATAGAAGTCGCTGACGTGGCATTCCAGGGCAGTCCCAATCTTCCGCCTCGCATCCGGGGTTAGGATCTCCCCTCGCGTCACCACGTGGCGAGGCCTGAGAGCAGTTCCGGTTGTCTCGAGAGCTTCGGCGAGGAGTTCCAGTGCCGTGGGACCGCCGGTAAGCAACTGGGGGCGTGCTCTCTCGAGTATCCGAAGCTGTTCGGGGATGGGGAGTCCAGCATAGACGCGAACGACACGGATGGCGCTCCAACGCCGGACTTCAAACCCACTCCCGTACACGGCGCCTGGTACGAGCTCAGCCACCGTGCAGGGGAAGGACAACCGAGTGACTCTCCTCCACGCAAAGAGCAGGAGAAGCCGCCGGTAGTGCGCCTCGAGCTTGCTCATGTAGATGGAGAAGGGAAGACCGCTGGACCCACTCGTCGTGACCCGTACGCAGCGATCGGGAGAAATCCGGCGATGGAGCACCTCATCCAACGACTGGGGCCGATAGAGGTCCTCCTTGCTGACAATCGGTAGGCGACTGAGGTCTCGTGAGCTTCGAACATCTTCAGGGGACACGGCGGCCGCTTCCATCAGTCGGCGGTAGACGGGCACGTGGCGGTACGCATCGCGTACGATCGATCTCAATACGCTATCGATGTCGGCCTGGCTCTTCCCAACTTCGAATCTACGCATCCGATCGAACATGAGGCCTCCAGGTTGGAGATGCTCCGATTCTCTGGCCCCAGTCACCTCCCGGCAAGGCCATCAGGCCGCTGGGAGTGCCGTGACGGGTCCGGGGAGATCGGGTTGCACTGGATCAGTAGTCGGTCCCCGCGTCGTCAGACGTGCCGGGCCTGTCTTGCTTTGCTCCGAGAGCGATCCGTCGTCCGTGGCGTGAGGAGGGACGGACCGCACCGGCTGCTTCCTTCCCGAGGCCCGCTCGGGGCGGGGCAGGGTTCTGCAAAGGTGTGATGCGACAGAGACCTAGAGGAGTCCGAGTTCTTCGAGCAGGGCGCGCGCGAATGCCAGTTTGCAGTCGTAGGTGGCCGTGATGACCGTCGGCTCATCGCCGACGCCATCTGACACGACAAGGCACTCACTGTCGGAGATCGTTGTCCCGGCTCGCTCCATCGCAGGAATGGTGTTGTGGCAGTAGACGATGCCGATCGCCTGTGGGCAGCGAGCGATCGTGCGCCCGGCGAGGAGTCCGCTATCGTTCAGCGCCATGGCCCCCTGGGAGAGCCCCGCCAGCGTGACCCCCAGCTCGTAGGCCTCCTGCAGGAGACTCAGGTTCGGCTCGAGAAGGACAGTCAGATACTGGTGGGCGTGGCCGCCGGCGATAACAACCAAGGCATAGAGCGACAGATCGACAAGATCGGACGTGACCTCTACGGTCACCTCTCGGATGTGGAGTTCCGCCTCGTCCACGGGGATCGGGTAGACCGCCGCCCTGGGGCTCGTGAAGTCGATGATGACGCCATGCTCTTCGAGTTCGTCGACGACGGGGAACAGCTCGTCGCCGATCAGCCAGTGAGGGAGGTACATGTACTCCACTCGGGGCAGGACGAAGAGGACCCGAGCCGGCTCCGCCCCTGCTGCAGCGCACTGGAGGGTGACTGCCGTGAGAGCAACGGCCAGCAGAATGCGTCTCACCTGAGAGTGCATCGAGTGCACCTTTCTTCGCAGAGTGCAAGCAACGGCTCCAACCGCCGTCGGACGTCGACGATAGCGGCAATGATCAAGAGGATCAAGGGCGATCTCAGCCGTTTCCCCAACGGGGTCCCACCGTGATTCCACAGAGTGGGTGAAGCGCTTCCTCTTCCGTACTCGTGATGAGCCAAGCCAGAGCTGATGCGCCGGACGACGCTCGGGAGACGCCGAATGCCCAGAACGACAATCGGCGGAAGACGGATCGATTTCGAGCGTGACGCACCGGCAACAGGAGAAGTGGAGGGGGTATTGGATGGGGGGAGCGCATGTGATACGATACGAAATCATCTTAGGGAGGTGACGCATATGAAAGCCAGACACATCGCCGTGATCATCGCTGTTGTTCTGTTGAGCGGCGCTCTTGGATGTCTCATGGCATCCGCGGAGGAGTGCTCATCGTGCGGGTCGCAAGAAGAGGCCACTCTCCGTGCGAGGTGCCCGTTCACGAAGCTCATCAAGTGCTGGTGTGAGGACCCGCCAGACTGGGTCTGCTGCCTGTATGAGTACTGCGATGTCGCATATGCAGGCGGGCCTTGCACGGACTGTGAGACCTACGAGTCCTGCTTCGTCTATTATCCCTGCGACGGCCCGTACCCCACCAAGGCCCAGTGCTTCGGTGGCGTGGGTGTGCTGTGACCGGGAAGAGCGCGAGGCGCTTCGTCCGTGGGTGCAGGGTCGTAGCGTTGGGCCTAGTGGTTGCAGGGGCGGCCCTTGCGCAGGGCTCCGAGACGGGAGCAATCGCTTTCGAGCCGCTGACGGAGGCCTCTTTCGCGACGTACAGCGGCGACGGGCGCTACTTGGCGACGGTCCTTCGCCGCGCCATCGACGTCTTCGATGTGGCGAGCTACACGGAGACGACCCACATTCCCGCTCCCAGCTACACGACGGAGTTCGGTGTTCCCAGCTTCTCCCCGGATGGTCGGCTTTTGGCGGCTCCGGTGTCCGAGGATGTAGTCAAGGTCTGGGAAGTGTCAACCGGAACGGAGGTTCTCTCGATCGATGCGAGGCTGCGCCCGTATCGGAGGGTGGCCTTCAGCCCATCCGGAGATCTCCTTGCCATCCACACCGGCGACGACATTGAGCTTCGAGACGCGACGACTGGGGACCTGGTTCGCGTGCTGAGTGGAGACGGTGGATCGGTCATCTCGGTGGCGTTCAGTCCCGATGGGACGATTCTCGCCACAGGCAGTGAGGATCAGGTTGTGCGCCTGTGGGATGTGGCGACCGGCCGAGTGATCGACCAACTCGTTGGGCACGAGAGTGAAGTGAGCACGCTGCAGTTTCATCCTTCGGGAAAGGTGCTCGCTTCGGGCTCCGGCGACGCATCGGTCCGCATCTGGGACGTGGCCGGCGGCGGGGTACTCTCCCTCGACGGACACACCGAGCCGATCACGTGGGTATCGTTCAACACGGACGGAAGCGTCCTTGTGACGAGTTCGCATGACGACACGGTCCGCCTGTGGGACGTCGCGACCGGTCAGAACGTTGCGACGCTCGATGTCTGGGCGCTGCTCGGCCGCCTCAGTGAAGGGAGCGAGCCCGATCCAAAACGGTTCGCGCGAGTCTTCGCCGCCGAGTTCAGCCCTGACGATCGACAGATCGCCGTCTCGTATTGTGGTGTGAATCGTTGTTTGGTGGGGCTCTGGGATCTCGAGGATGACATCTGACGAGATCTGCCGCCATCTTGTGTGGCATGCCGTCGCGCCTGGCGGCGGCTCGCCGCATCGAGGCTCTTCGCAAGCAGGATGAGGAAACGTCCCTTGGCTAGCCGCGTGTGGTGATGTCCACCCCGGGACGAAGCTCGAGTTCGTAGACGTTGTTGCGTCGGACGACACGCATCCCGACTTGTTCGTAGAGGCGCGTCGCCCCGGTCAGCGACTCCGCATCGACGCCGAGGTCGACGATCGGCTTCCCTCGTTCATAGAATGCGCCGAACGTGTGAAGGAGAAGGGCTGTAGCGAGTCCGCGGCCGCGGTGAGAGCGGCGGACGCCGAGCTCATCGACGAGGCCGATCCGGGGGTCATCCCCCGCCACCGGATAGCACTGGCAGAAGCCGACGATCTCGCCGGCGTCGATCGCCAGAAACCAGAGGTCAGTGTCGAAGTCTTCATCCTCATAGATCCATTGACGCCATTCTTCGAGATCGTCTTCGAGCGGTGTTTCGACGAAGCCCCAGTGGTCGCGGAAGACATCGCGAAGGGCCTCGATCGCCGGAGTATCATCCTGACCCTCAATGAACGACCGCACGGTGACCCCGTCCGGCCAGACGGGTTCATCGGGCGGTTCGCTCATCTCGATCTGCATCCGAAGGAAGACGCGGACCGGCGTCATGCCAGCTCCGAGCAGTCGCTCGTTCGCCATCGCATCGGCCTCGAATGCGCTCTGTGTGAACGCCACTCGCGTCCCGGGCGGGGCCTTCTCAACTGAGTTCCGCGCTCGCTCAACACACCATGCAATGAGGTGCTGGGCGATTTCGGGTCGAGCGCTCTCGAACGCCACGCGAAGCCTGCTGCGCAAGGTGACGTGTGGTTCGAAGTCATAGACCTCTGTCCACGCGACGATCCGACCGTCGAGAGCCACGACGAGGCGCGAATCGGTCTCCGGATCGAAGTGCGGAGCCTTCCACTCGGTGCGGATCTCGCCCTCGGTTTGCAGGGCACGGCCGAACAGGCTCTTCGTATATGCGGCGTCGAGGACGGCAAGTTCGGGGATGTCATCGGGCGTCCCCGCGCGTTCTCGATAGCCTTCAGGAAGGGGCAAGCTCATGACCTCTCTCCTAGGGGTCCTCTTGGAGGAGGTCCCGTGCCGACCGCTTCTGTGCGGCGATCAGCCCCAACATGTTGACGATGATTCCCATTCCCGCCCGAGCCGTGATTCTGTTCACGTCTGCGGGAGGTGAGATCTCGACGACGTCGAAGCCGACGATTCGTGGGAGAGATCTCGAAGCGTCTGCATCTTTCGCGCGGCGTGCCAGCTCTTGCAGCGTGTCAAACAGATGTCGAGGTGTCATGCCGCCCGGGATGGGAACTCCGGTCCCCGGCGCAGCGGACGGATCGAGAACGTCGATGTCGAAGCTGATGTAGAGGGAATCGACGTTCTCGAAGGCCTGCTCGATTCGATCTGCCACGTTTCGCGCGGTTAGAGCCTGCTGATCTCGCGCCCAGATGACATCGAGCTCCTGATCTCGGATGTAGGCCAGCTCTTCAGGCAGGAAGTCGCGTATGCCGACCAGAAGGACGTCTTCGCCGGACACGTTGTCGAACTCGAGGATCCTTCGGAGGGGGCAGGCGTGGTTCCACATGCTTTCGCGTTTGCCTCGGAGTGCGCCGAACGTGTTCATCAGGTCCGGGTGCGCGTCGAACCAGAGCACGCCAAGCCTGTCAGACCGGCGAAGGCCAGCGAGAACGCCGCTCGTGATGCTGTGATCCCCGCCGAGTGCCACGACGACCGCGTCCTCGGAAGGAAGGGTGCTGATGGTCTCGCGAATCGCCGCCTGCGCCGCCTCGTCGTTCTTTGGACCTACAGGGACGTCGCCGACGTCTCGAATCCGCATGTCGGCGAAGGAGAGTCCGGTCTCGGTCCACGCGGACGCGGAGATCGATAGCTCTCGCAGCACAGCGGGAGCCTCGGCGGCGCCAGGATCGTGTGAGACCGAGCCGTCGTACGGGACGCCGATGATCACGACATCGGCACGCTCATGGACTCCGTCTTCGTGCTGCAGTCCCATCCAACGCTCGCCCATCACAGATGGTGATTCCTTCGCCATGGCAGAGAGGAACGTACCCGAGCCGTCGCCGAGTGGCAAGCATGCCGGAATGGCGAGGATCGATCACGCTTAGCCTGACACGGGCACTCCGAAGCGAAGGCGGTGAACATGGGCACGGAGCGATTAGGGAACGAGCGCCTGTCCTTGAGGGCATTCGAGTCCGATGACCTTGCTGCGCTGCACGCGTACTTCAACGAACCGTCGCTGATCGGTCGGCGCTACATGCCTTGGGGAATCCGAGACAACGCGCCGATGTCTCGGAGAGACGTCGAGGGGATCTTGGAGGCGTGGGCGAAGGTGAAGAAGGCGTTCACTCTCGGGATCGAACTGCGCGAGTCGGGCGTGCTCGCCGGCCACGCGGAGTGTAACTGGCGGTGGGACACGCACTGCCCTGGGGTCGCGGTCGCGGTATCACCGGAGCATCAACGGCGTCGAATTGGATGCGAGGTCGTTGGTCTTCTCCTCGCGTACTTTTTCGAGAACACGCCGGCGCACAACGTCAGCGGCTGGATCTCGAGCTGGAACGAGCCCGGACTTGCCTTCGCTCTGGCGCTGGGCTTCACGGAGAGCGGAAGGATCCCCCGAGGCGGAATCCGGGACGGCGTCTTCTACGAGGAAGTGATGGTCGACATCCTCAAGCCCGAGTGGGCGGCGACGGAAAGTGGATCAAATGCCTCTTGAGGGCAAGCTCGTGATCTTGCGGGAAGAACGAAACGAAGACCAGGGATTCTTCGTGGACCTCCGGAACGATCTCGAGACACAGGGCTGGAACGTCGCCCTTCCTCCGACGTACACCGAGGGAATGTACGTCAAGCGGCTCGAGGCTATGGAGTTCTCGTACGAGCTCGACAGCGCTCGCCTCTCCGTAATTCACAAGGAGAGCGGAGAGCTTGCCGGGTACATCACCTACAGCGACCTGGAGGAGCGGCTTGCGGCGACGATCGGCATCGCGATCGCCAAACCGTTCTGGGGAACGGGCGTTGCGTTCGACGCGCAAGAGGTCTTGTTGCGATTCCTGTTCCACGAACTCGGACTCCGCGTCGTTCACCTGTGGTGTCACAGCGGGAACCCGCCGGCGCTGCGCCTCGCGGAGAAGTCGGGCTTTCAGATCACGGGACGCGTGCGGGAGGGGATGTACAAGAACGGGAAGCTCCTCGACACGATTGTGATGAGCCTGCTGCGAGAGGAGTTCTACATGCGTCACAGCGAACTGGAAGACGCACTCCCGAGTCTTCCTCTCTAGCCAGTGCCGGGCTCTCACTCGCCGGCCGTGACCGTCTCACGAACGTCGATCCCACGACGACCGAGGATGAACTCAACGCGTGAGGGGCGCTCGGATTGAAGGATCGCCCATCTCAGCTTCAGCGCGGCCTGCTTGGTGCGTAACCGGATTACGGGATCTCTACAGTAGACGAGTATGACGAGCCAGAACATAGAGAGAAGAACAGAATCACACAGCGTACGGTAGCTCTTAGATTATAACAGAGAGAACGTGTAGAATCCTGCTTTGAGAGCGCGGAAAAGGCAAAACGAGAGCAATCTCGTGACGCAAAGCCGCGGGTCGTAGCGCAGGGGGAGATCGGTCCCAGCCGCTTCGCGGAAGGGTTTAGAGGATTCCCCATCGCGCCTCTGGCGAAACGCACCGACAGCCGGGCCGCCGACGCTCACTAGGAAGACGTTGCGGGACGTGCGAGGTCCAGGGGATCGGCGAGGCCGAGTTTCCCGGTCCGTGAGGGGGACGCGCTCACCTTCTCCAGCCACCACGTGCTCGCGAGGGCTTGTCTATGACGTGTGGTAGCTGAAGGAGGAAGAAGTGACGCGTGTGGCAAGGTGTGTTCGGATGGTGGCGTTGGCTGTCTTGGTGGGGCTGGTCTTCGTTTCACTGCCGCTGTTGGGAACCGAAATCGATTCTGCCAACGGCCAGCCGTGGGACGTTCACGACCAGTTTGAGGGCGGGGCGTCTGACGGTTCGGTCTGTGATGGAGGCGACGACGCATTTGACGATTGGGGTGGGCTGCAGCTTCGCGTTCTCGATGGCGGCGGCGGAGTGCTTGAGTACAACTTGTGGTTGGACGGGTTCGAGTTCGCATACAGCAACCGGCGCTGGGATACGACAACGCCGGTGTCCAGCAACGGCATCGTGGTGAACCGCTCGCTCTACGCCCCCGCGGGGACCGACTACTTGCGGTACATCGACAGCTTCGTCAACGGCTCGGGGGCGACGCGCACCGTCTACGTCGGTTGGGGCGACGGCGAGAATGGGGATCTCGGATCCGACAGAGATACCACCGTCTATCAGACCTCTTCGGGAGACCGGGTGATCGAGGCCGCCGACACGTGGGCGGTGACGTTCGAAGGCGACGGGGATTGGTCTGACTGGCTCCCGCGGGATATCGCGGCGCAGTGGGATCCGCCGCTCGGCTACGCCTTCCGCGACGGCACGGACACCACGTTCCTGGGTGTTGGAGATTCATACAATGGATACCCATCCGAGCTTCCGTGGACGGGGAACCTGGGCTTCCAGGATTCGGATAACGACGAGCTGAGCTTCGTCTACACCTTCACGCTCGCGCCCGGGGAATCGGCCAGTCTGGCCTACTTCCTCTACCGGGGGCTCGTGGAACTGGAAGAGGGTCCGCTCGGCCAGCCGGCACCCGCCGCGGGTGCCGAAAAGGACAAGGCAAAGGCCTTGATGCAGGCGCTTGTTGCCAATCCGTACTTCGCCGATCTCTCCCAGGCCGAGATGGACGCGATTCTCAACTGGATGTACGTCGTCCCCCGCAAGGCAGTACGGTCAATCCATGTGGTTCCGATGGGGGAGGAAGGCACGCTCCTCGATCGAGTGTTGTCCCTCGAACCGAGCGTGCAGCGGCCGGCCCCTGGACACAGAGGGCTTCAAGCAGTCTACGGAATCGGCGAAACGATCGTCGGGGACTTCAACTTGTTCGATGCAGACGGTGACGTGATCCGAAACGCGGGAGTGTTCGTCGAGTTGTCCAAGCTCGATCTCTCCGCAGTCCCGTATTCCCAGGAACGAGTCCTCAGGTTCATGATTCGCTTCTCGCGCGAACATGGAACCTATCACTTCGAGATCGATACCGCTGGACTCGCCCCGGGATACTACGACCTCCGCCTTGCGTTTCCCGACGGATCCTCGGAGACGATGCGGATCGAACTCGTGACCTCAACGGAGTAGGAGCACAGCCAATCGTTGCAGACAAGAACCGGACGGCCCCCTCGACGCAGTGTCGAGGGGGCTGTTCATTGGTGGTCAACTGCAGCTTCCAGGCCGCCCGCGCCACCGAGTAGCCGATCCGCCAAGTCAGCGACAACCTCCAGGAACCCGGCGAAGGTGTGAGTGTCCGACCACCACTGTAGATCTCCACATCCCGCCGGTCCCTTGCCCGCCTATTCCTCCACCGTCTCCCGCACGTCTATTCCACGCTGGCGGAGACCTTCGAGGATGAAAGCCACACGTGCCGGGTCGTCGGCGAGACTCTCCGGAGCCAGGACACCTGCCTCGTCGACCATCCCGGCTGCCAGCATCCTCGTGGCCATCGTGGCCGTGTAGCCGGTCGTGCGAGCCATCGACGTCGTCTCTGTCTGCCTGTCGAATCGGTCGACGAGATCGTAGGTGTGCCGGACCGTTTCGCCGTCCTTGGTCCCCTCGACGTTGACTTGTAGGACCGTCACATCTTCTTCGCCGGCCTTCAGTTGCCAGAGCGGGAAGAGGAGTGCAGTCGTCACGTCGATCGGTCGGACCTCGGTTCCGTCGATCTCGATAGGCTCCTCCGAGAAGAATCCGGTGTCGCGTAGCAGGCGCACCTTGTCGGCGTGTCCGGGATAGCGAAGCGTCTTCTCGATCATGTTCGGGCAGTCGATCGTCTTCATCACGGTTCGAAGCCCGTCCGTATTGAACGCTTCGAGTCTGCCGATGCCTTCGAAATCGATCAGCTCAACCTCGGAGAGTGCTGGCCTCGTCTCGATCTTGCCGTCGACGACGAGTCGCGCCGGTCTCACGTATTCCTCGATCACATCGACCGGTGAGAAGACGGCCCGATACTCGTACGGCGGTTTCGGGTCAGAGGGAAGACCTCCGACGTAGATCGTGACGCGCGTGGTCTCGTCGAGCTGCCGGACAGCGTGTCCGACGAGAAGATTGCTGAGTCCGGGAGCGACCCCGCAGTCGACGATCGCTGTCACGCCGGTGGCACGGGCGAGCTCATCGAGGGAGAATGGATCCTCGGGGAAGAACGCGATGTCGACGACGTTCACTCCCGCCTCGATGACGGCCTTCAGTGTCCGGTGGCCGAGGAACCCAGGCACGGCGCTGATGAC
>JBARQW010000320.1:0-4230 GCA_049643905.1 Bipolaricaulia bacterium
ACCATACACAAGTCAACACAAGTGTCGGACTTGTCACGTCCTGTGAGAGTCTCGGCAACGTCACGCCATTTAGGCGGGATGGCGCGGCGGACGCGAAGCAGGGCAGGGCACCAATGGAGGTCGCCCCAGGCGGGTGCATTGCCCTAGCTTCGCGGATGGAGGTATCATGTGAACAGAATGTGTGCGCAAGACCCATCCAGAGTTACCATCTACTTCGACGAGCGGGCGCGCCAGCACAAGCTCATGGAGCGTCTCGAGGCGGAGGCCGAGAGACAGAGGCGGTCCATCTCGTTCATCGTAGTCGAGGCCATCGCCCACTACTTCGGCGTCGACTTGACCCAGGATCCCCAAGCGGACCTACCGGAGGAGTAAGGAATGGGTGAAGGAGTTAGTGAGGAAGCGAAGGCCAACTTCGAGCGGGTGATCGCCATCTTGCGCCGGTGGGAGGCAGAGGACGGTTGCCGTTCGGCTATCGACAAGTCAGTAGAAGAGGTCGAACCGTCCGACGGAGCGCCCTCAGAGTGACGCCCGGAGCTCGGCTTGCCCCGCGCCAGCTCTCTCCGACATTGTTTTGGGGGAAGGTGGGAAGTCATGGCGCAGAAGAAGATCCTCAGCACTCTCGATCTACATCCCGCCGGGGAAGCAGACCGGGCGACCCGTTGAGAGGCTCGCCAAGCTCGGAGCGAAACCTGATCGATCGGTGAACTACCTGGTTGTCGAGGAGATCATGGAGTACCTGGAGCGGGAAGAGAGCGCCTGACGGCATACGCTTGTGTGCCGCCATTCCCTTCGAAGCGACCCCCCGCCCTGCTGTCGGAGTTGCGCTGCTTGCTCTTCATCTCCTAAGGACATAGGATAGCGCCAGAGCAAAGGAGGGAGGAAGTGAAGTCTCGTGCTTGTCGTTTTGTCAGGAGCGGCCCTGGTTCTTGCCGCGAGCTACCCTGACGACACACAAGTCAATCTGGCGCCGATCGCCGGCTTCACGCGGACGCCGTCGTCGGGCGGCTCTCCTTTCGAGGTCACCTTCAATGGTGCTGCCTCTACTGACCCCGACGGCGCGATCGTCCAGTTCCGTTGGGATTTCGGGGATGGCAGTTCGGCGACGGGGGTGACTGCGACCCACACCTACACGGCAACCTCGACGCGATCGTTGACAGCAACTCTCACCGTGACCGACAATGGCGGGAGGAGCGCAACGGCAACCGCGACGATCACAGTGACGGTGTCTGATGAAGCATCGCCTGCCCCCTGCAACTGCAGTGGCCCTGATCTGGACTGTAGTGACTTCGCTACTCACGCGGCGGCCTGGGCATGCTACGACTACTGCAAGCAGCAGGGGTACGGAGATGTGTTCAGACTCGACGGAGACAGCGATGGGATCGCGTGTGAGTCGTTGCCGTAGGAGTGAAGAGGTAGGCCGGGCGACGGAGGCAGGTCAACGAAGGAGGGGCTGGAAATGGCTTTGATCAAGTGCTCTGAATGCGGCCGCGAGATCTCGGACAGGGCCGAGGCGTGCCCAGGTTGTGGGGCGCCAGTCTCTGTCAATGTCAGAGAGGGAGTGTCACAGCAGTCCTCCGTGCCCGCCACCGTTAGCTACAACCGAGACGCGGACACGTTCACCGGTACGATGATCCTGATGGCGAAACTGGCGATGCGCGCCGTACAGGAACTTGGGTGGAAGCTAGACCAGGCCAACGAGACTCTTGGCCTGGTGACTTTTCAGACCGGGATTAGCTGGGGTTCTTGGAGCGGAGTGTCGTGCTCTTTGAGCATCGAAGAGGTGTCCCCAAACGCATTCCGTGTCACTGGAACGGGGAAGCAGAATGTCCGGGGTGGCCAGATCCTCGCGCTGAACGTCGGTGGGGAGGCCCAACGCAAGGCGCGCAAGGCCATAGAGAAGATGAAGGAACTAGTGGCCTGATGCTGTCGAATCGGGCTGCCGTCCCCGACACCCGCCGCGCTGGGGAATCGTGAACCGCGAGCCCTGTGCGTGGGAGTGCACCGGGGTGGCAGTTCGGCGTAATCTTGGCGCATACGGCAATGGCTGCACGGTCAGCACGAAGGGAGTGTGTGGAATGGTCCGATCCCGGTTGTTTGTAGTTGTCTGGACACTGATGGCCATCTGCTTGGCGCTGTCTGGATGCTCATCCAACGGGAGCGACGATGCCGGCAGAGGAGACGAGCAGCCCGAGGAGACGTCCACAGTTGCGTCACCTATCGGCATCGAGGCTCCGGTCAGCATACCACAGTTCGAGATCATCGACGAGGAGACGCACGACAGCCCGATCAAGGCCCAGGTAGTCTTCAGAGCGGTTGTGACCGGAGATGTCACGGAGAGCGGTCTTCGTGCGCTCCTCCAGAAACTCTACGACGACGCGATGGAGAAGTCTGGATTTCAATATCACGCCAGAACGACCCACGTCTTCGCTTACGTCTACACCTCTGAGGAGCATGCAGTGAGCGGCTACCAGTGGGTTGCCATGCTTGAGAAGACGGCCGCCACTCCCGGACCGAAGGTCTCGATTGACGAGTCTCGATTGGAGATGTATCTCAATCCACCCGAGCCCGAGAGCCGCTTCGGGATGACCGAGAGTCAAAGAAGGGAGATCTTCAAGGACATAGTGCGCACTGAGAGCCGTGCTCGAAGGGAAGCGACAGCTCGCTATCCGGATCTCTCCCCTGTAGATCCAGGCTACTCGCAGGATGCGTTCATGGAGCAACTGGACAGGCAGATGGATGAGCAGGATCGGCTGACTGAGATCTACAAGAACGATCTTGCAGAGGAACACGACCTGACGCGTGCCGAGCTACGCGAGATCACACAAGAGGGGATGCGCATGCAGTGGCCAATGCCGGAGTTCGAAGGGTAGCCGACGTATCCGGAGCGGTCTCAAGAGGCGGGCAGCAGGAGCGGGGGGTCCCATAGCTCTTAGCCGCCTTTCTCACGCCGCGACCGTCGCACAGCGAAAGGATTTCAGAGCGCCCTCGAGCTCCTCATCAACAATGTGAGTGTAGATCTGCGTTGTCGCTAGGTTCGCATGCCCGAGCGCCTTCTGAGTCAGGCGGATGTTGGTCGTCTCCCGATAGAGATCGGTTGCGAACGAGTGCCGTAGCGTGTGTGGCGTGATGTCCTTCTCAATCCCCGCGCGTGCCGCGTAGCGCTTGACCATGCGTTGGATGTATCGAGGGTCCAGCTTGCCACCCGCCTTGGTCGTGAAGACGTTCTGAGGGCTTCCAGCGCATTCGCTCACCTGTCGGTCTTGCCACGCCACGAGAGCGGCTAGGTTGGCCTCACCGGTCCACAGTGTTCTATCCTTCGCACCCTTCCCCTGCCTGACCATCACCTTGCCTGAGTTGAGGTCGATGTCCTTCCAGCGAAGGTGGATCGCCTCGGACAGTCTCAGGCCGGTGTCGAGCATCAGCCGAAGCATCACCCGGTTGCGGTGACCGGTGAGGTATCGCGGGTTCGGTTGCGCAAGAAGCGCCTCTTGTTCAGTTGGTGTCAGGACTTCCGGTATCTTCCTGCCCATGCTGTCCCCCCTAAGAGTCCGCTTATTGACGATTATACGGACTCATGCACGGAGTATAGCAGGGTCGGACGACGTGTCAATACAAAGCGGACTCATCCACGGGAGGGATTCGAGGGGTTGACCCCTTTTACCGTCGCAGATAAATCCCGATTCGAGCCTATCGCGGACCCCTCTCAAAGCAAGCGAGGGGAGTAGCGAGCTTCTCAATCGATTCCGGCTTAAGGCTCTCGAGACGCCCCCCCCCGAAACGGGTGCTGCCGCGGCGAGCTGTTCATCGGGCAATCATCCTCGCCACTGATGTACCCCGCTCCTGCCTTCTGATCCCTCAAGAACCGGCTCAACCCCGGGATCTGCGAGGCTAGCGGATACGTTCATTGCTTTGCATTTCGCAATATGTTGACGTCGTGCTATAGTGTGGCGGAGGTGAGTGACATTAAGATAGCCACTAGGAACGCATGTAGTGTCATCTTTCTCTTAGCCCTTCTCGTGCTGACCGCGCTTCTCGCAGGCGGTCAAGGGCAACCGGTATCGGCCAAATGTGATCTAACGATGGCCGTCTCGCCGGGCGGTGGTGGGACGACGACGCCGGCGATCGGAAGACACGCTTATGACAAAGGCGTTGACGTCTCCGTCTCCGCGACAGCCAACACCGGCTATCGTTTCGACCACTGGCAGGGCGGCCTCACCGGCAGCACCAACC